>NZ_JBWKNG010000016.1:0-174437 GCF_059415465.1 Pseudomonas sp. GW821-FHT10C09
CCGATGCCAGAGGTCTGGCATCGGATTTTCGATGAAGCCTTGCTGAGACTCAAATACTTAAGTGAACAGCATTACGCGCAATGCGGGCCTTTTCGTTGAGCCAGAGCGGTCAGTCGGTAATGGCGCGGTCCAGCGACAGCTTGCCGGCACCTTCGATCAATACCGCGATGCTACCACCCAGCAAGGCCAGGGCGAATTCATAGCCGTTGTTGGCCATGAACAAGCCGTTATGGATGTGCACCGAGAAAATCGCGACCAGCGAGAGGAAGGTCAGGCCCAGTGCTGCCGGACGTGTCAGCAGACCGATGATCAACGCCAGGCCACCGAAGAACTCGGTACCACCGGCCAGAATCGCCATCAGGTGACCGGGTGCCAGACCGAGGCTTTCCATGTACTGCGCGGTGCCGGCAATGCCGTAGCCACCAAACATCCCGAAGAGTTTCTGTGCGCCATGAGCGGCGAAGATGACCCCTACGACAATCCGTATCGCGGTCAGGCCGAAACCGGCGCGGGTAAACAGTACCTTGTTGATCAGTGAACTCATGCTGTGTCATCCATTGTGAGTGTGTGTTCGTTGGGCGCCATATTAATCGATAAAACAAATGTAAAAAACGCAATAATTGCGACATAACAATCAGTTTAGTCGATTATTTACGAGAGACGACTTTTTGTCCCTGCGGCTCCAATGACTCCCTCTCACGATCGAACGCCAGGTAATACTTGTTCACGCTATTAACATAGCTGACGGGGCCCATCCCCACCTGTTCCATGGCAATGCGCTCGACCTGGAAAAACCACTGGTTGGGATTCAGGCCACGTCGCCGGGCTTCGGCGCGCATGCCCTGAACCCGCTCCGGGCCGATGTTGTAGGCCGCCAGCACGAACGCCATGCGCTCACGTTCGTTGAGCTTGGGGCTGGCGAAGAACTTGCGGCGGATCATGGCCAGGTACTTGGCCCCAGCCTGCACGTTGGCGTCAAGGTCCTGAATGTTGTTGACCCCCACCCGCTGGGCGGCAGACGGGGTGATTTGCATCAGGCCGGTGGGGCCACCACCGTTGCGGGCGTTGGGTTGCAGCGCCGACTCCTTGAACGCCAGCGCCGCCAGGTTCAACCAGTCCATGCCTTGGGCATCGGCGTGCTTCTGCAGCACCGGTCGCAGTTTTTCCAGGCGCTGACGGTCGGCCTTGGCCAGTGGATAGTGCACTTGGTACAGCCGGCGATAGATCCGCAGAAACGCCACGTCCTGGTCCGACGGCTTCTTGTACGTCGTTAGAAAACGATCGATGCTCGCCCGCAGCATCGAGGCATCGCGGCGCACAAACCAGAACTCTTCGCCCGGCTCGCTGATCAACAGCTGCTTGTCGAAGCGCAATTTGGGCAGGATCTTGCCCCAGCGCTCGGCAATCGGTTGCTCGACGATGGTCAGGTGAAAGATCCCGCCCTGAACCATTTCCAGCACGTCTTCGACGGCCAGGCTGGGATCGACCCACTCGATCTTTATCGGTGCCAACTTGTGCAGGGCGAGTTTTGAATTGAGCTGGCTCACGGCATCGCCGGCCGCGCTGCCGGTGGGCAACGCCAGGGTCTTGCCCGCGAGTTGTTCGACCCGCGTGTAACGCCGCTCGCCCTTGATCCCAACCAGCACCAACGGGATGTTGCTGGCGATCGGTTCGCTGCTGCTGACTGCGTGGCCAGGCTGCAAATCGAGCAACTCCCCGGGCGCGACCAGATCCCCTTCCCCGCGCTGCAAGGCGCCGAGCAGTTGATCCTTGGCTTTGGGGATGATCTTGAGGGTGACTTCCTGACCGTCGCGGGCGTGGCCATTGAGGTACTGCTCGAAGGCGCGCAAGCGGTGGTATTCCACGCCGATGGCCTGGCCCTGGACTTCACCGGAGCTGTTGCGGCTCTGATTGACCAGCACTCGCAACACGCGGCTGCTGCGAATTTCCGCCAGATCGCGCACCTTGGCCGCCGGCACGGCTTGCAGCGGTCCGGCCAGACGCGCGACCGCCGGCATCGGCAGCAGCAACGAACAGCACAACAGTAGCAAAATCGAGGGACGTGTCATCCACTCTCCGGAAAGAATACTGGGCCGATTTCTAAAAAAATCACGAAATCGAACGTCAGAAACAGAGCGCCATGAGCGCTGGCAAAGTGCGAAAGACTGGCACAGTGATGGCACCTTGGCCACCCCGGCCTGTCTCGCGGCATCAAGAGACAGCTTTAACTCGTTGTAGTTCTTGGCTTTTCTTATAAATCTACAGCTCTGATATGCTTTCCGGCCTTTGGTCCGAGGTAGCACCATGCAACTCATCGATATCGGCGTCAACCTGACCAACCCCAGTTTTGCCGACAAACACCAGGCCGTACTCGACCGCGCGTACGCCGCAGGGGTTTGCCAATTGGTCCTGACCGGCACCAGTGTCGAGGGCAGCGAACAGGCTTTGGAACTGTGCCAACAGCTGGACGAAAGCGCTCAACGCCTGTTCGCCACGGCGGGCATTCACCCGCATGCGGCCAGCGACTGGAACGCTGACAGCGCGCAGCGTTTGCGCACTTTGCTCAAGGAGCCAAACGTAGTGGCCGTGGGCGAGTGCGGGCTGGATTTCAATCGTGACTTCTCGCCACGCCCGCAGCAGGAAAAAGTTCTCGAAGAGCACCTGGCGATGGCGGTCGAGTTGCAATTGCCGGTGTTCCTGCATGAGCGCGATGCCAGTCAGCGATTGTTGGAAATCCTGCGTGATTACCGTGATCAATTGCCGGCCGCCGTGGTGCATTGCTTCACCGGCGAAAAGAAAGCCCTGTTCAGCTACCTCGATCTGGATTTGCACATCGGTATCACCGGCTGGATCTGCGATGAGCGCCGGGGCACTCACCTGCATCCGCTGGTGAAGGAAATCAAACGCGGGCGTTTGATGCTGGAAAGCGATGCGCCGTATCTGTTGCCACGCAGCTTGCGGCCGAAGCCGAAAAACGGTCGCAACGAGCCGGCGTATTTGACTGAAGTGTTGCGGGAAGTGGCGTTGCATCGTGGGGAAACGGTGGAGGATCTGGCGGATCACACCACTGCCTGCGCACGAGCATTTTTCGGCTTGCCCACAATCCCCCGGTAACCACAATCCCCCTGTGGGAGCGAGCCTGCTCGCGAAAGCATTGTGTCAGTCGACATCAATGTTGAATGTCATACCGCTTTCGCGAGCAGGCTCGCTCCCACATTGACTCATATCAATTTCAGAATCTTCGATAGCGGCACAATGCTGGCACCTTGCCAATGCTGTTTCCGCTATCAGAGAAGACCTTCCATGGGTGCCTGGCTTAGCAACATCTCGCTGAAATACAAATTCTGGGCGGTCAACGCGGTCGCCTTCTTCACCACGCTGTTGCTGGTGCTGTACGCCGTGCAGCTCGAACAACAGGCCCGCCGTCACGCCGCACAAGTATCCGCTCAGGCGCAGGCGCGATTGCTCAGTGCCTGGCCCTCCGGGCAACCGCTGCCCGAGGCCGACAACTTGCTGATCTTCGGGCGACGGCAGGCACCATCGTGGAACGGTCAGCTACTCCTGGAACTGACTGACAGCCACGGCTGGGTCGAGATCAACCCACTGCCGCTGTTCGGCGACAACCCATTGATGGGTGCCGAAGTGATCAACCGTACCGACGGCCAGCAAGTCGCGGTGATCGCTTTTGGCCCGAGCCTGAGCCAAGTCTTCGGCGAACGCTTCGCCCAGTACGCGGTGGCTGTATTTATCCTGATGCTGGCGATGTTGGGCGCTTCGCAACTGTTGATCCGCTTCCTGCTAAGCCAGCTCAACACCTTGAAAGACGTGATGCTCCACGTCGAAAAAACCGGCGACCTGTCGGCCCGTGTGCCGCTGGCCTGCAAGGACGAAGTCGGGCAGATGGCCAACGCCTTCAACGCGATGCAGGCCGGTTACCAGCGGGTGGTCAACACCGTCGCCAGCACGGCGCGACAACTGGATGTCGGTGCCGCGCGCCTCGCTTCGAGCATGAACGAAGTGCGCCACGGCATGCTCGGCCAGCAAAGCGAAACCGATCAGGCCGCCACGGCGATCAATGAAATGACCGCCACCGTCTATCACATCGCCCAGCACGCTGGCGCCACCCGCGACCTCTCGCAAACGGCGGACTCATTGGCGGGCAGTGGGCAGCAGGTGGTAAGCCGCGTTCAGAAGTCGATTGCCGGGTTGTCCAGCGGTGTGCAGCAAACGGCGGAGATGATCCAACGCTTGGCCGAGGACAGTCAGAAAATCAACGGCGTGGTCGGCGTGATACACAGCATTGCCGAGCAGACCAATTTGCTGGCCCTGAATGCGGCCATCGAAGCGGCACGCGCCGGTGAAATGGGTCGGGGCTTTGCAGTGGTGGCCGATGAGGTGCGTAATCTGGCCAAGAGTGTGCAGACCTCCACCGACGAGATCACCCTGATGGTGTCTGCCTTGCAAGCCGGAACCCGGGACGCGGTGGACTTCATGCAGGAAAGCTCCTTCAAGGCCGATGACTGCGTTAAGCAGGCTCAAGAAGCGGGCGCCGCGCTGGCTGAAATCACCAGCGCCGTGGCGCAGATGCGTGAAAGCAATACACAGATTGCGGTGGCGGCCGAGCAGCAAAGCCAGGTGGCGGAGGAGATGAATCGGGCGGTGGTGAGTATTCGCGATGTGACCGAGAACACTGTGCAGCAGACCATCAATTCAGCGACGACCAGTCATGAACTGGCGGCGTTGGCTGGGGAGTTGAGCAAGGCGATCGGGCAGCTCAAACTCTGAGGGCCCCTTCGCGAGCAGGCTCGCTCCCACATTTAATCGCATTCACCTGTAAGAACTCGGTCAACTGTGGGAGCGAGCCTGCTCGCGAAGGCGTCAGCCCGGCCAACATCAATCCCGACCTATCACCCCCATAGCCAACCTCGATTCGCCGACCGCCCTCCCCCCGCCTATTCTTCAATCATATGGTCAACACGGATTGAGGAGTTTCAACATGGGCAAACGTCACCCCAACCTACCCGCCTGGCAATGGCGCGCGTACCCGAACAATCACCAGCACCCGACCAACCTGGTACTGCACCTGATTGCCGTGCCGCTGTTCATCGTCGCGTTTCTGCTGATTGTTTCCGGGGTATTCAGCCTGAGCCTGTTGAACATCGCCATCGGCGTGATCGGCCTGTTCGCGGCGCTGGGTCTGCAACGTCACGGTCACAGCCTGGAGGCGCAAACCGCCGAGCCATTCAGTGATCGCAAAGACGCGGTATCACGCTTGATGGTCGAGCAGTTCCTGACCTTTCCGCGGTTTTTCCTCAGTGGCGGCTGGTGGCGCGCCTGGCGTGAGCGCCATCGTCGGCACTGATCAGGCGAAAATCGTTACCGTCTGCCGGCTCATGGCGATCAACCGGCCGTCCGCGCTCCACAACTTCGCAGCCGCATGACCATAGCCGTCTGCGGCATGCTCGGTTTCGACCAGGTATTTGCACCAGTCCAGTGTGCTCAGTTCCAGCAACGGCTGAACGAATTCGATGGTCCAGGTCAGCGTACTGCCCATCGCGGTTTTTTTCAGGTGCGGCAACAAGGACGGCGGCCAAGCATCCACCAGCGCGAGGAGATGCGACTCGGTGACAGCCTCCTCCTTCACATCCCCACGTAACCGCACCCAACCGCCCATTTGACGGGAAGTGTTGCCGGTGAACGGCATGCCTCCGACGGCCCAGCGCATGGCCAGATGGCGCATGAACTCCGGAATCACGCCGGGGATGAAGGGCAATTCCTGACACTCGTCCCAGTGCTTCATTTGCGGGGCAGGTTCAGCCGTGATCGCCACTTCGGAAAGCCGCGAGGCACCGAAGCTGCCCTGAATCAACGTGACCACTTGCCCCTTTTGCATCGCCCGGCCCAGCACCTGGCTGACGGCCTTGCCTTCGCGCAAGACATCAACTTCAAAGCTGACTGGCACTTCAGGCTCGACCGGTCCGACAAAGGTAATCGCCAGCGAACGTACCAGCCGGTCTGCCGGGACTTTTGCGCGCATGGCTTCGTATTGCAACGCCGCCACTAAACCACCAAAACTGGCCCGCCCCTGCGCCCATCCGGCCGGAATAGACAGCTCCAGCGGTTGCTGGCGGACGGCGTCGAGCAGATCGCAAAAACGCATGAAGACCTCGGAAACGGGAAAAGGAGAGGAGGATCTTAACCAGCCAGCGATGTGGATACAGCACCTGTTCCGGCCAAAAGTACTGACAGAAGAGCCGCGTATGGCCGAGGAATACGAATCTGCATCCAACACCAACCCCATGTGGGAGCGAGCAGGCTCGCTCCCACAATTTGACCTTGGTGTTTTCAGGATTTGAAGCAGCGGGCGCTGAGTTTGTCGAGCACACGGTCGGCGCGGGCTTCAGCGTCAGCCATTGTGGTTTTCCAGACCGCGACACAAGGCTGCAAGTCAGCTTCTTCTTGCGCCCTGGCCAGCCATTGCCAACTGTCGTGCCAATCCCCCAACGCGCCCTGCGCCGCTTTCAATCGGGGCAAGGCCGCCTTCGGCAATCGGTCCAGCTCGGGATAGGCCTCGATGCCGTAGCGCACACGCTTGATCAACAGGCGCAAGCGATGACGGTCGTGGGCCGGGTCGTGCAAGGCAACGTCGAGTTTTTTCCATTGTTTGCCCAAGCGTTTTTCAATGCGCTTGCGCAAGCCCTTGAGCAAACCCTGACGCTGGGACGCGCGCAAAAAACGCGGAAAGGCGTCGAAGATCATCAGCAACTGCGCCAGCTCGGGACTGACCGCCACCGCCGGATACGCCTCGGCCATCAGCGCCATGCGCCGGTGTGCGGCTTCGACTTGACCGTGCTCGAGCAAATACGCCGCCAGCACTTCCCGATCGCGCAACGGCGTAGTCAGCTCGCCGACCCGAGAGGCCGCCACTTCTACCTGCTCGACGCCGGGCAGGCCACGCAAGGGGCGCAAGAGGCTGCGCAAACGGCGAACCGTGGTGCGCAGGTCGTGCAACGCTTCAGGGTCAGTGCGGGCAGTCAAACGCGCCTGACAGGCCAACAAGCGGACTTCAAGGCCCAGGACATGAGCCACCAACCGATCAACCAAATCAGACATCGTTTACTCCCTGAATCGAGTGTCCTCTATATCACTGCTTCAACGACCGGCACGCGACTCACGAATATAGAAGCGCGCTTTCTCGGCTTTGCTGGTGCAGCCTTCGTAAGCTTCGAATTGTTGCTGGGTCTTGGCGCCGGTCAGCAGCGACAGGGCCTTGGAGTAGCTGACTGTCCCGGCGAAACCTTCGGCCTTGGCCAAGTCTAGCTCATGCCACGCGGCGTCAATCTGGCTGCCGCAGCTTTCACGGTAAGCCGTTTTGCCGGCACAACCGGCGAGCGCCAGCGCAATCAAAGGTACGCAAATCCAGGCTTTCATCAATACCACCTCAAGATAGGTCAACAGTCGTGCAGGTAAGACGGCCCGGCGCGTGAAAAGTGCCTTGGCCGCTCGAAGCAAACTCACTATAGCGCGGGCAAGAATAGCCAAGTGCCGCCATGGAGTGTCGAAAAAACGACGCCCTCGGCCCATCGAGCGACCTTGGCGATTGAGCCCGCCCCTTGATGGGTGCATTGTTGAACCTTGTCAGACGAGGGCGATTCATGAAAAAGCGTATCGCACTGGTACTGGGCTCAGGTGGAGCCCGTGGCTATGCCCATATCGGTGTCATTGAAGAGCTCGAACGGCGTGGTTACGACATCGCCTGCATCGCCGGTTGTTCCATGGGCGCGGTGGTTGGCGGGATTTATGCCGCAGGCAAACTGGACGAGTATCGCAACTGGATCGAAAGCCTGGATTACCTCGATGTGTTGCGCCTGGTGGACGTCAGCTTTCGGCTTGGGGCGATTCGCGGAGAGAAGGTCTTCGGGCAGATCCGCAAGATCGTCGGCGAGATCAATATCGAAGACCTGCGCATTCCCTACACGGCCGTGGCCACGGACCTGACCAACCAGCAGGAAATCTGGTTCCAGGAGGGTTGTCTGCACCAGGCCATGCGCGCCTCGGCGGCGATCCCCAGCCTCTTCACCCCGGTGATGCAAGGCAACCGGATGCTGGTGGATGGCGGCATCCTCAACCCTTTACCGATCGTGCCGGTGGTGTCGAGTCATTGCGACCTGATCATCGCGGTCAACCTCAATTCCACCAACCAACGTCACTACCAATTACCCGTTATCCAGCGCCCTCCGGCATTCAAGAGCCGTTTCGACAGCCTGATCAATTCATTGGGTTCGAAGTTGCCGTTCCGGCGTAAACAGGCCGAACAATTACTGCTGCTGGAAAAGGAAGCGTTGATGGCCGAAGCGGCTGACATCAACCCCTGGATCGAATCCGCCGAACCTGAAGCGCAGCAACCTGCCGCCGCCCCGGAACGCGAAGGCGCGCCGAAGTCGGCCACCGGTTCGTTCATCATCGATAACGTCGGGCCGGCGTCTTTGCTGGACCTGATCAACCAGAGTTTCGAGGTGATGCAAACGTCACTGGCGCAGTACAAGATCGCCGGGTATCCGCCGGACATCCTGATCAACGTGCCGAAAAGGGTTTGCCGGTTTTTCGAGTTTTACAAGGCGCCGGAGTTGATCGCGCTGGGGCGGGAGATTGCGCGGGATACGCTGGACCGGTATGAGAATGAGCGGGATTCCTGAGGTTCTCGATGAATCCAAGGGCCCCTTCGCGAGCAGGCTCGCTCCCACAATGGAAAGCGTACACATATCCACTGTGGGAGCGAGCCTGCTCGCGAAGACGCCAGATCAGACATCGCAGAACTAAAGGCCACCCTCACTCAACAACCGATACCCAACCCCCGCCTCAGTCACGATAAACCGCGGCTGAGTCGGATCATCCGCCAGCTTCTGGCGCAAATGTCCCACCACAATCCGCAGGTAATGACTGTCCTCGGTATGGGTCGGCCCCCAGATATCCTTGAGCAGTTGCTGCTGGGTAATCACCCGCCCCGGATGCCGCGCCAGTTGCGCCAGCACCGCGTATTCCTTGCGCGTCAGCGCCACTTCGACGCCCTCGAGCAGCACCCGCCGATAAGCCAGGTCCACGGTCAACGGCCCGAATGTCAACGCCGCTTGCTGGGCTTCACCGACGGGTGCCTGGCGCAACAAAGCGCGCACTCGAGCCAGAAACTCCTGAATGCCAAAAGGTTTGGTCACGTAGTCATTGGCGCCGCCATCGAGTGCTTCGACTTTCTGCCCTTCGCTCGCACGCACCGACAGCACCAGCACCGGCACCGTCGACCATTCACGAAACTCGCGCAGCACTTGCTGGCCGTCCATGTCGGGCAGACCGAGGTCGAGCACCAGCAAGTCCGGTTTGTTCAGCGCCGCTTGCGCCAGGCCTTCGGTGCCGGTGCCGGCCTCCAGCACTTTGTAGCCTTGGGAGACCAGACTGATGCGCAGGAATTTGCGGATTTGCGGTTCGTCGTCAATGACCAAAATGGTCGCGGTCTGGCTCATGGTTTCTGATCGCGGCATGGGGATGTCCAAAGGGTATCAGGCTTCACTTCAGCGCTCACTTTCAAAGGCAGGTTGTTCCTGCAAGGGCAAGTGCAGCGTGATGCATGTGCCGCGTCCATCAATGCCATCGGCGACGCTGATCCGACCGCCATGCGCTCCGACCATGCCCTGACAGATCGCCAGCCCCAGCCCGGTGCCCTGCCCGCCCCGATCACCGCGCGCGGCGGTGTAGAACATGTCGAAAATCTTCGCCCGTTCCTCCTCCGGAATGCCCGGCCCCTCATCACTCACCGAGAAAAACAGCTCGTGGTCATCTGCCCCGGCGCGCAATTGCAAACGCCCGTGCGCCGGTGAAAATCGCGCGGCGTTTTCCAGCACGTTGACCAGCGCCTGTTCGATCAGCGCCGCGTGGACGAACAACAGCGGCAACTCCGGCGGCACGTCCGTGCTGACCTGCAACGGCGCCAGCACGGCGCGCAGTCGGTTGAGGGAACTGCCGACGATATCGGCCGGCGACACCCAATCACGCGCCAGCTTCAGCGCGCCGTGACCGAGGCGGGTCATGTCCAGCAGGTTCTGAATGTAGCGATCCAGGCGCTCGGCTTCGTCACGCGTGCCCTCGAGCAATTCGCGGCGATCCTCCAGCGGAATGGCTTCACCGAGGGCCAACAGACTGTCGATGCTGCCGCGCATGGATGTCAGCGGCGTGCGCAGATCGTGGGACACCGACGCCAACAGCGCGCTGCGCAGTTGCTCGGTTTCGCCGTGCAGTCGCGCGGCTTCGAGATCTTCGGCCAGTTGCGCGCGCGCCAGCGCCTGGGCCAGCGGTTGGCTCAACGCGGTCAACAAGCGCCGGCGCTGACCGCTTAATGTCTGGCCTTCTTTGGCGCACACGCCCATCAATGCCAACGGCCCGTCTTCCACCGATAACGGCCACCACCACCAACGCCCCATGGGCAACGTGCCAGTGCCTGCACCCGCCGGTTGATCGTGTTGCCAGGCCCAATCGGCGGCCGCGCGCTCGGCTTCGGAAAACTCCAGCGGGCCGCCGGTTTCGACTTTCCAGCCACCCTGCCCGTCTTGATTGAGCAGGCACAACTGCAAGTCACTCCAGCCGTTGAGGTGCTGGGCGGCGGCGCTGACCACGGCTTGGCGATCGGTGGCGGCCGTCAATTTGCGCGACAGGTCGAGCAACTCAGTGGTCTCTTCCTGGGTGTCACGCAGTGCCTGCAATTGCCTGCGTTGCCGCGCCGCAAGGTTGCCGGTAAGGGCCGCCATCAACAGGAAGAACAGCAAGGTCAGCACGTCTTCTTCGCGCTGGATGCTGAAAGAGAAATTCGGCGGGATGAACAGGAAGTCGTAGGTCAGAAACGACAGCGCCGCACAGGCCAGCGCCGGACCGAGGCTGCTGCGCACCGCCACCAGCAGCACCGCGGCGAGGAACACCAGCGATATGTTGGGCAACGGCAAAATACTCGCCACGCCCCAAGCCAACGCACTGGCCAAAATGGTCGCCACCAGCGCCAGCGCGTAGTCGAACCACACCAGCGATTGTGCCGAACGCTGGCGCGGCTGATGCGGTGTGTGATCACTGTCGAGGACGTTGATTTCCAGCCCGCGTGCATCGCGCAACAGGCGTGACGCCAAGCCACCACCGAACAAACGTCGGCGCAAACGCTGCCGGGACTGGCCGACCAGCACCAGACTGGCGCGGCGTTCGGCGGCGTGCTGAATCAGGGTTTTCGCGACTTCGCCGGCGCGCAGCAACACCACTTCGCCACCGAGGCGTTCGGCCAATTGCTGGGCACTTTGCAGACGCAGGCGCGATTGCTCGTCACGCACGCTGC
The DNA here is from genome assembly GCF_059415465.1 of Pseudomonas sp. GW821-FHT10C09. Classification (NCBI taxonomy): domain Bacteria; kingdom Pseudomonadati; phylum Pseudomonadota; class Gammaproteobacteria; order Pseudomonadales; family Pseudomonadaceae; genus Pseudomonas; species Pseudomonas sp. GW821-FHT10C09. The sequence goes on from NZ_JBWKNG010000016.1 coordinate 11,363, forward strand.
CATTGTCGACGTGCACCAGGCTCCACGGCAAATGCCGACGCTGGGCGACGCGACTGGCGTGACGCACCAGGCGCTCGGCCTGGGCATCGCCATCGACCCCCACCAACAGACGACCGCGTACCGCCGGCGCTGCTTGACCGAGTTGGCGATAACCCTGGGCCAGGTCATTGTCGACCTGTGCGGCAGCGGTTTGCATCGCCATTTCGCGCAGGGCGGTCAGGTTGGTCTGGGTGAAAAACGCGTCGATGGCCGCTCGCGCCTGCTCCGGCACATAGACTTTGCCGTCGCGCAAACGCTCAAGCAATTCCCGTGGTGGCAGGTCGATCAGCAGCAGTTCGTAGGCTTCTTGCAGCACCCAGTCCGGCAGGGTTTCACGCACCTGCACACCGGTGATGCCGCGTACTTGGTCGTTGAGACTTTCGAGGTGCTGGACGTTGACCGTGGTGAACACGTCGATGCCGGCGGCGAGCAATTCCTGGATGTCTTGCCAGCGTTTGGTATGGCGGCTGCCGGGGGCATTGCTGTGGGCCAATTCATCGACCAGCACCAGTTTCGGCTTGGCTGCGAGCAGACCGTCGAGGTCCATTTCTTCGAGCATCACGCCACGGTATTCCGAGCGCACCAAGGGCTGTTGCGGCAAGCCACCGAGCAGCGCTTCGGTTTCGGCACGGCCATGGGTTTCGACCACGCCGGCGATGACTTTGACGCCCTGGCGCAGTTGGGTATGAGCGGCTTGCAGCATGGCGTAGGTTTTACCGACACCGGGCGCGGCGCCGAGGAAAACCTTGAGCCGGCCACGGCCATCGCGGGGCAAGTCTGCTAACAACGCGTCGGCGCGGCCGGAGTCACTCATGCTTGGAGCTCTCTTTTTCAGATATTGATGTGGTGATTATTCGGCCGTCTTCGCGAGCAGGCTCGCTCCCACGGTTGGAATGCATTTCCCTGTGGGAGCGAGCCTGCTCGCGAATGGCAGCGCCACCGACTTACAAGTTTTCCAGCGCGATGTTAAGCGCCAACACATTCACCACCGGCGGACCAACGAGTGGCTGTTCGATATGCGCGTCCAGCAGTTGTTGGAGCGTAGACACCGGCAGATTTCGCGCAGCGGCAACACGCGCCAGTTGATAGGCAATCGCGGCCGGTGGCAAGTGCGGATCGAGGCCGCTGCCGGAGGTGGTCAGCATGGCCAATGGCACAGGCCCCTGCCCCGGTACCAGCAGTTTGGTGGCATCGTCGATTACTCGTGTTGCCAACGCCGGGTTGCTCGGTGAAAGGTTACTCGCGCTGCTCGACACGGTGGCAAACGCACCGGCCGATGGGCGTGGATGGAACCAGGCGTCACCGACAAAATCCTGGGCAATCAGCGACGAGCCACGGACCTTGCCGTCGGCGTCATGCACCAGGCTGCCATTGGCTTGATCCGGGAACGCGACCTGGGCGACACCGGTGACCACCAAGGGGTAGGCGACGCCGGTGATCAGGGTCATCAGGACCAACAGGCTCAAGGCCGGACGTATCATTGTGGACATTTCAAAATCCTCGAATTCGCAGAACAAATACAGCGTTCAGTCAGATGGACCGTGTCGTGTTCTTCGCGAGCAGGCTCGCTCCCACAGGGGAATGCATTTCAACGTGGGAGCGAGCCTGCTCGCGAAGGCGGTGTGACTGGCACACCGCTCAAGCTCAAACCAGATGCAACGCCGTCAACAGCATGTCGATTGCCTTGATGCCCACGAACGGCACCAGAATCCCGCCCAGCCCATAGATCAACAGATTGCGTCGCAGCAACGCCGCCGCACTCGCCGCTTGCACTCGCACGCCACGCAAAGCCAATGGAATCAGCACGACGATGATCAAGGCGTTGAACACAATCGCCGACAGAATCGCGCTCTGCGGACTGGTCAGGTGCATGACATTCAGCACGCCCAGTTGCGGGTAGATCGAGGCGAACAGCGCCGGCAAAATCGCGAAGTATTTGGCCACGTCGTTGGCGATGGAAAACGTCGTCAACGCACCACGGGTCACCAGCAATTCCTTGCCGATCTGCACCACGTCCAGCAGCTTGGTCGGGTCGCTGTCGAGGTCGACCATGTTGGCCGCTTCGCGCGCCGCTTGGGTGCCGTCGTTCATTGCCATACCGACGTCCGCCTGGGCCAATGCCGGGGCGTCGTTGGCGCCGTCGCCGCACATGGCGACCAGGCGACCGTCGTTTTGCTCGTGGCGGATGCGCGCCAGTTTTTTCTCCGGCGTAGCTTCGGCCAACACATCGTCGACACCCGCTTCGGCGGCAATCGCGGCGGCGGTCAGCGGGTTGTCGCCGGTCACCATGACCGTGCGAATCCCCAGTTTGCGCAGCTCGGCGAAACGCTCGCGGATGCCGGGTTTGACCACGTCCTTGAGGTGAATCACACCGAGCAACTTGCCGTCGGCGCAGACCAGCAGCGGGGTGCCGCCGCTCTGGGCAATCTTGTCGACTTCCCGGGACAGCGATGCGGCCAGGTCAGCGCGCTTGAGGCCGACGAAGGCCAGCAACGAATCCACCGCGCCCTTGCGATACACGCGGCCCTGATAATCGACACCGGACAAGCGGGTTTCAGCGCTGAACGGAACCGCTGTCAGCAACTCGGCGGCAGGTTCTGGTTGTGGCTGAGTGCCGCGCAGGTACTCGACGATGGACTTGCCTTCCGCCGTGTCATCGGCCAGCGAGGCGAACAACGCGCCCTCGGCCAGTTCCTTGGCGGTGACGCCCGGGGCCGGATGCACCGCCGTGCAACGACGGTTGCCGAAAGTGATGGTGCCGGTCTTGTCCAGCAACAGGACATGCACGTCCCCCGCCGCTTCCACGGCACGACCGGACTTGGCGATCACGTTCAAGCGCACCAGACGGTCCATCCCGGCGATACCGATGGCGGACAGCAATCCGCCAATGGTGGTCGGAATCAGCGTGACCAATAACGCCACCAGGAACACCAGCGGCAAGCTGCCATTGGCAAAGTGGGCGAACGGTTGCAGGGTCACGACCACCAGCAGGAAGATCAGCGTCAGGCCGATCAGCAGGATGTCGAGCGCCACTTCGTTCGGCGTTTTCTGGCGTTTGGCGCCTTCGACCAGGGCGATCATGCGATCCAGTGTCGACTCGCCGGGGTTGACGGTAATCTTCACCAGCAGCCAGTCGGACACCAGTCGAGTGTTGCCGGTGACGGCCGAACGGTCGCCCCCGGACTCACGAATCACCGGCGCGGATTCACCGGTAATCGCCGCTTCGTTGACCGCCGCGATGCCTTCAATCACTTCGCCATCACCGGGGATCATTTCCCCGGCTTCGACGCGTACCACATCGCCTTTTCGCAGGCTCGTGGCCGGCACTACCTGAAAGGTGCCGTTGCTGGTTTTGCGACGGGCGCTCAAGCCCTCGCTGCCGGACTTGAGGCTGTCGGCGCGGGCCTTACCGCGACCTTCGGCCAGGGCTTCAGCGAAGTTGGCGAACAGCACGGTGAACCACAGCCACAAAGCGATTTGCGCGGCGACAAACGTCGGCACGGCGCTGTCGGGAATGAAGCACAGCACGGTGGTCAGCACAGCGGTCAGTTCGACCACCAGCATCACCGGCGCACGCTGCAATTGCCGTGGGTCGAGCTTGACGAAGGCTTGCACCAGCGCCGGGCGCCAGAGGGCCGAGATCGCGGTTTTCGGTTGTTCCGGCGCCTTCACGGTGACCGGTTTTGTTGCGGGCATATTCATCATTGACTCCTTAGAAGCCCATGCTCAAGTGTTCAGCGATTGGACCCAGCGCCAGGGTTGGCAGGAAGGTCAAACCACCCACGAGCAAAATGGTCACGGTCAGCAAAGTCACAAACAGCGGGCCATGGGTCGGGAAGCTGTTCTGGCCGATCGGTGCGGTTTTCTTCATCGCCAGGCTGCCGGCCAATGCCAGTACCGGGAGGATGTAACCGAAGCGACCGATCAACATGCCAAGACCGAGCATCAGGTTGTGGAACGCGGTGTTGGCGCCGAAGCCGCCGAACGCCGAACCGTTGTTGGCACTGGCCGAGGTGTAGGCATAGAGCAACTGACTGAAACCGTGGGCGCCAGGGTTACTCACCGCCGCGACCGGACCCGGCAGGCTGGCGGCAATCGCGCCGAGCACCAGCACGCCGACCGGCATCACCAGCAAGGTCACCACCAGCAGTTGCACTTCCCGGGCTTGCAGTTTCTTGCCGAGGTATTCCGGGGTGCGGCCGATCATCAGGCCGGCGAGGAACACCGCAATCAGCACGTTGAGCAACATGCCGTAGAGGCCAGCGCCGACACCGCCGAAGATCACTTCGCCGACCATCATGTTGACCAGCGCGACCATGCCGGTCAGCGGGTTGAGGCTGTCATGCATGGCGTTGACCGAGCCGTTGGACGCCGCGGTAGTGGTCACCGACCACAGCACGGTGGCGGTGGTGCCGAAACGCGCTTCCTTGCCTTCCAGCGGCGCGGTCTGTTCGACGGCGACGTTGTTCAGGGTCGGGTTCGGTTGGTATTCAGCCCACAGCGACGTCGCGCCGCCGATCAGAAACAGCGCCAGCATGCAGGCGATGATCGCGCGGCTCTGACGCAGGTCTTTGACGTAATGGCCGAAGGTGAACACCAGGGCAACGGGGATCAGGATGATCGAGGCCATCTCGAACAGGTTGCTCCATGCCGTCGGGTTCTCGAACGGGTGCGCCGAGTTGACGCCGAAGAAGCCACCACCGTTGGTGCCCAGTTGCTTGATCGCAATCTGGCTGGCGGCCGGGCCGAGCGGGATCACTTGATCGACGCCTTGCATCGTCACGGCATTCACGTACTGGGCGAACGTTTGTGGCACGCCCTGCCAGACCAGGTACAGCGCCAGCAGCAGGCACAGCGGCAGCAGACCGTAGAGGGTGGCGCGGGTCATGTCGACCCAGAAGTTGCCGAGGGTCTTCGTCGACTTGCGACCGATACCGCGACACAGCGCAACCAATACCGCGAGACCGGTGGCGGCGCTGACGAAGTTTTGCACGGTGAGACCGACCATCTGGCTCAGGTAGCTCAACGACGCCTCGCCGCTGTAGGCCTGCCAGTTGGTGTTGGTCATGAAGCTGACGGCGGTGTTGAACGCCAGCGTCCATTCCTGGCCCGGCAGGTTTTGCGGGTTCAGCGGCAGGTGATCCTGGAACAACAGGATCGCGAACAACAGCAAGAAGCCCGCGAGGTTGAAGGCGAGCAAGGCCAGAGTGTATTTCTGCCAGCTCTGTTCGGCCTGGGGATCAACGCCGGCCACGCGATAACAGCCGCGTTCCACCGGCCCGAGAATCGGCGTCAGCCACGTGCGCTGACCTTCCATTACCTTGTAGTAGAAGCGCCCGAGAAACGGCGCCGGGACCAATACCACCGCGAAAAACGCGAGGATCAGCCAATAGTCATAACTGTGCATAGCCGCTCCTAGTTCCGGTCCGCGCGCAACAGCGCAACCAACAGATAAATGAACAGCCCCACTGCCAGTAGCAGTGACACTCCGTCCAGAACGCTCATGGAAGTTCTCCGTGTTACGGCGTATTGCCGCGTGTGGAGTCATTGTCGGCAGGGAGGCTGTAAAGGAACGAGACCGAGGGTGCGGGCGGGGCATAAAGAAAGCGTAAAGAGTGGGTTTATGCGGGCGTTACAGCTGTGTTTTGGCGGGCCTCATCGCGAGCATGCTCGCTCCCACAGGGGATCGGTGTAGTCAGGGCAATCGCATGCCCTTGTGGGAGCGAGCCTGCTCGCGAAGGCGGCATTACAGGCCACAACGCTCTGAACTGGCGCACAAAAATGCGCACATCCAGCCGCGAACATCCCCGATACGACACCTTTTTACCCTTTACGACTGCTATCACAACACTGGCACGCCCACTGCAAACACCCTCCCCCGAGCATTCCAAACCGTTCAGGGAGCAACCGCATGAACACACAACTCAAACCCACGCTGGGCACGTTGCACCTGTGGGGCATTGCCGTCGGGCTGGTGATTTCCGGTGAGTATTTCGGCTGGAGCTACGGCTGGGGCGTCGCGGGTACATTGGGCTTTCTGGTGACCTCGTTCATGGTCGCGACGATGTACACCTGTTTCATCTTCAGCTTCACCGAGCTGACCACGGCGATTCCCCATGCCGGTGGCCCCTTTGCCTACAGTCGCCGCGCCTTTGGCGAAAAAGGCGGATTGATCGCAGGATTGGCGACGCTGATCGAGTTCGTCTTCGCGCCGCCCGCGATTGCCCTGGCGATCGGTGCTTACTTGAACGTGCAGTTTCCGGCGCTCGACCCGAAACACGCGGCAGTCGGTGCGTACATCGTGTTCATGGGCCTCAACATCCTCGGGGTAAAACTCGCGGCCACGTTTGAGCTGGTCGTCTGCGTACTGGCCGTGGCTGAACTGCTGGTGTTCATGGGCGTGGTTGCGCCGGCCTTCAGCTTCAGCAACTTCGCGCTGAATGGCTGGGCCGGTAGCGACGTGTTCGGTGCTCCGGCGATTGCCGGGATGTTTGCGGCGATTCCGTTCGCGATCTGGTTCTTCCTCGCCATCGAAGGCGCCGCCATGGCCGCCGAAGAAGCCAAGGACCCGAAACGCACGATTCCAAAGGCTTACATCAGCGGCATCCTGACCCTGGTGTTGCTGGCCATGGGCGTGATGTTCTTCGCCGGCGGCGTCGGCGACTGGCGCACCCTGTCGAACATCAACGATCCGTTGCCGCAAGCGATGAAAACCGTGGTTGGCGAGAGCTCCGGCTGGTTGCACATGCTGGTGTGGATCGGCCTGTTCGGGCTGGTGGCGAGTTTCCACGGGATCATTCTCGGCTACTCGCGGCAGTTCTTCGCCTTGGCCCGGGCCGGTTACCTGCCAACCTCCCTGGCCAAGTTGTCGCGCTTCCAGACGCCACACCGGGCAATCATCGCTGGCGGCGTAATCGGCATCGCGGCGATTTACAGCGATGGCCTGATCAACCTCGGCGGCATGACGCTGACCGCGGCGATGATCACTATGGCCGTATTCGGTGCGATCGTGATGTACATCATGAGCATGCTCAGTCTGTTCAAACTGCGCAAAACCGAACCGAATCTGGAGCGTACGTTCCGTGCGCCGTGTTATCCGCTGGTGCCGATGATTGCGCTGGTACTGGCGGTGGTGTGCCTGGTGGCGATGGCCTGGTTCAACATGTTGATCGGGCTGATCTTCCTCGGCTTCATGGCGGCAGGTTTCGTGTATTTCCTGCTGACCGCGCAGTTGCGCGCAGATGCGCCGGCGGACGCGATGCTGACCGGGCTGTAAACGGTTCAGGTGCGGTTGGCTTATCAGGCATAGAATGGAACCACTGCGAAAATCCATCGCTCAAAGTGGTATGCACGATCGATTGGCGACCTCCGCCAATCGGCCTGCCCTCAAGGAGAGCCCTATGCCCTGGTATGCCTGGTTGATTCTGGTCGTTGCAATCGGCTCGATCGTTGGTGGCTTGATGATGTTGCGCGACACCGCCACCAAGGTGGACCTGACCGAAGAGCAACGTAAACGCGTCGCTGAACGCAATGCGGAAATGGATGCCAAGGAAGCACAGGACCGCTAACCCGAAAACCCTGTCATTCTCAGTGAATGACAGGGTTTTGCGTGTCTACTTTTCCCAATCGGCCTTGGCAATGTGCAAGCCATGCAGCCCTTTGTAGGCCGCACGCTCCGGCTGGCTCCAGCCTTCCAGCAACGACTCCTCCAACCGATAAATCTCCACGCCCAGCGGCCGACATACCGTCAGCGGATCCTGCGCATCCGGCCCCCACATGGCCAACGACAGATCACCGCCGGGACAGGTCGAGAGCGCACACAGCAAATCGATTTCGGCAAAGAACTCCAGGTAATCGCCCTTCTGCGCCGGACAGGCTTTCATGAAGTACAAGTCGTCGTGGTTGAGGCCGGTGCACTGAAAAATGTTCAGCACGTCATGCACGTCGAACTCGGTCAGGCCATGGGGCAACACCGCACGAGTCAGGTTGGAGTGGCAGTGATGATGAAAATCCTCGCCGGTGAGCATTTTGTTCACATAGGGATCGCAACGGGTGCCGAGTAAATCGTGCAAGCGACCGCCATGTTCGTCGATGCCATAACTCGCCAGGCTGTCGTCGGTAATGGTCACCAGCGGCCGTAGAAAGGGCAGGTTCGACCAGAGCCGGTCGTGGGTGCTGACGTGGGCGCCCTGCAATTGACGGGTACGTGCCGCCCACAAGCGTTCCCGTGGGTCATGGGCATTCCAGACGTTGAAATCCCCCACTTGCGGCCCGACCGGTGTGGTGACGCGAAACACATGCCCGGCCGGCACGTTCCAGGCGCGGCCGGTGCGGATCGGTACTTCGAACTGCTCGATCAGCGTACGGCCGTCCTTCGCATCACGAATCCGTTCGTAGAAGGCTGTATCCACCTGCAACGCCGAGCCTTTGCTGACTTGATAAGCCGCCGGATAGTCTTTGTACATGGCACGAATCCTCGATCAGTGATGGGAAGAAGGGGTACATATCTGTAACAGGAGGTGTTCCGAATCATCCAGGTAAAGGCTCATGGCATCCGCTGCTGCGCGAGTGTCACCCTCGGCCAGCAAGGCATGGATCTGCCGGTCACGCGCCAGCCATGGCGCCTGAAAACGTGATTCATCGGGAGCGGTGGAGAACACCAGGCGCAATTGCGCGACAACGTTGGTGAAGAACTCATCAAACAACGGACTGCGCAGCAACCCGACAATGTGCTGATGAAAGGCCAGGCTGTGAGTGCCGACGGCACGCCAGTCCTCGCGCTCCCTGGCCAGCTCGGTGGCTTCCAGGGCCTGCAGCATCCGTTCGGACTGATCGTCGCGCAGCGGCTGACTGGCGTTAATGGCCTGCAACTCAAGGGTGCGTCGAACCTTGAACAGGTCCCGCACGTCCACGACGCCTAGCCGGCGTACGCTCACACCTTTGTTGCGGACATACACGGTCAACCCTTCCTGACCCAAGCGGTGCAAGGCCTCGCGGATCGTGTTGCGGGAAGCGTTATAGGCAGACACCAGATCGTTTTCCACCAATGCCATGCCGGGCACCAATCGGCCGCCAATGATGTCGGCACGCAGTTCCAGTGTGATGTGGTCGGCCAGGGACTGTCCGTTACTCATGCGCTTCGCCTTATGATTGTTCAACAATCTCCGACTAATGAGTAATCACTATCCGTGCCAGATCACGTCGTGTTTAGGATGAAGTTGGACGCATCTGCATGCTTTTTAGAAGTAGAAGTACAGTCACCATCCCATTTTCATTGGTTAAGATGGCGCATTGTTGCGGAGATTTCAGATGCGTTACTCGCAGGACCATAAAGCCCAGACCCACCAGCGCATTATCAAGGAAGCGTCAGCGCGATTCCGCCGCGACGGAATTGATGCAACTGGCCTGCAACCACTGATGAAAGCGCTGGGGTTGACCCACGGTGGCTTTTACTCGCACTTCAAGTCCAAGGACGAACTGGTTGAAAAGGCGTTGCAAGCGGCTGGCGATCAGTGCGACGCCGTCTGTGCCGAGCTGTTTGCTCAGGATCGCCCGCTGGAGGCATTCATCGACGCCTATTTGTCTGAATGGCACCAGACTTCGCCGCATGAAGGATGCCCGTTACCGACCATGTCCTCGGAACTCGGCTTGCGCGGGCAGCCAAGCTCGACATCAGACGTGGTGCTGAACTCACGACTCCAACAAATAGAAAACACCCTTGAGGGCGAAGATGCCGCTGACCAGAGCGTCTTCATCATGTCCGCTCTGGTCGGCGCTTTGTTGCTATCACGCAGTGTCGAGAGCCCGGAACTGGCTCAGCGGATTCTCGACGTGACCCGCACGTTTCTTAAACCACCCCAGGGTTAACCCTGCCAGCGCTTGAACAGCACGCTGGCATTGACCCCGCCAAACCCAAAGCCGTTGGACAACGCGTACTCAATAGCCATTGGGCGCGCCTGACCGTGGACGATGTCCACCCCTTGCGCCGCCGGGTCCGGGTTATCGAAATTCAAGGTGGCCGGCACGATCTGATCGCGAATCGCCAACAGCGTGAAGATCGCCTCTATCCCGCCAGCGGCCCCGAGCAAATGCCCGGTCGCCGATTTGGTCGACGTCACTGCCACCTTGTTGTCCGAACCGAACAACGACTTGATCGCCGCCAACTCGCCGAGGTCGCCCACCGGCGTCGACGTGGCGTGCGCATTGAGATGTTGCACCTGCGCCGCTGAAACACCGGCCTGCGCCAATGCCAGCGACATCGCCCGGCGCGCACCATTGCCATCTTCAGGGCCCGCAGTGAGATGGTAGGCATCGGCGCTGGTGCCGTAGCCAACCAACTCGGCCAGCGGTTGAGCCCCGCGCGCCAAGGCATGCTCCAGGGATTCAATCACCAGCAGGCCCGCGCCCTCACCCATCACAAAGCCGTCACGATCACTGTCGAACGGCCGGGAAGCACGCTCCGGGGTTTCGTTGAAACCGCTGGACAAGGCACGCGCCGCCGCGAACCCGGCAAGACTGACCCGATCGATCGACGCCTCCGCGCCGCCGCACACGGCAATGTCCGCTTCGCCACAACGAATCAGCCGCGCCGCATCACCAATTGCTTGAACCCCCGCCGCACACGCCGTCACCGGAGCGCCCAACGGGCCTTTGAAACCGTGCTGGATCGACACATGACCCGCAGCGAGGTTGACCAGGAACGAAGGAATGGTAAACGGCGACAATCGCCGTGGGCCACGGCTGTCGGTGGTGCGCACCGCGTCGGCAATCGCGCCGAATCCGCCGACCCCTGAACCGATGATGGTTGCGGTACGTTCCTGGGCTTGCGCGTCCAGCGCCTGCCAACCCGCCTGCTCCAACGCCTGCCGCGCGGCTTCCATGGCAAACAGAATGAAACGGTCCATTTTCTTCTGCTCTTTGGGTGGCGTCGCCCGATTCGGGTCAAACCCCGCCTCGGCATCCTCCTCGGCAGTCGGCACCACACCGCCCACCTTTGCCGGCAAATAGGCGACCACCTCGTCCGGCAAATTCCGCAGCCCTGAACGCCCGGCCAGCAGACGCTCCCAGACAGCCTCTACACCGCTACCCAATGGAGACACCAGGCCCATGCCGGTGACAACTACTCGACGATCACTCATGCCGTAATTACCTCAATACGATTGAAGGTGTTTCATTTGTAACGCGCGGCGGCGGTACTTTTGGAAAGATTCGGCGCCATGACCAGGCGGGCCTTTACAAAGTCGTCCCAGTCCGAGGCGTTCGGCAACGATGGAATGGTGATCAGTTCACCCTGGTCCAGGCCGGATAACGCCGCATCAACCATTTCCCCGGCTTCCATGACCATCTCCGCCGGAATCTGGCTGGCGTCGATGCCGGAGCGTTCCCAGATCTCGGTGCGCGTGACACCCGGCAACACGGCCTGGACCTTGACCCCGGTGCCATCCAGTTCGGCATTCAAGGATTGGGTCAGGCTTAACACATACGCTTTACTGGCGCTGTAGGTCGCATTGAAGCGCTCGGGAAACAAGGCCACCACCGACGCGATATTGATAATTGAACCCCGTCCCGCCTTGGCGAAACTGGCAGCTGCCGCCGATGCCAGGCGTGTGACTGTAGTGACGTTCAGTTGGATCAGCTTTTCCAGATAATCCATGTCGGCATTCGCGAGGAGACCATCCGACGCGACGCCAGCGTTGTTCAGCAGCAGGCTAATACTCGAATCGCTGCGAAGTCGTTGTTCGATCTTCAGCACATCATCCTTTTGTGTCAGGTCTGCCTTGAGCACTTCCACCTGAACGCCGTGCTCGGTGCGCAACTTGCTTGCTGCCGCTTCCAGTCGCTCTTGATCACGGGCGACCAATAACAAATCAAAACCACGCGCCGCCAACCGCTCGGCGTAAATCGCACCGATACCGGAAGAGGCGCCGGTGACAAGGGCCGTACCTTGGGACTGGGTGGAAGTCATGACTGTGCTCCAAGTAAATATTTGAGAAAGTGAGCGTCTGAACAGCGGCACGCTTCAGCGGCACGCGAATGAATTATAGGCATAATATTAGATGCATATGACAGCCATAATTTTTTATCAGCCGATGAAAGGCGTCTCACACCTCTATTGCCAGAATGCAAAAAGGCCGGTCAATGACCGGCCCCTGGCGTTGAGTTACAAGCTTAGTTCACCTGAAGTTTTTCGCGGTTTTTGTCCAGAATCGCTTTGCCTATCCCTTTTACTTCCAGCAGTTCGTCTACCGACGAAAATGACCCATTACTCTCACGATAAGCAACAATCGCCTTGGCTTTGGCCTCACCGATACCGGACAGCTCACGCTGCAATGTTGGTGCATCGGCTTGATTGAGATCGACTTTGCCGGACTGTGCCTTAGGGGAAACTTCCAGCACCACAGGTGCATTGCCCACTTCGGGTTTCGCCGCAGGCGCAGCAATTGTGGCAACAGAAACGCTGGTGAGCAGGGCAAAAACCAAGGAGTAGAAATAGCCAGTACGCATAGATGAAGCTCCATAACATCGTTTGAGAAAGCAGCTTTTCCGAAGCTGCTCTCCAAACTTAGGCGATGGTGGGAGCTTGTCAAAAATGTGTCTATTGCAGGATGTGAAACAATCAGGGCTCAAGGCGTCGTTGTTGGTAGATCCAGTCGACGATTTCGCCATCGGGGCTGTAACCGCTGACTGTTTCGCGCAGAAGTTGGCGGACGCGTGAGTAGTCGTCCAGATCAACAGCGACCAGTAACTCAGTCAAACGCCCCTTCAGAACATCCCACCCAAGGTGATCTTCGTTTGCGCTCATGATCATCGGGTGCTGGGTAGCCGATACGTTGTCTCCGATCAGCAACTCCTCATAGAGCTTTTCTCCTGGACGCAATCCAGAGAACTCGATGGAAATGTCACCGTGCGGGTTCTTGTCTGAACGAATGCTCAAGCCGGACAAGTGAATCATTTTCTCCGCCAATTCGACGATTTTTACCGGCTCGCCCATATCCAGAACGAACACATCGCCACCCTGTCCCATGGAACCCGCCTGGATAACCAATTGCGCCGCTTCCGGAATGGTCATGAAATAGCGGGTGATCTTCGGGTGGGTGACCGTTAGTGGGCCGCCCGATTTGATCTGGCTGTGGAAAAGCGGAATTACTGAACCTGAAGAGCCCAGCACGTTGCCAAAACGAACCATCGTAAAACGGGTTTTGTTAACGCGAGAGACGTTCGCTTTGTCGCCGAACAACACGGGGGCAATCTCACGGCTGAGCGCTTGAAGTGTCAATTCGGCGAGACGCTTGGTGCTGCCCATCACATTGGTAGGGCGGACTGCCTTGTCGGTAGAGATCAACACAAAGTTGGCTACACCCGTCTGCAATGCCGCCTGAGCCGTGTTAAGCGTCCCGATTACGTTGTTCAGCACACCCTCAGCAATGTTGTGCTCGACCATAGGCACGTGCTTGTAAGCGGCCGCGTGATAAACCGTATCGACACGCCAGGTCTTCATCACATCCAGGAGTTTATCCTTATGACGGATAGATCCGAGAATCGGCAACAGCTGAACAGCTGCGGACTCGCGACAGCTACGCTGCTCAAGTTCGGACAGAATGCTGTAGAGATTGAACTCACTGTGCTCAAACAAAATGAGCGTTGTAGGCTCCAGAGCAAATATTTGCCGACACAGCTCTGACCCGATCGAGCCGCCAGCGCCCGTCACCATCACCGTTTTGCCCCGAATACAACGTTCCAGCAACTCGGGTTGCGCAGGTACGGAGTCGCGCCCGAGCAAGTCGGCAATGTCAACTTCCCGGATATCCTCGACCTTCACACGGCCGCTGGCCAAATCAGTAAAGTTGGGCACGCTGCGAACGTGAAGCGGAAACCTTTCCAGCACATTCAGAATTTCCCGGCGACGAGCCCGGGTAGAGGATGGCAGTGCCAGAAGGATTTCCTGGGCACCGGTCACATCGATCATCTGCTGGATGTGTTTGGGTTTGTAGACGTGCAAGCCGGATATGGAACGATCGGCGATGCTTGAGTCGTCGTCGATGAACGCGACCGGCCGCATGACACGCCCCATGCGCAATGCTGCAACCAGCTGATTACCAGCGACTCCGGCACCGTAGATGGCAACCTTGGTCAACCCGTCATCACGGTTGGTGAAAGGCACGTGTTGAACAGCCGTGAACCAGTCGCCCATGAAATACTGACGCATACACAGGCGCAGGCCACCAATGATTACAAGGCTCAACCACCAGTAATTGAAAATGATGGAGCGAGGAACAACCGCTTCGTGGTTGCTATACCAATAGACCACCAAAGCCAGGATCAGCGATGAAAGGCTGACAGCTTTGATAATGGCAACAAGCGCGTCGTTACCAAAATATCGCATTACGGCGCGGTACATGCCGAATCGAATGAATAAGGGAATCGCGACAAGTGGAGCACAGACGAACAACCAGATATGAATTTTGAAGGGATTGATCATCTCATCAACCCCCAACCGCACGACGAATGCCATCCACAGCGCAATCCAAACGAGAATGACGTCCGTGAACACTTGGATCAACCGCTTCTGCCGGCGCGGAAGTCCCAACAAAAACATCCTCAGCTTATCCATATAGCCATGTCCCAATGTCCCCTACTCCCTTGCCTGAACTCATTGACGTTCATTGTACGTAGGTAGCCATCGCCGTAACAGAAAAAAACTGCTATTGCGGACGCCGCTGACCGCATTTATTTGGCCCATCGGACAACACTTGAGCGATAACGGGCTTTCGCTGCCTGGAATCTTCGACAGGCGTCGCAAGGTCAGGTTCCGCGCCAAGAGTCAACGTCATGAGCGTAGACGCCTCTGCACGAGGTTGTGGATCCTGAAGGATAGAGCGAATCGCTCACGGCGTTTACAACGTGCGAGTTTGCAACGCTGGAAAAACATTGGAAGCGCTGCATGATTTCTAGGAAACTATGCCGCTAAACCTTGTATGGATCGAACGAAACATGAGTGAGCCCAAAGACTATTTCGTCCACTCCCACGCCTTGTGCGAATCCACCAACATAGGCAAAGGCTCTCGAATCTGGGCTTTTACACATGTGTTGCCGCAGGCGAAAATTGGTCAGGATTGCAACGTATGCGATCACGTTTTCATCGAGAACGACGTCGTCATTGGTGACCGGGTAACGATTAAATGTGGCGTGCAAATCTGGGACGGGATTTCCATCGCGGATGACGTATTCATCGGCCCTAACGCGACCTTTACCAATGATAGATTCCCAAGAAGCAAAGTCTATCCTGACAGTTTCGATAGAACCGTGATCGGCAAGGGGGCGTCCTTAGGCGCCAACTGCACTATCCTCCCGGGCATCACCATTGGAGAAAATGCGATGATCGGTGCTGGTGCCGTGGTCACTCGATCTGTACCTGCCAACGTGACCGTCGTAGGCAACCCCGCAAGAATCCTGAAATCCCACGAGTAACACAACGCTCGGCGGCAATGCGCAGAATAGTCGCGCATCGCCGCCAAGGGTTTATTTGAGTGGAGGAACAGACACTGCAACCTGCCCCTTCGCCCGCTTTTGCAACAATACCGCCACAGCGATAAAACCCAGCGCCAGGATCAAGCCGATTTGATACACGGTCATGGACATCCATGGCCCTTGTCGACCGAAATAAAATTGCCACTGGTAGCTCTGAAAACTCAATCCGGCTGTCGCAGCCATTCCAACGTAGCCCTTGATCCACAAGGACGGCGCCAAGACTACGGCCGAAATAACCAGGCACCATACTCGTGTCAACCAGGCAAAGTCTGAAACGGCAAAAATAAGGACCGCGATTGGCAGTACACCGACCCACTGCCGAGTTTCAGACCCGTAAGCCAGCAACGGCAAGAAAGCAAAGCAGACAACGACCAATGCCTTGGGGATCGAGTGTCTGTATCCAAACCCCCAAGCCAGGCAAGCAAATATGGCAAGTAATATAATCGGTCCGAAACCGATGAAGTGGGCAACGAACGGTTTAAATGGAGCCGCGAGCGACTGATAAAACAGGTAATCGAGTAGCGGCGGACCAGTGAAATCACCACTCCAATCAAAACAAGTCTTGATCAATATTGCGGACGCAACAAAGGACAAACCTGCGGCAAGAAGACCGCTAAAGCTTATCGCGCGCCACGTAACGGGATCCAGTAACAACCTTATACCCAGCCAAACAATCAACAACAGCGAAACCAGCATCGCCGCGACCGACAAAAATATCATGTCCAGGCTGGCGGTTTTGCCGCTCGCGCTGGCAGCATGCGCAACCACGGCTGATAGCGGCACCTTGTAAATCATAAGCAGCATTGCAACAGATGCCGGCAAAGCAACTGCTGTAAATAACCACAGTGATAACTTAGACCTTGAAAGGCCGCTTTCTGGCTTCTGAGGACATTCATAGGGGAACGTGGCCAGTATCAAGGGAATCAGAAACAACCCAGGCATTAGCCAAGTAAAATATGCACAAAAAGCGTACACCGCCCAATGATATGAACGAACCCAGCACCACAAGCAGATGCAGACCATGGCTAACGCGACGTTGTCGCTCAGGATCGGATAGAACATCGGCATGCACAAAAACACCCAACTGCAGGTCAATATCGCTATGGATATTGTGGCAACGGATTTTTTAACGTTGAGCCTTAACATGGTGTCATGAAGCAATGCAGCGCCTACCGACAGCATGACTACATTAAGAAAAAGCTGAGTCCAGATCAGCCCTGCCTTGGACGCGCCCAAAGCGGATGCAAATATTACCGGCAGGAATCCCGACATACGAACAGACCGGTAAGGGTCATTCAGAATAGGGTTTCCCTGGCCCAAGGTTTGGATATATTGAACATAAACTGAACCGTCCCATCCCGCACCATCGCCGACTGGCACAAAGCCAACCACCAGATGGGCCAGTAGAAGCAAAGCCGCAACAGCCAATCCGCATATTGTAGAAACCCTGTTCACGTTATCGCTCCAGACAATTTAAATCTTTCGAGTAAAAATCTTTCTCGACAGTAGAAAGTTAACAGGAACCATCAATGCGATAGCTACAAGCAAAGCCAAGCGCTCGTCCACACCCAGCACTACAACCAGCCCCCACAAAACACCACTCGTCAACAAATATTGGACAACATACACAAGTGGGAATAGCAGGAGTGATCGTAAACCACGATGACTTCTAAAAACCACCACCCTGTTCAGGCAATACGCCAACACCACACCTAGACAATAAGAAATCGTATAACTAATCTGATAAGAAAAGAAAACCAACAGCAACAGATATAGCAAATACGTGACTAGCGTATTAACACCACCGGATAACAAAAACCGTCCGAACGCGCCTGAGCCCATAATTATTTTATGCACCACCACCTTCCACACGTAACTTTACGTGCGCCAGGAACTCCTCATAACTTGTCACATAATCTTCGTTATCGTAATAATCAGAAGCCAGCACTAACAGCACCGCATCCGAAGAATAATTATATTGACTACCCCATGTCATGGGTGGGATATGAACCCCCATATTGGCTTTATCCAATATGAACTCCTCCTTGTTTACCCCATCATCGGCAGTAACATGGATGGTGCCTTTTGCGGCAATGAGAAATTGATGGCATCGAAAATGAGCATGATCACCGCGCACGCCATCCTCAGGAACGCCGTAAACAAGAAAATACCGCGAAACCATGAAGGGCACAGTACGACCAAATTCACCCACCGACAAACTACCCCTGGGATCATTGACCTCGGGTAATTTATGTAGCGTTACACCCGCCACCGTAGTTTGCTGTATATCCAAGTCACTCATGTGCTTTTCCAAATTTATCAACTCGCATGGGGATCGCCAGTGGCCTGTTTTTCGTATTTTCGTATGTACGCCACGCGTATGACCCGACAACCCCCAAACCCATCAGGTTCAAGCTACCCAGCAATGTGATCATCAGCATGGTGACGGCGTAACCAGGCACCGTGATGTTACCTTCCAGTTTCGCCAAAACAACAACCAGGCCAAACAACAATGCCAACATTGACCCGGCGGCGCCTACGCGTGTCAACAGGCGAATTGGCAAATCCGTAAATGCAAATACGCTGTCCATCATGTAGTTTATTTTTTTGCGCAACGTCCAGGCAGACACGCCATGCTCTCGTTTTTGGCGCGTGTACTTTACCGTGGTCCGTCGAAATCCCAGCCAGAAAATTTGCGCTATGAGCGAACTGTGCCGCTCCTCAAGCGTCAGCAATGTATCGCGAAAAGGCTTATTGCAGGCGAACATGTCTACGCCACCTAGCGGTATTTCAGGCACAACGTAGCGACGATACAGTCCCCAGAAAATCGTTGAAGCCATCCGGCTGAGTAACGGATCGTCTCGCCCTTCTCGAACGCCCACAACAACGTCCACGTCCTGTGCCATCAGGCGCGAATTCATCTCCAGTACCAGTTCGGGTGGTTCTTGGAGATCCGCTGCCATTACAGCAAATCGTTGACCCGAGCCGAACTGGAAGCCGGTGCGGATTGCCATGAACGAGCCGAAATTTCGCGACAAGAGGATCAGCTGGGAACGAAAAGCTCTGTTGGGCAGATCGTGCCTTAAAAGCTCGTAACAGTTATCCGGACTGCCATCTACGACGAAAACAACCTCCAGATCGTTTTTTAAACGCTCGTTAAGTTGGTCAACTGCCGAGAGTAACTGCGGAATCGAACCTTCGTTGCGATAAACGGGAATGACCAAGGTCAGCAAAACACACGCCCCTAAAAATGACGAAAGCCCTGAAAAGGGACGAGATATAAGGCCTACACTAACACTATTTTTCGTGCCTTTGAGGTGCCAATGGACAGTGCAACCGCTTGGTATATCAACCCACTCACGCCTGAGGGTGGTCAGGGTCGATGGCAATCAGTCAGCACTGTCGTAGGCTTCGAGGATCAGCGACCTTCCAAATCCCCGGCGCGAAATTTTAATGCCAGAAGCATCAAAGGTATATACGCAATGAGCAGTCCTATCAGTCCTTCCAGTTTGCCTTCGACGACCAGCCAGGCAATTGGAAACAACCATGCAATGTTAAGCGCACCTGTCACCAACGTTACCGGTAGATGCCTTTTGTATTGGCGAGAAGCAAACTGGTAGGCATGGCTACGATGAGCTTCGTATACCTTGTCACCTCTTACCAACCGACGGATCAACGTAACGGTGGCGTCGACGATGAATACCCCCAGGAGAATCAACCACCCCATGAATAAATTCGTCGATATCCATGCCGACTGCAGAGCGAGTATGCCTAGGGTAACGCCAAGAAAACCGCTACCGGCATCACCCATAAAAATCTTTGCAGGAGGAAAATTCCAGCAAAGGAAACCTAGCACGGAACAAGCGAGCAATAACGGCCCCACGATGGAGATGCCGCCCTGCACCTCATATAAGACTGCGGCCCCAACGCAAACCGTAACGGCCTCAACGCTGGCAATTCCGTCGATACCGTCCATAAAGTTATAGAGATTCAGCATCCAGACAAGAAACATGGCTGCTACGACGTAACCGAATATTCCCCATTCAATCGACACTCCGAAGACAGAAATGGGCGCAAGTCCGCCGATCCAGTACAGGGCCCAAAACGCCGCCAAAAAATGCCCCAATAGACGCCATCTGGCAGCGATATGCCCATGGTCATCCAAAAAGCCAAGGATCGCTACCGCCGCACCCGCGCCGAGCAATGCCAGAGAATCGTTGAAAGACATCATTTTCAACACATTCATGACCACGACAGCTGCAATAAAGCACAGCACAATCGCCACACCGCCGCCTCTTGGAGTGGGGATCGTGTGGGAACTGCGGGCATTAGGAACGTCAATTAAGCTACGAGACAACGCGTACCGACGAAGAACCCACGTCAGCCCGAAAGAAAATATTGCAATGACCAGCAAGAATAACCACAACATGAAGACTGCTCCCTACTCGGACTTCGCCGATTTTAAACTACGTGCCTCACTGGACATTTTGTAATCATGAGCCGCTTTAACAAGTTCCTCACGAGACGAAAATGGCGGTGTCCAATTCAAACAGACTCGTGCTTTAGTCGAGTTCAATACAAATGAACCGCACAACTGCGTCATAAGCGCACTCTTACCCAACATCTTGCTAAGCGCGGACATTACTGAAACGGGAAAATAAAACAGCCGCGATTTATGTCCCATTCCCGAAGCGAGCCCCTGGATTATCTCAGGCAGCGACAGATCCTCTCCGTCCGAAACCAGGAACAACTGCCCGCGGGCACCGGGATGAACTGCACAGGTCCTTAAAAAGTCAGTAAGATTATTCAGAGAAATCATACTTCTCTTATTGTTGACCCCGGCGAACGGCAGCGGCACACCTAGATCGACAAGTTTTAACAATCGCTGAAAATTGCCAGGTGCGTTCCCTGCATACACCAACGGCGGGCGCACTATGACCAGCTCCATCGTGCTGTCAATCGTTATGTAACGCTCGACGAGCCCAAGTTCAGCTTGATACTTGGATACCGCATAATCTTTTACCGGATTGACTTCTGAAAGCTCGTCCACAGGGGTTGAGCCGGTTTCGACGCCATTCACACCGATAGAACTGACAAACACAAATCGCTTGACCCCAGCCTTCGCCGCGGATGAAGCGAGCTCGAGCGTGAGTCTCTTGTTCACATCGAGCATGGCTTCCAAGTTGTTGGACGCTTGACCAAACTGATGTGCTCGCCCTGCCAGATGAATGACGACATCCACCCCGTCCAGCGCTTTGAGGAGAAAGTTTTCGTCATCCAACGCACCATAACAGCACTCATACTCGGCGCCCGCCGAAGACGTCTGCCGCATCGCTGCGCGAACTGAAAATCCGTTGGCCTGGAGATCCAGACATAAAGCCCGGCCTATAAATCCGCTAGCCCCAGTTACCAGTATCTTCATTTTGAGTTCACCAAATTGATAATCTCTTCGACCCAGCCAACCAGACTATATTTGCGGTAGATCTGCGGCTCAACTGGTTTGTAAGGCTTTTCAAAAAAAGCCATTGGAATACTTGGCTCGGCGCGCTCAATAACGTAGATATTCTCTTCATTATAAAAATCATATGATTTGACGCTGGAATTGGTTGTCACCAATTTCTTACGCGCACCTAATGTTTCTAATGTTCGCATGGTAAGCCCGGTCTGATGAGGATGCTCAATATCAAGCACAACCTTAGACCGATTAAATACGCGCTGGACTTCAGCTTTGGAAATCGAGTCAAATTGAAAGTCGGCGCGTTTGGCACGACGAAACGAAGTATTGGTGAGTCGATAAAACCAGTAGACCCAATTCGCTTGCAAAAAGAGATACCAGTATTTTTTTACAGAACCACCTAACTGCCGATCGATTTTCTGAACGATAGAAAATCGATCGGTATGGGCCGTCCCAATAAAGCTTATATCAAATTCAGGAGTGACTTGTTCAGTCGTCTCAAACCCCTTGGAAAAGAAAAGAGGTCGAAAATGTACGCCAAATTCTTGAGCGTCATTTTTATCGAAAGAAAACACACTATCAAAAAACTCGAGATTCTCTACCGTTTGCTGCCGATTGGAAAATGAATCCCACATGTAAAGAATAAATTTTGCAGAAGGAAACTGTTGGCGCCATCCGCTGAGAGTTGGTTTAGAAAGAGTCTGGCCGTTCACTACAAATACATAATCAAATTCAGCATTAATCGAAGCGAGTTCTTTTTTGTAATAACGATCCGCAGCGCCGATCACCCATTCACGTCGCACACGAGTGAGCGCCTTAAGAAACGGGGAATTAAATGGACGATCTAAAAGAAACGTGACCTGCGCCCCCTGGCGCTCCAATTCCCCTTTGATTTCATTCTCATAACCAAAGAAGACCGGAGCAACGTATAACACTTTCTTGTTTTCAAGCAGATCATTCACGACAACATCGTCCGTTCTTTAACAATTTTTGCGGGCATTCCGGCCACAATGACATCGGATGGGACACTCATCAGCAGCACCGAATTAGCACCGACGGTTACGTTGTTGCCCAACACCAGCCCTCCCAGTATTTTTGCTCCCGCGCCAATAACAACGTTGTCCCCGACGACGGGCCTGTGATCGCTATCGTAGGTAAAATCCAGATCTCTGGCGCCTAGCGTCACTCCTTGATAGATGATTGCATTGCTGCCAATGCTCACCGCGCCGATCACTGTTCCTTGGGTATGAGGGAAAAACAAGCCGGGGCCAATCTTGCACACGACTGCGATCTCAATGCCGAATACAGTGAAATTCAGCAATGAAAAAAAGCGCGCCAGGACTCTAAGGCCCTTGGTATTGGATTGGAAAGCAAGTCGGTAAAGCAGCACGGGGGCGAATCGTGGCGAAAACATACTCAAGAGCAGTTTCAATTTTGATGCGACGGGAGGCGCATTGAACAAAACTCTCTGTCGCTCCAAATCCGCTCGCAGTAAAGCTCTCATCCCGGCGTCGTGCTGCTCCATAGACATATTCCTTAATTCATTAACTTTCGGGCACGTAACTCTTGATTTGCTCTTTCGAGCTGATCTTCAGGTAGAGGCTGCGCAAGCACCCACTCAGCAAATCGTTTCAAGCCTTCCTTCAAAGACACTTTCGGGCAAATGCCCAACAAATCTTTAAGACGAGTAACGTCTGCGTAGTTATGCCGAATGTCCCCCACCCGGAACTGGCCTGTGACCGTTACATTAGGTTCTTTACCGAATGCCCGTGTCAGCTCCTCAGCAACCTCCTTGACAGATGTCGCTATACCGCTGCCCACGTTAACCACTGTGTTTGGCGATTTGTCGACGAGCAAGCCCGCGAGCAATGCATCAGTAACATCGTCAACGTGAACAAAATCGCGACTTTCCAACCCGTCTTCGAAGAGTGGGAGGACGCTATCACGGCGGATCTTCGTGGAAAAAATGGACAATATACCGGTATAGGGGTTATTGAGCGACTGACGCTCGCCATACACGTTCTGCAAACGGAAAATCGTGAAATCAATGCCCATCGACTGACAGCCAATACGAACAAGATCTTCCTGCGCATATTTAGTAGCAGCATAAAATGAAGACGGCGCAATCAGATCTGACTCCGACGTAGGCACCAACCGCAACGGGGCCCCCGTCGAAGGACACAATGGCTCCCACTTCGATTGGCTCAGAACCTCTGCCGAACGCGCTAGAGGTGAGACTCGCTGGTTGGTTACGGGGTTGATATAGGCACCTTCGCCGTAAACCGATCGGCTTGATGACAGCACAATTCGCGTGACTTGGTGGCTAGGCAATTTACCCAACACGTCAAACATCAGCGCAGTGCCTTGCGAATTCACCTCATTATAACGGGCGATCTCATACATCGATTGGCCAGTGCCGGTCTCGGCGGCAAGATGGACGATCCCATCGACACCGTCCAGCGCCTTTATCCAGTCTTCTCTGGACGTGACGCTTCCTCGGATGAATTCAACACCGTCTTGACTGAGCCAATCAAGATCAACGGGGATCTGGCCATGCACCTGCACGGTCAAAGGATCAAGAATCCTGACAGCGTGGTTGGTGCTCAGCAACTTGGGAACAAGGTGTGAGCCTATGAATCCTGCGCCGCCGGTGATGAGAATTTTTTTCATGATGGTACCTTTAGAAATCGACAGTGAAACAGTTTTGCCACGCTCGTATCCCACCTACAGATCGAATTATGCGCCTGGAGCCGCTTCCTTTGTCTGATGGATGAGTCGCAGATTTGCAAAAACATAAAGCGAAAAACAGATGAACAACTGAAACAGGGTAGGAAGCAAGAAAAACATGTCATAGAATATTGAAAAAACCAGAATCTGGAAAGCAACCGAATAAGCAAATATCCCCCAGGGTTTACCCTTCAGCGAGGCATTATAAATGCAGCAACACACTAACTGAATAACGGCAACGAAGATGAAACCACCCATCGCCCCCACATCCGACACGAAGCCAGCATAAATAGTTGAAGTATTCAAGTTTCTATCAACGAAGGTAAAAAGATCGTTTCTGGCATCCAATCCAAAAAAATCCCTTACTATCGACGGCAACATGTTGGACATCGAATACGAAAACGACCAAGCCGGTGTAACGATATCGATATTATGAAAGAAATTACTTAACCCCGCAGTTAAGTAAACATAAAACCAAAGAAAGCCGCTAGGTAGAGCATCGAATACGGCTGCCGACCTGCCAGAAACCAGGTACGAAAATGGATTGGATGTTTGTCGCATATCCCCAAGATAGCCGAACACGACGACCACAGAGAGTGCCACCACAACCAGACTTAATATTTTTTTATAAGAAACCTTGGTAAGCAAAAGGGAGACGCAAACTATCTGGATCAATCCACTTAACAGAATCCCGCGCCCCAACATGAGCACAGGCCAAAACAGCAGCAATGCTATAAACAACGCCAGCGATTTTGACTTGGTTCTTATTGACAGATAAGTCGCCATGGACAGTACTTGCAAATAGCAAGCGTTCATCACGCCATGGAGTGACGGCACGCCAAATTCTGTATACAGCTTATCGATACCGACAAGCCGCCAATAAAGTGGAACGCCACCCGAGTAATAAATTTCAAAAAGGGTTCCTACAACCCAAAGAGCAAACAAAACACGAAAAAACCGACTAACCACTCGTATATTGAATGCTGCTCTTTCCAGACTTACCGGCTCTGATTTTTTCCGGTTCTTCAACAACACATACAGTAAAAAAATACTTACCATATTCATCAATATAACCATCAGCCCTACCACTGATGGGGCGACCAGATTACTGGTCAACCCAAAAAAATACAGCAGCAGGACCAAAGACCACATGGAAATATAAACAAATGCGGGATTTAGCATAAATTATACATTCCGCTTTATAGCATTCTTCAGCTTTGGAAGAAGCTCAGACACAAACTTAAAAATCAGAGAATTATTCAACACTTTAAACATTACATTGGTCAAAAATCTCTTGTTACCGGACGAGTATTTCAAAAACAAAGGATGCAACGCCTCTACATTCGCTTTATTTTTTTTGACCACCTGCCGGAAGAGTTCTCCCAACAGATAACGGTAGCCTCCCTGCTGACAAGCTTCATGAAGAAGCGGGTCACCAGCATAACGTTGCGAAATGACATCTAAAGTCAACAAGGATTCTGCGAGTAGTTCAAATGTTCTGTCACTCGCTCCGAGGCCATGCTTACGGTATTTTCCATAAACGCCCTGAAGCTCGCGAACTTCACCACGCAGGGCAACTTCGATGTTGAAGATCCAATCCGACACCATAGGAATAAGTGGATCGAAGCCGTGTGCTGGACACGCTGAACGTCTCACCATTACAGACGATGCGCCCGGTATACCGCCCTTGGCAATCAAGTCGTAGGCATTATGGATTTTTTCTTTCTCGGTGGTATTGGTCCGAAAAATAAGACGACCATCCGCATGATTGAAGATATCGACGGGATGATAGGAAAGAACTACTTTCGGATCCTCGAACTGTGCTACCTGAGCGGTAATTTTTCCTGGCAGAAATAGATCATCGCCGCCGAGGATCGCCACCAGTTCACCAGTGCAAGCAAAAAAAGCCGCGTTTGAGTTACCGGTGATCCCGATATTTTTTTCGTTCAAAACAGGCACCACTGTATTAGGGTACCTGCGTTGAAAATCCAATATAACGTCCTGCGTTCCATCGGTCGACGCGTCGTCAGCAACCACAACTTCAAGATTTTTATAATCTTGTGAAATTACGCTTTCTATAGTTTCTGCAATCAAGTGACATTGATTGTAGGTTATGATCATCACAGAAACTTTTGGATTATAAGTGTTCAACTTTGCGCCTCAATAAGCAAAAATAATCAAGTATCCAACTACTGTCAGCCAGTTAATGTCTCAGGCTTCATCCTTTTGAGCGCGCTTGTAACAAATAAAATCATCATAAACCAGTAGATTGCATAATTTAAAGCGTGAGCGAGGGAGACCCCCTCCAACCCCATGTACTTCGTCAATATCACCGTTAAAACATAAAAACTTATCGCGGAGAAAATTTCAGAAGCAATGAACAACTTGAACATCGCTTTACCAAGCATCACGTACGCCAGTATCCAGCTACCGATTTTCAGAGTGTCGCCAACAATTTGCCAAGCGAACAGATTTCTCATGGGCAGAAAGTCAGCGGTAAACAACACCTGGATAATAAAATCACGCAACACATACATCAGAAGCCCGCATACGGCCGCGCACGGCAGTATAAACTTGTAGCCTTGAAGTATTTCATCCTTGATCTCCGACTGATGAGTTAATTCAGATAGTTTGGGCAGGTAGTAGACACTTAACGTGGTCGTCACAAGCATTAGATAAGCCGCACTTAATCGCCACATCGCCTCCCAGTAACCTGCGGCTTCCCAGCCCAAAGTTGCGCCCAAATGGTTACGCACCAAAATATGACTGATTGGGACGCAAACTGCTGAAGTAAGGGCCATCGCCGTAAATTTAAAGAAGTTCTTTGCAACCTCTTTATCCACTCGACCATACAGGTAGGCCAAACGAAACCAAGGCGCCTTGCAACAAATCATCAGTGTAACAAAGAAGCTAATTGACTGATAAATGGCCAACGCTATCAACGCGCCATAAAGCCCCGAAAATATTGACAGGGCCGTGGTCACCACGAACGCAAACAAACTTCCGACAATATTGGCAGCCACGTAGCGAATAAGGTCTTTTTTACCATTAAGTATGGCAAGTAAAAGTGTATTCAGGGTGAAGAACACCAACGTGGCTGCAAACCACTTGAGAACACCTGAGAACTCCTTGTTCTTCAGTATCCAACCAGCAAGGGCCTCGCTGAAAACAAAGATAATGACACTGGATATTAACGAACCGGCGATGGCGATAGTGCCTGCACTGCGCCATACGGCTTGCTGCTTTTCTTCACTATAGTGATACTCAGCTGTGTACTTGGTAACGCCAGTATTGATCGCACCACTGGCAAATGTGGTTATCATCTGTATGGCATTTTGAAACTGACCAAGCGCCGCGTAGCCGACAGGACCAACATAAATTGCCAGTACTTTATTGATCCCAAGCAAAGTGAGCATTTTGACGAGAACAGCAATTCCGTTCAGCAGGCTCGTTTTTATCAGCGTCATTATCCTTCAACCATTACCGTTGAAGCTATTACAAGCGCTGATGACTTTCGCTGCATCATCCAGAGACATCGTCGGTCCGATTGGAAGGCTCAACACTTGGTCATGAATGGCTTCTGTAACAGGAAAGGACATTTCATTCCAGTCTTTATAAGCTTGCTGCTTGTGAGGGGGAATCGGGTAATGGATAAGTGTTTGAATACCGGAGGCGGCCAAGTGCTTCTGTAATTGGTCACGCTTTTCCGACCGAACTACGAAAAGATGCCATACATGACTCTGAAGAGACAGCGGCGACACTGCCTTGCTGAGGGGCAGCTGAATCAGGTCGTTGTTAATGCCCGCCATGTAAAGTTCTGCTATTGCTCTGCGCTTTTGAATATCTTCTGACAGGTATTTCAGCTTTACACTTAACATCGCCGCCTGGATCTCATCCAGACGACTATTCACACCTTGAAAAATATTTTTATATTTTTCGTGTGATCCATAATTTCGCAGCGCTTTTACAACTCGCGCCAACTCCGGATCGTTTGTGGTAATGGCACCTGCATCTCCAAGCGCACCCAGGTTCTTCCCTGGGTAAAAACTGAATCCGGATGCATCCCCCCAACTACCGGCAATTTTCCCGTCAATACTAGCACCGTGCGCCTGAGCAGAATCTTCCAGCACCAACAGACCGTGCTCTTTCGCAATACTCATGATCGCTGGCATATCAGCCAATTGTCCATACAAGTGGACCGGAATAATCGCCTTGGTTTTTGGGCCAATGGCAGCCTTGATAAGGGCAGGAGAAATATTCAACGACTCATCCGGCTCAACCAAAACCGGTATCAGGCCATTTTCGGTGACGGCGAGAATACTGGCTATGTAGGTATTGGCAGGGACGATCACTTCATCGCCAACATTCAACTTACCGAGAACCTTCCAGGCTCTCAAAGTCAATGTGAGCGCATCCAGACCATTCGCTACGCCGAAGCAAAACTCCGCGCCACAGGCAGCAGCAAAGTCTGCCTCGAACTGCTCCAACTCTTTACCCTGAATATACCAACCAGAATCAATGACTCTCGCACAGGCAGCCTTGAGTTCATCAGCGTAGGCTGCGTTCACATCTTTTAAACTTAAAAACTCAATCATCAGGTCACCTGTCTTTTCGTCTTACTAAAACCCATGGCAATGTTTCCAGAGCCTGGATTCCGATCAATGCGCGCTATCCGTTGTCATACGACTTGCTACAACACTTACAAACTCTTCGTAGTCGCGTATATAGTCCGATTCGTCATATTCTTGACTGGCAAAGACGACCAAGACACAGTCCTCACTAAAATCATGCATCTCTCGCCAGATGAGATTATTAATAAGGACCCCTTTCGTTGGAGAATCAAGCCAGACTTCTTCCTTAGAGACGCCGTTATCCATCAGCATGCGGCACTTCCCTGCCACGCAGACGGCTAGTTGTCGCAACTGTTTGTGCGCATGAAATCCACGGCTGACATCTGGCAGCGTGCCGAAAATATAATAGACACGTTTTATCTCAAACGGAATCTGTCCGCCTTTCTCCAGCGCAATCAAGCTTCCACGATTGTCGCCTATCACGGCCAATTCGATTAGCTGCGTGGTGCCTGCTTCGTAAAAAGTCGGTAAATCCGCGTCACTCAAAGTGTTCGCTTGCCTGTCTTTTTCACTCACGATGAAGTCGAGGCCTTCCGGCCACGTTATGGCGATATCCGGATCGTCCCAGCGGATACTGCGCTCGGACTCCTTCGAGTAGACATCTGTCGTTTTGTAAAGAAAGTGAGTGTCATCCTCAAGCGCTACAAACCCGTGAGCAAACCCCTCAGGAATCCATAACATTTTATGGTTGTCTGCACTCAATTCGACGCCGACCCATTGACCATAAGTAGGGGATCCCTTTCGAATATCAACCGCAACATCGTACGCAGCGCCGGAAACAACTCTGACCAGTTTCCCCTGAGCATGAGGTGATAACTGATAGTGCAACCCTCTAAGTACGCCCTTTTGAGAGCAAGAATGATTATCCTGAATAAAACTTCTCGGCACGGGCAATCCCGACTGAGACAGCGCATCATGAAAACGCGGCTCGTTGAAACTTTCAGCAAACCAGCCGCGATCATCTCTAAAAACCGTTGGCTCTATTATAATTACTTCCTGTAAATCGGTTTTTAGTACTTTCATGTAGTTACACCTTAAACGGCAGTGAAACGCCCTGCCGACAATGACTTATAAACAACTCAAAGGCACGACTTTCGCGGCCTCTGCAACGCTTATTAAAACAGCGCTGCTGCGATTCTATATCACGTGAGTAAAACTTTTCGTGACTCATCCAAGCGGTACAGAGTAAAGGCAAAAAGCACGCCAAGCATCAGCCCCAACACCAGCGCCAGAGAGATCACTAAAGCTTTCTTAGGCTTGACTGCGCTTTGCGGCGTTTCGACATTACCGTCATACCGGAACAATCTAAAATCCTGCGACACGACCGCCAACTTGTCGTAGAAGCTTTTCTTGGCCTGAAGATCACGTAATTCTTTGATGTACGCGTCGTTGGACGACCTGCTTTCCAGATTCTTTATTTCCGCATTGAGTGCTTCTGCACCTCTCAGGAAACTCACTTCACCATCCATTTTTCCAGCCACCGCAGTCGTCGCTGCGCCAAATATCACAGTTGGTTTTTGCACACCAGCTGCCGTAGCGACACTGAGTGCCTCCCGTAATTTGACGATGGAATCCCCACGCGAAAACTCACCTGTTTCACGTCGAGTATCTATTTCCTGGCTAATGCCCCTGGAGCGAACCTTAGCCTCATAAGATACGTTTTTTGTGATTTCATCAGCGGCCAACACTGCGGCTTTTTCTATGTAGCTCTTCACCCATTCAACAGCTTGTTGAGGGCTGGTGGTTTGAACGACCACAGAAAACCGGCCTGCCTCATCAGCAGTCACTGGATTAACCTGAAGCTTTTTTGAGTACTCCGCGTACAAAGCGTCTTGCGGCCGAGTCTTTTGATCATCGCTCAGCGATGGCAGGTATTCCTCAGCAAAAAAATCTTGACGCAACGATTCGGATTGGAGATTCCGCAAAAACAAACGGTAGGCATCTCCAATTGAATAAGGAGTAAGTTCGTTTCTTGCAGTGCGCCCAGTATTCAGATCCGCAATATCACTCTGGGTAGGAGGGACCAAATAGGCTCTGGCTTCATACACACGCTCACTCAAGAACGCATACATTAGACCCAAAACCCCAGCGATCAATGTGACGGCAATAATTACCCACACGCGATTCCAGAGTCCACGTGCTATCGAAAAAATATCAATGTCATCTTGGTATTGGTTATTTGTTGCATCACTTCGCATGGTCGTTGAGCCTTGTTTTAATCTGTCTACATCTAACAGGAGATCGCAGCATTACGGTCTTTTGCCCAACTCTTTCGTACGGATGCTTCGACAATCAATAGCGTCCATCGCGTTGGAATTGAACCCAAGCATGACAGAGCACCGACCCCGTCACCGCAATAAGGAATCTCAATTCAGCAATTTTGCCAGGTACTGGCCGTACCCCGTCTTTTTAAGCCGGTCCGCTTGCTCTGCCAACTGTGTCCTGTCGATCCAGCCATTGGTAAAGGCAATCTCTTCCAGACAAGCCACTTTAAGGCCTTGACGCTGCTCAATAGTATGAACGAAGTGACTGGCTTCCAGCAGCGAATCGTGGGTACCGGTGTCCAGCCAGGCGAAGCCGCGACCCAGCATCTCGACGTTCAGGCTCTTACGCGCGAGGTAAGCACGGTTCACATCCGTGATTTCCAGTTCACCACGTTCGGACGGCTGGATACCCTTGGCAATTTCGACAACATCATTGTCGTAGAAATACAGCCCGGTTACCGCGTAGTTGG
Source organism: Pseudomonas sp. GW821-FHT10C09 (assembly GCF_059415465.1). Lineage (NCBI taxonomy): Bacteria > Pseudomonadati > Pseudomonadota > Gammaproteobacteria > Pseudomonadales > Pseudomonadaceae > Pseudomonas > Pseudomonas sp. GW821-FHT10C09. The sequence continues at coordinate 42,477 of NZ_JBWKNG010000016.1, forward strand.
ATTTGGGCTTTAGCGGTTTCTCTTCAATACTCAGCGCGCGACCCGTTGCATCGAACTCGACCACGCCGAACCGTTCAGGATCGGAAACGTGATAGCCAAAAACAGTTGCGCCCACCTGCTGAGAGCTAGCGGAACGCAAGTTGTCCGAAAAGTGCTGACCGTAGAAGATATTGTCGCCGAGGATCAAGCAGCACGGGTCCTTGCCAATGAACTCTTCGCCAATAATAAATGCTTGAGCCAGGCCGTCAGGGCTTGGCTGCTCGGCGTAGGTCAGCTTGATCCCGTAAATGCTGCCATCACCCAACAGTTTTCGGAAACAAGGCAAGTCTTCAGGCGTGGAGATGATGAGAATTTCTCGCATCCCTGCCAACATCAATACTGACAGCGGATAGAAGATCATCGGCTTGTCGTAGATGGGCAGCATCTGTTTGGACACGCCGAGAGTCAACGGGTGCAAACGAGTGCCTGAGCCGCCGGCCAGGATGATGCCTTTACGATTTGTCGTGGTCATTTATTCAGGACTTCCCTAAGCATTCGGGTTACACCACTTTGCCAATCCGGCAAGTGTAGAGAAAAATTGTCACGCAGCTTCTCAGTATTCAAACGTGAATTCAGAGGTCGACGTGCAGGTGTTGGATAAGCGGTCGTGGCAATAGGATTGATCGCGGTGACGGCCAACGTTTGACCGTTGGCCTTGGCGAAGTCAATGACATAACTTGCATAGCCATGCCACGACACCTCGCCACCAGCAGCCAGATGATATAAGCCTGCCAGTTCGGGACGCTGCATGACCTGCTGGATCGCCAAAGCTGTCACGTCGGCGATCAGATCTGCACCCGTGGGCGCGCCAACCTGATCGGCAATAACGCTCAGAGTTTCGCGATCCAAAGCCAATCGAAGCATTGTCTTGGCGAAGTTGTTGCCCCGAGCGCCGTAAACCCAACTGGTGCGAAAGATCAAATGCTTGCAGCCAGACGCAGTGATCGCCTGTTCACCTGACAGTTTGCTGGCGCCGTAGTGATTCACCGGCGCAACCGCATCGGACTCTTGCCAAGGCGACGAACCCTGCCCGTTGAAAACGTAGTCGGTCGAATAATGGATCAACCACGCGCCCAAGGTTACGGCTTCCTCAGCCAAGACTTGAATCGCCTGACTGTTCACACGATCCGCCAGTTCAGTCTCGGACTCTGCTTTATCGACTGCAGTGTAAGCCGCGGCATTGACGATAACGTCAGGCTTGACCTGACGAATCGTTGCGCGCAATGCATCAGGCTGAGACAGATCACCGCATAAACCGTCAACGCTGTGACGATCAAGCGCTATCAAATCACCAAGGGGCGCCAAGGAGCGTTGCAGCTCCCAGCCTACCTGGCCATTTTTTCCCAGGAGTAGGATCTTCATGCTTTGCTCGAGGAACGATCCGCGTAGTTCTGGTCGATCCACTGCTGGTAGCTACCGCTCTTCACATGCGCTACCCATTCAGTGTTACTGAGGTACCACTCGACGGTCTTGCGAATACCGGTTTCAAATGTTTCTTCCGGCGTCCAGCCTAGCTCGCGCTGAATTTTGCTGGCATCGATTGCGTAACGCTGATCATGGCCCGGGCGATCCTGCACATAGGTAATCAGACTAGCGTGCGGGCGATGGGCAGAGTCCGGGCGCAATTCGTCAAGCAAAGCGCAAAGTGTGTGTACGACTTCGATGTTTTGCTTTTCGTTATGGCCACCGATATTGTACGTCTCGCCAATAACACCTTCAGTCACAACTTTGTACAAAGCACGAGCATGGTCTTCGACATAAAGCCAATCGCGAACCTGGTTGCCTTTGCCGTAAACCGGCAGTGGTTTTCCGTCCAGCGCGTTGAGGATGATCAGCGGGATCAGCTTTTCAGGGAAATGGCACGGACCGTAGTTGTTTGAGCAGTTGGTGACCAATGTCGGAAGACCATAGGTCCGGCTCCAGGCACGAACCAGATGGTCAGAACTCGCTTTACTGGCGGAGTAAGGTGAGCTCGGTTGGTATGGCGTCGTTTCGGTGAAAAGGTCTTCCGGACCTTCAAGGTCTCCGTAAACCTCATCAGTCGAAATATGGTGGAAGCGGAAATTGGCTTTGCGCCCATCGTCCAGTGCAGCCCAGTAGTGGCGTGATGCTTCCAGCAGGGTGTAAGTGCCGATGATATTGGTCTGGATAAATTCAGATGGCCCCGAAATCGAGCGGTCAACGTGGGACTCTGCGGCCAAATGCATGATGGCATCTGGTTGGTGTTCACGCAGTACGCGGTCGATTTGATCACGATCGCAGATGTCGACGCGCTCGAACACATAACGCTCGTTCTGGCTAACATCGGCCAATGACTCAAGGTTACCGGCGTAAGTCAGCTTATCGACGTTAACGACGGAGTCGGCAGTATTGGAGATGATATGACGGATGACTGCCGAGCCGATGAACCCGGCGCCGCCGGTTACTAGAATTTTCACGCGAAAACACACCCTTTGAGTTACTGACAGGGCCGCCAACCGAGCGCTGTCTAATCCATGAATGCAAAAGCCGTCTACTAAGCTGAGGCTTCTGACAGAGTCAGTCTGTACCGACGGAGGAAAGTGCCATCATCGGACAAGCGCAGCATTTTACAGCTTAATGACGCTTTTACTAATGGATATAGACAAGCTGCGAAGCGAATTCTTGATACACCTTATGGTTTGCGTGATCAGACAAGGCGCTTGCGGGAAGATCTGGACGCCCGCCCCAGAAACCACCCTAGAATAGGCCCAATCAGCATACCAAACAGCAACGCAAGAACCATGACTAGCGATACTGGCATTTGCGGACCTGACCAACCGAAGAACAGCAGTGAAATCGATTGCTGATTTTCAAGCATGAAAGCCAAAACTGCCAGAACCAGCAACAGGACAACTATTCCGAGTAGTACGCGCTTGAGGTTACGCATGCGCCCATCCTTTAGTTATGAAGGCCAAAACCCTCCTCCTCTTCCTCATTGACCCGATCGCGCAGCTCCTTCCCCGGCTTGAAATGCGGAACAAACTTGCCATCCAGGCTAACCGACTGACCAGTCTTAGGATTACGCCCTACACGCGGCGCGCGGTAGTGCAAGGAGAAGCTGCCAAACCCACGGATCTCGATACGATCCCCAGTGGCCAGACATTGGGACATTTGCTCAAGCATGGTCTTGATGGCCAGCTCCACATCCTTGGATGAGAGCAGCCCTTGATGGGTGACAATTCGTTCGATCAACTCCGACTTCGTCATATTTTTCCCTTCTTTTTCAAGCAGCTAGGAAAAGCGCTTCAAAGGTTTTAGCATGCTCGAAAGAATTTGAACAGCCCGAGTTTTCACATATATTTTCAAGCCTCGGGGATGCCATACAAAACCCCGACTCCCGACACCTCCCCATTTACCGACAGATAACCAACATGGTCCGCGTCAGGTATCCCGCCGGATTAAAGCCAAAAGGGAATTCATCCTCATCCTTCGCGTCATCAGACCTTGCGACGACCTTATACCCTGCCGCCTTACACTCCTTATCCGCGCGCTTGCGGCACTTTTCCCACCCGGACCCCAGCCCGGAACAGTCGATCTCTATACCACTGACCCCGCGCACGACGTGAGTCTTGGCATTAGTGGTGCAACCCGCCAATGTCAGTACTGCTATTACGACAATGAGCTTGTTCATTCACTTCCTTAGGCCGGGCGGCTTGCCCGACTGTCGTTCACTTCAAGCTAAAGGTTAGCTGCAAACAAACGATTGATCCGATTAAAGAAAGAGACAGCGTATCGGGGATATTGGTTTCACAAGCAACCTTTGCATCCAAACAGCATCAGCGACCCCATCAAATCGCAGGCACAAAAAAGGGCGACCGAAGTCGCCCTTTTTCTATGGTCAGACAGAACTTAGTTCTGTTTTTCCATTTGTGCACGCAACAGGTCGCCCAGAGTGGTAGGACCAGCAGCGACGTCAGCAGCAGGCTTGTCTTTCAAGCTCTGGATTGCTTCTTTCTCGTCTTCAACGTCTTTCGACTTGATCGACAGCTGGATTACACGGCTCTTACGGTCAACGCTGATGATCTTGGCTTCTACTTCTTCGCCTTCTTTCAGAACGTTACGCGCGTCTTCAACGCGGTCACGGCTGATTTCGGAGGCTTTCAGAGTCGCTTCGATATCGTCGGCCAGAGTGATGATGGCGCCTTTAGCGTCAACTTCTTTCACGATGCCTTTAACGATTGCGCCTTTGTCGTTCTCTTGAACGTACTCGGAGAACGGATCGCTTTCCAGTTGCTTGATACCCAGGGAGATACGCTCGCGCTCTGGGTCAACCGACAGGATAACGGTGTCCAGCTCGTCGCCCTTCTTGAAGCGGCGAACGGCTTCTTCGCCCACTTCGTTCCAGGAGATGTCGGACAGGTGAACCAGACCGTCGATGCCGCCGTCCAGACCAATGAAGATACCGAAATCGGTGATCGACTTGATGGTGCCGGAGATTTTATCGCCCTTGTTGAACTGGCCAGAGAAATCTTCCCATGGGTTAGATTTGCACTGCTTGATGCCGAGGGAGATACGACGACGCTCTTCGTCGATGTCCAGAACCATAACTTCCACTTCGTCGCCGACTTGTACGACTTTCGAAGGGTGGATGTTCTTGTTGGTCCAGTCCATTTCGGAAACGTGTACCAGACCTTCAACGCCTTCTTCCAGCTCAGCGAAGCAGCCGTAGTCGGTCAGGTTGGTTACACGAGCGGTAACGCGAGTGCTTTCTGGGTAACGGGCTTTGATAGCAACCCATGGATCTTCGCCCAGTTGCTTCAGGCCCAGGGAAACACGATTGCGTTCGCGATCGTACTTCAGAACCTTGACATCGATCTCGTCGCCAACGTTGACGATTTCGGAAGGATGCTTGATACGCTTCCAAGCCATGTCGGTAATGTGCAGCAGGCCATCGACGCCACCCAGATCGACGAATGCGCCGTAATCGGTGAGGTTTTTGACGATACCTTTGACTTGTTGACCTTCCTGCAGGGACTCCAGCAGAGCTTCACGCTCGGCGGAGTTCTCGGCTTCGAGGACGCTGCGACGGGAAACGACAACGTTGTTGCGTTTCTGGTCGAGTTTGATGACCTTGAATTCCAGCTCTTTGCCTTCCAGGTGCGTAGTATCGCGCACAGGACGGACGTCAACCAGAGAACCTGGCAGGAACGCACGGATGCCGTTAACGTCGACAGTGAAGCCGCCTTTAACCTTACCGTTGATAACGCCCTTGACCACTTCTTCGGCTGCGAAGGCTGCTTCCAGAACAATCCAGCATTCAGCGCGCTTGGCTTTTTCACGGGACAGCTTGGTTTCACCAAAGCCGTCTTCAACCGAGTCCAGAGCAACGTGAACTTCGTCACCGACGTTGATGTTCAGTTCGCCAGCGTCGTTGTAGAACTGCTCAAGCGGGATGAGTGCTTCAGACTTCAGGCCAGCGTGAACGGTTACCCAGCGAGCTTGGTAATCGATATCAACGATAACACCGGTGATGATGGAGCCTGCCTGAAGGTTCAGGGTTTTTAGGCTTTCTTCAAAGAGTTCCGCAAAGCTTTCGCTCATTTTAATTCCTGTTGATGAGGGCGAAGACTACGCCCATCTCCACACCCCAGACGGTATGGGTTAGTTTCATTTAAAAGAAGCCACCGCAGGACTATGACTGGTCCCCCGCGGCCTTCTTGGTCACCCGGCGATATCGCGAATGGCGATCTCGCTCATGATGCGTTCCAGCACCTGATCGATGGATAATTCCGTGGAATCCAGCTGTATGGCGTCAGCCGCCGGTTTAAGCGGGGCTACCGCTCGCTGGGTGTCACGCTCATCGCGGACACGTATCTCATCTAGCAGACTCGACAGACTAACACCATCGACTTTGCCCTTCAACTGCAAGTATCGACGGCGCGCACGCTCCTCGGCACTGGCAGTGAGGAAAATCTTCAAAGTCGCATCCGGAAAGACCACCGTGCCCATATCCCGGCCATCGGCTACCAGCCCCGGCATTTCCTGGAAAGCACGCTGGCGCTGCAGCAACGCCTCGCGTACGGCGGGCAATGCCGCGACCTGGGACGCCCCGGCGCCAACACTTTCAGTGCGAATCACATCACTGACTTCGTCGCCTTCCAGAATGATTCGCTGCAGTTGACCGTCCGTCGCAGCGATGAACTGCACGTCCAGATGCGCCGCGAGCGCCTTCAGCAATTCTTCATTGGTCAGGTCAACACCATGATTGTGCGCAGCAAACGCCAGCAGGCGGTACAGCGCACCGGAATCCAGCAGATTCCAGCCCAGACGTTTCGCCAGGATCCCGGCGATCGTGCCTTTACCGGAACCGCTCGGGCCATCGATGGTAATGACTGGCGACTTGTTGATCACGACTGAGCCTCTTCAGCAACCCGGATACCGACCTGCGCGCACAGCGCGAGGAAGTTCGGGAACGACGTCGCAACGTTGGCGCAATCATGGATGCGGATCGGTGCAGTTGCGCGCAGCGATGCCACGCTGAACGCCATGGCAATCCGGTGATCGCCATGACCATGCACTTCGCCGCCGCCGATCTGGCCGCCGTCGATGATGATGCCGTCCGGGGTCGGCTCGCACTTGACGCCCAGTGCCAGCAAGCCATCGGCCATGACCTGAATCCGGTCCGACTCCTTGACCCGCAGCTCTTCAGCGCCACGCAATACCGTGCGCCCTTCGGCACAGGCCGCGGCCACGAACAGCACCGGGAATTCGTCAATGGCCAGTGGAACCAGGGCCTCGGGAATCTCGATACCTTTAAGTTTAGCTGCACGTACGCGCAAGTCCGCGACTGGCTCGCCGCCAACTTCACGCTGGTTTTCCAGAGTGATGTCGCCGCCCATCAGGCGCAGGATGTCGATCACGCCGGTACGGGTCGGGTTGATGCCGACATGTTCAAGCACCAGTTCCGAACCTTCGGCGATCGACGCGGCCACCAGGAAGAACGCGGAGGACGAGATGTCGCCCGGCACTTCGATGTGGGTCGCGGTCAGCTTGTGCCCGGACTCGACCGATGCAGTCGCGCCGCTGACGCTGACCGGATAGCCAAAACCTTGCAACATGCGCTCGGTGTGGTCGCGCGTCGGTGCAGGCTCGGTAACGGTAGTCTTGCCTTCGGCGTACAGACCCGCCAGCAGCAGGCAGGATTTAACCTGGGCACTGGCCATCGGCATGGTGTAGGTCAAACCCTTGAGCTTGTTGCCGCCACGAATGGTCATCGGTGGACGACCTTCAGCAGCGGTCTCGATCACGGCGCCCATTTCACGCAGTGGATTGGCCACGCGATTCATCGGGCGCTTGGACAGTGAAGCGTCACCGGTCAGGGTGCTGTCGAAGCTCTGCGCAGCCAACAGGCCAGACAGCAGACGCATCGAAGTGCCGGAGTTGCCCAGATAGATCGGGCCAGGTGCCGGTTTCAAACCATGCAGGCCGACCCCGTGAATGGTCACGCGACCATGGTGCGGACCTTCGATCACAACGCCCATGTCGCGGAAGGCTTGCAGGGTCGCCAGAGCGTCTTCGCCCTCAAGGAAGCCTTCGACTTCGGTGACGCCTTCGGCCAGGGAGCCAAGCATGATCGAACGGTGGGAAATCGATTTATCGCCCGGTACACGAATCCGCCCAGTCAGGCGGCCACCAGGTTGTGCCAGGAAAATCAGGTCGTTGGAGTTCATAGCGTCCACATAGGCCCGGCGGGCCAGGATTTTACTGAAATGCTCGCGGGCAACCCGGGCGCGAGTGAACACGCCCAACAATTGGTGCCCATCCCCTGCATCGACCGCGTCGCGCAAGGCGTCGAGGTCGCTGCGAAATGTATCGAGTGTGCGCAGGACAGCTTCGCGGTTGGCGAGGAAGATGTCGTGCCACATGACCGGGTCGCTCCCCGCGATTCTTGTGAAATCGCGGAAACCGCCGGCAGCGTAACGGAAGATCTCAAGGTTTTCATTGCGCTTGGCCAACGAATCGACCAAACCGAACGCCAACAGGTGCGGCAAATGGCTGGTCGCCGCCAACACTTCATCGTGGCGCTCGACCTGCATGTGCTCGACATCGGCGCCCAATTCGCGCCACAAACGGTCGACCACTGCCAACGCGGCCGGATCGGTTTGATCCAGCGGCGTCAGAATCACTTTATGACGACGGAACAGCTCGGCGTTGGAGGCTTCCACCCCGCTCTGCTCGGAACCGGCAATCGGATGCCCCGGCACAAAACGCGACGGCATGCCGCCAAACGCTTCGGTTGCCGCACGGACGACATTGCCTTTGGCGCTACCGACGTCGGTCAAAATCGCCGACCCCAGATCCATGGCCGCCAGGCGTGCAAGCATTTTTTCCATGGCCAGGATCGGGATGGCCAGTTGAATCACATCAGCACCTTCGCAAGCAGCAGCCAGGTCTTCTTCGCAGCGATCCACCACGCCCAACTCGACCGCCAGCTTGCGCGACTGCGGATCGAGATCGACCCCGACCACTTCGCGGCACAGGCCGCTTTCACGCAAGCCCTTGGCGAACGAACCACCGATTAATCCCAGACCGACCACCACCAGGCGACCGATCATAGGTGCAGCAGATTGCAGTGCAGTGACATCAACCACGAGCCAGAACCTTGGTCAGCGCCTCTAGGAAGCGGCTGTTTTCCGCCGGCAAACCGACAGTGACTCGCAGGTGGTTCGGCATGCCGTAGTTGGCCACCGGACGCACGATCACGCCTTCGCGCAACAAGCCCTGGAACACCGGCGCAGCCACGCGACCGAGATCGACGCAGATGAAGTTGCCCTTGGACGGGATCCAGCTCAGCCCCAACTCACGGAAACCGGCTTCCAGTTGCAGCATGCCGGACTCATTCAGGCGACGGCTTTGCGCCAGGTAATCGACGTCTTGCAGCGCAGCGCACGCAGCGGCCAAGGCCAGGCTGTTAACGTTGAACGGCTGACGCACACGGTTCAGCACGTCCGCGACCACAGCAGTGGACAAGCCATAACCGACCCGCAACGCCGCCAAACCGTAGGCCTTGGAGAACGTGCGCGAAACCAGCAGGTTCGGATAAGCCGCGAGATAATCCAGGCCATCCGGCAAGTCGCTGCCCTCGGCGTATTCGATGTAGGCCTCGTCCAAAACCACCAGCACATGCGCCGGAACATCCTGCAGGAATTCGTCCAGCGCCTCGGCATCGAACCAGGTTCCGGTCGGGTTGTTCGGATTGGCGATGAAGACCACGCGAGTGTCGGCATCGATCGCCGCCAGCATGCCCGACAGGTCATGCCCCCAGTCTTTGGCCGGAATCACTTTGGCCTGGGCACCGACGGCCTGGGTCACGATCGGATAGACCGCAAACGCGTGCTCACTGAACACGGCATTCAGGCCCGGCGCCAGATAGGCACGCGCGACCAGTTCCAGAATGTCGTTGGAGCCATTGCCCAGTGTCACTTGATTGAGTTCGACACGGCACTGCTCGGCCAACAGGGTCTTGAGCGCAAAACCGTTGCCGTCCGGATAACGGGTCAGCTCGGCCAGCGCATTTTGAATCGCCGTCAGCGCCTTGGGACTCGCGCCCAACGGGTTTTCATTACTGGCCAGCTTGACGATGCTTGCCGGATCAAGGTCCAGCTCGCGCGCCAGTTCGTCCACAGGCTTGCCCGGGACGTACGGCGAAAGTTGTTGTACGCCCGGCTGTGCCAGGGCGAGGAAGTCATCACTCATTTGCTACCCCTTAGAGAACTGCTTTCGGGTAGGAACCCAGCACTTTGAGTGCCACTGCTTCCTGACTGATCTTTTCCAGCACACCTTTGACCAACGGATCGCGATGGTGGCCAACGAAGTCGATGAAGAACACGTAGGTCCATTTACCGCTGCGCGACGGACGCGTCTCAATTCGAGTCAGGTCGATACCGTTGTCGTGGAACGGCACCAGCAACTCGTGAAGCGCGCCCGGCTTGTTGCTCATCGAGACGATGATCGACGTCTTGTCGTCGCCGGTCGGCGGCACTTCCTGGCTGCCGATCATCAGGAATCGCGTGGAGTTATCCGGGCGATCCTCGATTTTCTCGGCCAGACGGGTCAGCCCGTACAGGCCTGCGGCCATGTCGCCGGCAATCGCTGCCGAGTTCCACTCACCTTTAACCCGCTTGGCCGCTTCGGCGTTGCTGGACACCGCCACGCGCTCGACATTCGGGTAGTGTGCGTCCAGCCACTTGCGGCACTGGGCCAGCGATTGGGCATGGGAATAGATGCGGCTGATGCTGTCGGTCTTGGTGTTTTCACCGACCAACAGGTGGTGGTGAATCCGCAACTCGACTTCGCCACAGATGACCATGTCATGTTCGAGGAAGCTGTCGAGGGTGTGGTTGACCGCGCCCTCGGTGGAGTTTTCCACCGGGACCACGCCAAAGTTCACCGCACCGGCCGCCACTTCGCGGAACACTTCGTCGATCGCCGCCATCGGCTTGCTGATCACCGCGTGACCGAAATGCTTCATGGCTGCGGCTTGGGTGAAGGTGCCTTCAGGGCCGAGGTAAGCCACTTTCAGCGGCTGCTCGAGCGCCAGGCACGAAGACATGATTTCGCGGAACAACCGCGCCATTTCTTCGTTGCCCAGCGGCCCCTGGTTACGTTCCATCACGCGCTTGAGCACCTGGGCTTCACGCTCAGGACGATAGAACACCGGCACTTCGCCTTCGGCCAGCGAAGCCATCTTTACTCGCGCAACTTCCTGGGCGCAGCGTGCGCGCTCACTGATCAGCTCCAGGACTTTAGTGTCCAGGGCATCAATGCGAACGCGCAGTGCCTTGAGTTCTTGCTCAGACATTAGCCGTGTTCCTTCTCGAACTCTGCCATGTACGAAACCAGTGCGTTGACCGCAACGATGTCGACGGCGTTATAGATGGAGGCGCGCATGCCGCCCACGGAACGGTGACCCTTGAGGTTCAACAGGCCACGCTCGTCGGCACCGGCCAGGAACGGCTTGTCCAGACGGTCATCAGCCAGACGGAACGGCACGTTCATCCACGAGCGATCCGACGGGTTGATCGGGTTGCTGTACAAGCCGCTGGCGTCGATGAAGTCATACAGCGTGCGCTGCTTCACTTCGTTGAGCTTGCCGATGGCTTCGACGCCACCCTGCTCTTTCAGCCACTCGAATACCAGGCCGGACAAGTACCAGGCCAGGGTCGGCGGGGTGTTGTACATCGAGCCGTTGTCGGCCGCGACCTTGTAGTTGAGCATGGTCGGGCACAGGGAACGGGCGTGCCCCAGCAGGTCTTCGCGAACGATGTTGACCACGATGCCGCTCGGGCCGATGTTTTTCTGGGCGCCGGCGTAGATCATGCCGAAGCGCGAAACATCCACCGGACGCGACAGGATGTCCGAAGACATGTCGGCCACCAGCGGAACATCACCGGTTTCAGGGATCCACTGGAATTCCAGGCCGCCAATGGTTTCGTTCGGTGCGTAGTGAACGTAGGCCGCGTTTTTCGACAGGTTCCATTCGTTCTGACCGGGAATAGCGAAATAGTCGTAAGGCTTGGCGGTCGCGGCGACATTCACGTTGCCGTAGCGCGAAGCTTCTTCGATGGCTTTCTGCGACCAGATACCGGTGTCGATATAGTCGGCAGTACCGTTTTCCGGCAACAGGTTCAGAGGAATCTGAGCAAATTGCTGGCTGGCGCCGCCTTGCAGAAACAGCACTTTATAGTTCGAAGGGATATTCAGCAGATCACGCAGATCCTGCTCGGCCTTGGTGGCAATGGACACGAACTCATCACTGCGATGGCTCATTTCCATGACCGACAGGCCCTTGCCGTGCCAGTCAAGGAGTTCACCCTGGGCGCGCTGCAGGACAGCTTCGGGAAGTGCCGCAGGACCGGCACAGAAGTTATAGGCTCTCTTGCTCACATCCAATCTCGCTCTGATTTGGTGGTAATCACGCAATAAATCACAACATCAATCGACACAGAGTCTCTGCCAAAGCAGAAAACCTGTGGGAGCGAGCCTGCTCGCGAATGCATCACCGCGGTGTCTCAGAGGTACCGCAGCGCCTGCATCGCGAGCAGGCTCGCTCCCACAAGGGATCTCCACTGATATCGAAATTTTCCGTACGAACAAACAACAAGGGGGCGAATTCTCATCCGCCCCCTGTGTGTTCGCTTACTCTTGTGGCTCTTCGTCAGCGGCGGCATCGAGTTGCTGATCGTCAACGACGTCGTCGATCACGACTTCGCCGATGAACTCTGCACCCTCTTCACCTTCCAGCTCTTCACCTTCGACTTCCGATGGCTCCTGAACCCGCTCCAGGCCGACCAGTGTTTCATCGCTGGCCAGCTTGATCAGGGTCACGCCCTGGGTGTTACGACCCAGGCTGGACACTTCGTCGACACGGGTACGAACCAGGGTGCCCTGGTCGGAAATCAGCATGATTTCCTCGCCATCCAGCACCTGGACCGCGCCGACCAGACGGCCGTTACGGTCGTTGCTGACCATGGCGATAACGCCCTGGCCGCCACGTTTGTACTCAGGGAACTCGGTGATCGCCGTACGCTTGCCGAAACCACGCGCCGAAGCGGTGAGGATCTGGCTGCCTTCTTCCGGGATCAGCATGGAAATCAGCTTCTGGCCTTCCGGCAGACGCATGCCGCGAACACCGCGAGCGGTACGGCCCATGGCGCGAACGTCGGTTTCCTTGAAGCGAGTGACCTTGCCGCCGTCGGAGAACAGCATGACTTCGCGCTCGCCATCGGTAATGGCGGCAGAAATCAGTACGTCACCTTCGTCCAGCTCCAGCGCGATCAAACCAACGCTGCGTTGACGGCTGAAGGATTCCAGCGGGGTCTTCTTCACAGTGCCTTTGGCGGTCGCCATGAAGATGAAGTGACCTTCGGTGTATTCCTCGACCGGCAGCATGGTGGTGATGTATTCATCACTGTCCAGCGGCAGCAGGTTGACCAGCGGACGACCACGGGCAGCGCGGGATGCTTCCGGAATTTCGTAGGTTTTCAGCCAGTACACTTTGCCTTTGCTGGAGAACAGCAGCAGCGTAGTGTGGCTGTTGGCGACCAGCAGGTGAGCGATGTAATCCTCATCCTTCACGCCGGTCGCTGATTTGCCTTTACCGCCACGACGCTGAGCCTGGTACGCAGCCAATGGCTGGGTCTTGGCATAGCCACCGTGGGAAATGGTCACGACGCGCTCTTCTTCCGGGATCATGTCACCCAGGGTCAGGTCGAGACGGGCATCGAGGATCTCGGTGCGACGCACATCGCCGTATTCGGCGCGGATCACTTCCAGCTCTTCGCGGATCACTTCCATCAGGCGCGTGGCGCTGCTGAGGATGCGGATCAGCTCGCCGATCTGGTTGAGGATCTCTTGATACTCGGCCAGCAGTTTTTCGTGTTCCAGACCGGTAAGGCGGTGCAGACGCAGTTCCAGAATGGCTTGCGCCTGTTCTGGCGACAGGAAGTACTTGCCGTCGCGCAGACCGTATTGCGGGTCCAGGGTCTCCGGGCGGCAGGAATCGGCACCGGCGCGCTCGACCATGGCCACTACGGCGGAGGATTCCCAGGCAGTGCTGATCAGCGCTTCCTTGGCTTCCGACGGCGTTGGCGAGGCCTTGATCAGGGCGATGACCGGGTCGATGTTCGACAGGGCAACCGCTTGACCTTCCAGAATGTGACCGCGCTCACGGGCTTTACGCAGTTCGAACACGGTACGGCGGGTAACGACTTCACGACGGTGACGAACGAAGGCTTCCAGCAGGTCCTTGAGGTTCAGGATCCGCGGACGACCGTCGATCAACGCAACGATGTTGATACCGAACACCGCTTGCAACTGGGTCTGGGCGTAGAGGTTGTTGAGGATCACCTCAGGCACTTCGCCGCGACGCAATTCGATCACGACGCGCATACCGTCCTTGTCGGACTCGTCGCGCAGTTCGGTGATGCCTTCAAGCTTCTTCTCTTTGACCAGCTCGGCGATCTTCTCGATCAGACGGGCCTTGTTGAGCTGGTAAGGCAGTTCGGTAATGACGATCTGCTGGCGACCACCGACCTTGTCGATGTCTTCGATCGTCGAGCGGGCGCGCATGTAAATGCGGCCGCGACCGGTGCGGTAGGCTTCGATGATGCCGGCGCGACCGTTGATGATCGCGGCGGTCGGGAAGTCCGGACCGGGGATGTATTGCATCAGCTCATCGATGGTCAACTCAGGGTTGTCGATGAGCGCCAGGCAACCGTCGATGACTTCACCGAGGTTGTGCGGCGGAATGTTGGTCGCCATGCCCACGGCGATACCGCTGGAGCCGTTGACCAGCAGGTTGGGAATACGGGTCGGCATGACCGCCGGGATCATTTCGGTGCCGTCGTAGTTCGGCACCCAGTCCACGGTTTCTTTGTGCAGGTCAGCCAGCAGCTCGTGCGCCAGCTTGGTCATGCGCACTTCGGTGTATCGCATGGCCGCGGCGTTGTCGCCGTCCACCGAACCGAAGTTGCCTTGGCCGTCTACCAGCAGGTAGCGCAGCGAGAACGGCTGCGCCATGCGGACGATGGTGTCGTACACCGCGGTATCACCGTGCGGGTGATACTTACCGATCACGTCACCGACAACACGGGCAGATTTCTTGTACGGCTTGTTGAAGTCGTTGCCCAGCTCGCTCATCGCGAACAGCACACGCCGGTGCACGGGCTTCAAGCCATCGCGCGCATCCGGCAGGGCCCGCCCGACAATTACGCTCATTGCGTAGTCGAGGTAGGACTGCTTCAGCTCGTCTTCGATATTGACCGGGAGGATTTCTTTGGCCAGTTCGCCCATGAGAAGCTCGATTCCTTTTTCTGGTGAAACTTCGTCACATCCATATGGGACGAACGAAGCTCGCCGCTGCAGGCTGAGTGCCATACACCGACTTACGACAAATCAACAAGATTAACCATGGATTTGCGCAGTAAAGACAACCCCGCGGGACTGCCTCGGAAAACGCCGGATGTTATCACAAGAGCCGCCACGCACCTATCCCCCAGACGCGCATGGAGCATAGTTAGTTGACCGGTGACAGGCTTGAGGGAGACGAGAGGGGCTTAGAGTAAAATTTCGGAGGGGAATGAAGCGTATTTACTGGCTGTCAGGGCCTCATCGCGAGCAGGCTCACTCCTACACTGGATCTGCGCTGACCACAAATCCCTTGTAGGAGTGAGCCTGCTCGCGATGGCAATCTCTCAGGCGCCAGAAATTATCAGTGCAGACGCTTGCGGCACATCAACTGCGCCATCTTCGCCGTATCCGGCCGCTCGACAATCCCCTTTTCGGTAACGATCACGTCGATCAAGTCTGCCGGGGTCACATCGAACACCGGGTTGAACGCGTCGACATCCGCCCCGATCCGCTTGCCACCGACCTCCAGCAATTCACGACCATCGCGCTCTTCGATAGGAATTTCATCACCACTGGCCAGGTTCATGTCGATGGTCGAGCTCGGCGCCACCACCATGAAGCGCACGCCATGGTGCATGGCGTTGACCGCCAGCTGATAGGTGCCGATCTTGTTCGCCACATCACCATTGGCGGTGATCCGGTCGGCGCCGACGATCACCCACGTCACGCCTTTGGTCTTCATGATGTGCGCAGCGGCGGAGTCGGCATTCAGGGTCACGGGAATGCCTTCATTGGCCAGTTCCCACGCGGTCAGACGCGAACCTTGCAACCACGGCCGGGTTTCATCGGCGTAAACGCGCTCGACCATGCCTTCGATAAAGGCCCCGCGAATTACACCCAACGCCGTGCCGAAGCCGCCGGTGGCCAGTGCGCCAGTATTGCAGTGGGTCAGAATTGCCTGAGCATTACCCTGGTGCTTGCGGATCAAGTCCACACCCAGTTGAGCCATGGTCAGGTTGGCTTCGCGATCACTTTCATGAATGGCGATGGCTTCCGCTTCCAGCGCCGCCAGCGGGTCTGCATCTTCCTTGAGACGATCCAGGCGGTCACGCATGCGACTCAGGGCCCAGAACAGATTCACCGCGGTTGGACGGGAATCGGCCAATACCGCGTAATCCTCTTCCCACGAGGCCTGCCAGTCACCGCCTTCGGCAATCCGGGCGCGGGCCGACAGCACCATGGCATAAGCCGCACTGATGCCAATCGCTGGCGCACCGCGTACCACCATCGAACGAATGGCCTCGGCCACACCGGCTGCGCTGGTGTAGGCAATCCAGGTTTCTTCGAAGGGCAAAACACGCTGATCCAGCAGGTACAGGGCGCCATCACGCCAATCGATGGCCTTCACTTTCTCCGCAGCCAACAGTCGATCGCGCATCCCACACCCCGCACTCAAGCACAAAAGCCGCCGATTATAGCGATCCCCCCGCGAAGACGCTCGGGTATACTTCGCCATCCTTTACAAAAGCACTGGAACCGACCCTCGATGCCGAACACTGCCGCTGCGCTCGACCTGTTATTGCTGCCGACCTGGCTGGTACCCGTCGAACCCGCTGGTGTTGTCCTCAAAGAGCATGGCCTGGGCATCCGTGACGGACGCATCGTCTTTATCGGCCCACGCTCGGCTGCGTTGAAGCTTAACGCAACTGAAGTGCGCGAGTTGCCGGACATGCTGCTCAGCCCCGGCCTGATCAATGCCCACGGCCACGCCGCCATGACGCTGTTTCGTGGCCTGGCCGATGACCTGCCGCTGATGACCTGGCTGGAAAACCACATCTGGCCGGCCGAAGCCAAGTGGGTCGATGAAGCCTTCGTACGGGATGGCACGGACCTGGCCATCGCCGAGCAGATCAAAGGTGGCATCACCTGCTTCTCTGACATGTATTTCTTCCCGAAGGTTGCCAGCGAGCGCGTGCACAACAGCGGCATACGCGCGCAAATCGCCATTCCGATCCTCGATTTCCCTATCCCGGGCGCCAGCACGGCGGACGAAGCCATTCGTCAGGGCGTGGAATTGTTTGGCGATCTCAAGCACCACGAACGCATCAAAATCACCTTCGGCCCCCACGCGCCTTACACCGTGGGCGATGAAAACCTGGAGAAAATCCGGGTGATCGCCGAAGAACTGGACGCCTCGATCCACATGCACGTGCATGAAACCGCCTTCGAAGTGCAGCAATCGGTCGAACAGCGCGGTGAACGCCCGCTGGCTCGCCTTGGCCGCCTGGGCTTGCTCGGGCCGCGCTTCCAGGCCGTTCACATGACCCAGATCAGCGATGAAGACCTGGCGATGCTGGTAGAAAGCAACACCAACGTGATTCATTGCCCGGAATCCAACCTGAAGCTGGCCAGCGGATTTTGCCCGGTCGAGCGCTTGTGGCAGGCCAGGGTCAATGTGGCAGTCGGCACTGACGGCGCCGCCAGCAACAACGACCTGGACCTGTTGGGCGAAACCCGCACTGCTGCGTTGCTGGCCAAGGCCGTCGCCGGCTCGGCCACCGCACTGGATGCGCATCGCGCCTTGCGCATGGCCACGCTCAATGGCGCCCGCGCGCTGGGTATCGAAGCTGAAACCGGCTCGCTGGAAATCGGCAAAGCGGCAGACATCGTCGCGTTTGACCTCTCCGGCCTGGCGCAGCAACCGGTCTACGACCCGGTTTCGCAATTGATCTACGCCACCGGCCGGGACTGCGTGAAACATTTGTGGGTCGCCGGCAAGCAACTGCTGGATGACCGACGTCTGACCCGCCTGGATGAAGAACAGTTATGCGCCACCGCCAAGGCCTGGGGCCTGCGCATCAGCGGCCGTACAGAATCGTAAGATCCCCGGACCATAAAACCGGGGCAACAGGATTTTTCAAGTTTTAGAGGACTGAACCATGAGCAACGTCGACTACGCCGAAATCGCCAAATTCGAAGCCCTGGCCCATCGCTGGTGGGACCGTGAAAGCGAGTTCAAGCCGCTTCACGACATCAACCCGCTGCGCGTCAACTGGATTGACGAACGCGTCAATCTGGCCGGCAAGAAGGTGCTGGACGTCGGCTGCGGCGGCGGGATCCTGAGCGAGGCCATGGCCCAGCGCGGCGCCACCGTCATGGGCATCGACATGGGTGAAGCACCGCTCGCGGTCGCGCAGCTGCATCAGCTGGAGTCGGGCGTGAACGTCGAGTACCGGCAGATCACCGCCGAAGGCCTCGCCGAAGAAATGCCCGAGCAGTTCGACGTCGTCACCTGTCTGGAAATGCTCGAGCACGTGCCGGATCCGTCGTCGGTCATCCGCGCCTGCTTCCGCATGGTCAAGCCCGGCGGCCAGGTGTTTTTCTCCACCATCAACCGCAACCCGAAGGCGTACCTGTTCGCCATCGTCGGCGCGGAATACATCATGAAGCTGCTGCCGCGCGGCACGCACGATTTCAAGAAGTTCATCCGCCCGTCCGAGCTCGGTGCCTGGAGCCGCATGGCCGGTCTGACCGTCAAGGACATCATCGGCCTG
This sequence comes from Pseudomonas sp. GW821-FHT10C09, assembly GCF_059415465.1. NCBI lineage: Bacteria > Pseudomonadati > Pseudomonadota > Gammaproteobacteria > Pseudomonadales > Pseudomonadaceae > Pseudomonas > Pseudomonas sp. GW821-FHT10C09. Next base: position 60,941 of record NZ_JBWKNG010000016.1, read on the forward strand.
ACGTACAACCCGCTGACCAAGCACTACAAACTGGCGGCCGACGTGGACGTCAACTACATGATCCAGACCCTGCGCGAGGAGTAAGCCGATGCGTATCAGAGCAGTCCTTTTTGACATGGACGGCACGCTGCTCGACACCGCGCCGGACTTTATTGCCATCTGCCAGGCAATGCGCGCCGATCGCGGCTTGCCGCCAATGAATGACAAGCACATCCGTGACGAGATTTCCGGCGGCGCCAAGGCGATGGTCGCCGTGACCTTCTCGATGGACCCGGAATCGCCAGGCTTTGAAGCGCTGCGACTCGAGTTCCTCGAGCGTTATCTGGCCGGTTGCGCGGTTCACAGCAAGCTCTTTGACGGCATGGGCGAATTGCTGGCCGACATCGAGAAGTCCAACCTGATCTGGGGCGTGGTGACCAACAAGCCGCTGCGTTTCGCCGAGCCGATCATGCAGCAACTGGGGCTGGCCGAGCGTTCCGCGCTGCTGATCTGCCCGGACCACGTGAAGAACAGCAAGCCAGACCCGGAGCCGCTGATTCTGGCGTGCAAGATGCTCGACCTGGACCCGGCCAGCGTGTTGTTTGTCGGCGATGACCTGCGCGATATCGAGTCGGGGCGCGATGCCGGCACCAAGACCGCCGCAGTGACCTACGGCTACATTCATCCCGACGACAACCCGCGTCACTGGGGTGCGGATGTGGTGGTTGATCATCCGCTGGAGTTGCGCAAGGTGCTCGATAGCGCTTTATGCAGTTGCTAAGTAGAGCGGCTTTTTGTGGCGAGGGAGCTTGCTCCCGCTGGGGCGCAAAGCGACCCCTCTAGCTATCACCGCACTCTGTCAGGCCCACCGCATCTGCAGGTTTCGCGACTGCTGCGCAGCCGAGCGGGAGCAAGCTCCCTCGCCACAGGTTCGGTGTTCGCCTTATTGTTGAATTGTGTTGAGGTTTTCTTATGTTTGATTATTCCGCTCGCCCCGAGTTGCTCAAGGATCGCGTCATTCTGGTCACCGGTGCTGGTCGCGGCATCGGCGCGGCGGCTGCGAAAACCTACGCAGCCCATGGCGCCACTGTGTTGCTGCTGGGCAAGACCGAAGCCAACCTGACTCAGGTGTATGACGAAATCGAAGCGGCCGGGCATCCTCAGCCGGCGGTGATCCCGTTCAACCTGGAGACCGCCCTGCCCCACCAGTACGACGAACTGGCGGCAATGATCGAAACCGAGTTCGGCCACCTCGACGGTTTGCTGCACAACGCATCGATCATTGGACCGCGCACGCCGATCGAACAGCTGTCCGGCGAAAACTTCATGCGTGTCATGCAAGTCAACGTCAACGCCATGTTTATGCTCACCAGCACACTGCTGCCATTGCTCAAGTTGTCGCAGGACGCTTCGGTGGTGTTTACCTCCAGCAGCGTCGGCCGCAAGGGCCGCGCGTACTGGGGCGCTTATGGCGTGTCGAAGTTTGCCACCGAAGGCCTGATGCAAACCCTGGCCGACGAAGTGGACACCGTGGCTCCGGTCCGCTCCAACAGCATCAACCCGGGCGCCACGCGCACCAGCATGCGCGCCCAGGCTTACCCAGGGGAAAACCCGCTCACCAACCCGACCCCGGAGGAGATCATGCCGGTCTACCTCTACCTGATGGGTCCGGACAGCACTGGCATCAATGGCCAGGCGTTCAACGCCCAGTAACACCGTGCGTCGCTTTTGTGCCGTGCCGATTTTCCGGCGCGGCACTCAAAGTGAGTCGTAACTACCCCCCTCCCAGTCAAACAACCGCCGCCCCCTTTCGTTAAAAAAACTCAAAATAAAACTCAACTTTATGATTTTTATGGTTTTTTATTCAAATGAACCGAATGGCACGACTTTCGCTCTAAATTTCTTCAGACATGCAAAGTGAAAGCAGTCGGGCGGACGCCGGAGCCCATAGGTTACTAATCTTCGGCAAAGCGGACTAAACTTGCGCCAACTGTCCCACGGGACTGATGGACCAGTATGACGCGCAGCCCAAAGCCGCTCTCACCCAGCCTGTAAGACAGCTTTACCGCTTAGGGGCTCACGCCATATGAAATCACCTTCCCAGACCAACGCAATTGACTTCGATAGCGCCAAATTGCAACGCCTGGGATTTGGTCAGCAACCTCCTCTTCTGGAACGCCCCGTCAGCCTTGCGCAATTGCGTCAGCAACTGGGTCAGCAGTTGCAAACCAGCCTTGAGCCACAACGCATTCTCGGTCTTTTCTTCCGCGAAGTTCAGCGCTTGGTGCCACTGGATGCCTTGAACTATCGGCATCAGGCCAGCGACTTGCGCCTGGAGTTCGGTCAGCGCGGCCATCACTCGGTCAGTTACAGCCTCAGCCACGAAGGCGAGCAGCTGGGTGAGCTGGTCTTTCGCCGCAATCAGCGGTTCAGCGAGCTTGATCAAGGCAATCTGGAGTCTTTGCTGTCTGCACTGCTGTTCCCAATGCGCAATGCCCTGCTTTACCGAGCGGCAACGCAAAGCGCATTGCGCGACCCATTGACCGATACCGGCAACCGTATCGCCATGGATCAGACCCTGGAACGCGAAATCGAGATGTCGCGACGTCACCTGATGCCGCTATCTCTGCTGATGCTGGACATCGACCACTTTAAGAACGTCAACGACAGTTATGGCCACAATGCCGGCGATGACGTGCTCAAGGCGGTCGCCACAGCGATCAAGAACCAGCTGCGCAATGTCGATATGGTGTTCCGGTTTGGCGGCGAAGAGTTTCTGATCCTGCTGTCCAACACTACTCGAGAAGCAGCCGCAATGGTCGGCGAACGTCTGCGGGCGGCGGCTCAGGCCCAGGACTATCAGGCAGATGGCAATGCAGTCGAGCTGACGGTCAGCCTCGGATGTTCGACCCTGCTGCCGGGTGAGTCTGCCGAGAGTTTGTTGCGACGAGCCGACAGCGCGCTGTACGTCGCCAAGCGTGAGGGGCGTAACCGATTGACGATGGCTGGTTGAGCTTTCTCAACACCGAAAAACCAATGTGGGAGCGAGCCTGCTCGCGAATGCGATTTATCTTTCAACGATAATGTTGACTGATAATCCGCATTCGCGAGACAGGCTCGCTCCCACATTTTTTGCTTTGTGTTGCCTATGGATCAGCTTTCCGCCAGCGCCATGCGCTCGCGCGCTACCGGCACTTTTTCCGAATGCTCAAGCTGCATGCAGCGCTCCAGAAACAGGTGCATGTAGTCGTAGCTCTTGCAGACGGCCTGACGCAGTTCCACTTGCAACGCCTTGCTCGGGTTCATGCCCGCCAGGGTGCAGATGATTTCCAGCGCCTCCCACGGATGGGCATCGTCGTACTGGGCATGCATCTTCAGCCACTTCATCGCACGTTTGCGATCTTCTTCCGGGAACGCCGCAGCGTAGACGCCGCTGGAGCACACCAGCGCCGACCACTCGCCGGTCGCGCCTTCGATGGCGTAGTTGGTCGCGGCGATGGCGACGATCAGCGAATCCGCCGAACTGGTGTGCCAGCACCAATGGCTCAGGGCGTGAAGTTCAGGGGCCACCTGCTGCGCCTGGAGGTCTTCAAGGCTGACGCCGTGCGCCCGACTCCAGTGCACCCAATAATCGGCATGGTTCAATTCCACGCGAATATTGCGCATCAGCCAGCGACGCGCCATGTCTTCACCAGGATGGCGGGCAAAGCGGGTCTTGGTCAGGTTTTGTGCCATATATAACGCGAACTGTTCAACGACCGGCCAGCCACCGATGAGGTACTGACGCATGGTTTTTGCGCTGAGTTTGTTATCTCGCATGCGCTGATACAGTTCGTGTTCGACAACCCGGCGCTTACTCTCGCTGCAATCCTTGATGAGCTGTTGAGCCCAGGCGGGATAACTTGCAGCTTCCATGAGTGGTCCGGTTCGGTTGAATGTGTCGATCACTGTCGGGCTCCTTTTGATTGTGATTGTTCGGATCAGCAAGAGATTTCAACGGAACGTGCCAGGGGCCTTGAACAACAAAGGCTGAGGCCGGGCAGGACGACTTTGCAAACTATCGCAGGTAAACAGATGCGGGCGTTCAATCACATACCCTTGAGCGAAATCGACCCCGATTTCCAGCAATGCCTGCTCGATCTGGGGTGACTCTACAAACTCGGCAATCGTGCGCTTACCCATGACATGGCCGATGTGGTTGATCACTTCGACCATGGCGCGGTTAATCGGGTCGTCCAGCATATCCTTTACGAAACTCCCGTCGATCTTCAAGAAGTCTACAGGCAAATGTTTCAAGTAAGCGAACGAGGACATTCCGGCACAAAAGTCATCTAACGAAAAGTGACAACCTAAACCTTTGAGCTCATTGATAAATCTGATTGCACTGCCCAAATTTGAAATTGCACTGGTTTCAGTGATTTCAAAACAAATCATTTCAGGCGGAATTGAATAGTTAACAAACTGTTCACGCAGGAAGTCCAGAAACGCCTCATCTCCGATAGTAGTACCTGACAGATTAATCGCACACATGGCCAGCGGCCCTTTGCGCTGTTCGGCCATGCATTGGGCAATGATCTTGAAGACGTTCTCCACCACCCAACGATCGAGTGCAGTCATCAATCCGTAACGCTCCGCCGCCGGAATGAAACTGTCCGGCAAGATCATGCGGCCGGCTTCGTCATGCAGGCGCAACAGGATTTCGATATGCCCTCCCCCACGCTCGGTATGACCCAGCGGTGCGATTTCCTGGGAGTACAGGCAAAAGCGATCCTCTTCCAGCGCCATGTGCAGACGCTGGACCCAGGCCATCTCGCCAAAGCGCAGCGACAGCTCGGAGTCATCGGCGTGATAGACCTGAACCCGGTTGCGCCCTTTTTCCTTGGCCATGTAACAGGCCATATCAGCGGCACGCAACGAGGCTTCAAGGGAGGTTGGTGTTTGCGCGAGGTGAACCAGCCCGATACTCACCGTCGTCACGAAGGGCCGGCCTTTCCAGACAAAGTGCAGGTTCTGAACGGTCTGGCGCAGGTTCTCGGCAATCTTGTCCGCCGCTTCGGGTGCGCAGTTTTCCAGCAAGATGCCGAACTCGTCACCACCGAGACGGGCCAGGGTGTCGCCTTCGCGCAAGCCCGATTGCAACAGCGCGCAGATATGCCGCAGCAACTCGTCGCCCGCCGCATGGCCGCAAGTGTCGTTGACCAGTTTGAATTGATCCAGATCGAGAAACATCAGGGCATGACGCCCGGAATGTCGCGTCAGGTTGTGCAGAGCCTGTTCCAGGCGAAATTCGAATTCGCGGCGGTTGGCGAGCCCGGTCAACGCGTCATGAGTCGCCTGCCAGGACAGATTGGCAATGTACTGGCGCTCTTGGGTCATGTCATGCAACACCAGCACGGTGCCACTGACCTTGCCTGCATTGCGAATCGGCGAGCCAACCAGCGTCACCGACACCGTGCTGCCATCCAGTCGCTGGATCAGCTTGGAATGTTCGCTGCCACCGCTGAGCTGACCGCTCAGAATATGTTCGATCAACGTGAAACCATCAGCCTGAGCGTTTTCATCCAGCAAATTGAACAGTGCCGCCAACGGCAAACCCGTCGCCTGATCGGCTTTCCAGTGGGTCAGCGCTTCCGCAGCGGGATTCATGTAGGCGATAGCGCCCTCGACATCTGTGGTGATGACCCCGTCGCCAATGGATTGCAGGGTGATCTGCGCCCGGTCTTTCTCCAGTTGCAGCGCCTCGGCGAACTCATGGCGCTGCTTGAGCAACTTGTGGGTACGCAGCAACGCCAGCGCGATCAAGCCCAGCGCCGTGGCGAGGTTGGTCACCAGCAGCAACCGGAGAATCAAGCGCGAGCCCTCGCCCAATGCGTCGCTGAACGCTTTGGCCGCGGGCGTCACTGCATCGTTGATGGCGAAAATTCGATCCTTCCAGCGCCAGATATCGGCGGTGGTGGCCTGACCTTCGGTAATGCGCCGGTGCATCTCTTGCGCAACCTCATTGAGTTGCAGCAGGTAGGCGTCGCCCACCGTCCAGCGATCAATGGCTTTTTCAAGGTAGGTGAAATGGCGGAAATTGAGGTAGAGCCAGATCAGGCTGGAAACGTCGTCGGGGTGATTGCCCCCTTTGAGAATCGCCACTCGTGCGGCTTCGATGTCCGGCGGCTGGAGATCCAGTGCCACACGCAACTCGTGACCACCTTGAGGGACGGCTATGGCGTTCTGGTATTTGAGGAAAATCGCCTCGTCGCGATTGTCCGCGTAGAGGTTGAGGTAATAGATGGCGTCCTTTTGGCCCTTTGACCAAAGGCTTTCACCGGCAACGTAGCCGCGAACTGCCGACAAAACGTACAGGCTTACACCACCCAACAGGGCCTGAAACAGCACGACGGCAATAAATGGCCAGACAATGCCCAATAGCCGCGGCGTTCCGAGAGTCCGGGTTTGATTCATGAGGTCCCTTGTTTTAGCACTGCCAGATCATCATCCCGATGTGATCGCTATAGCTAGACTAGGGTGCGATCTCGATCCCGGCAAGCGAGAAGCCTGCCAGGACGGGCAAGTCCTTGATTATTCACCAGGATGTTCCCTGCAACGGATGAAGCGGAATAGAAAAGGGACTGCACGTCGACGCTAAAGTTGCTGCAAATGCCCATAGAGTTTTGCGTACAAACCACCTCCGGCAATCAGTTGTTGATGGTCGCCATCCTCGGCAATCTGTCCACCATCGAACACCAGCACCCGATCAGCCTGTTTCACCGCCGACAACCGATGCGCAATGATCAGCGTGGTGCGGTGGCTGAGAAACTTCGCCAGTGCCTGATGCAGGTTGTATTCGGTGGCGGCGTCCAGCGCCGAGGTCGCCTCATCGAGAATCACCACTTTGGGTTCGGCCAGGACCATCCGCGCAATCGCCAGGCGTTGGCGCTGGCCACCGGACAAACGCACGCCGGAGCGCCCGACGATGCTGTCCAGGCCATTGGGCAGCTCTCGAACCGTGTGGTGCAACTGGGCAATTTCCAGTGCTTGCCAGCAAGCATCGTCGCCGCGTACACGGCCCATCGTCAGGTTGGCGCGGATGGTGTCATTGAACAGGGCCGGATGTTGCAGGACCACGGCGACGTTTTCGCGCACGGTTTCCAGACCGATCTCCTGTTGGGTCGAGCCACCGAAGCGGATGGTCCCGGCCAGTGGCGTGTACAAGCCCAGCAACAGTTGCACCAAGGTGCTCTTGCCACCGCCACTGGCGCCGACAATCGCGACTTTTTCACCGGGGGCGATGGACAGGTCCATCTTGTTCAACACCAACTCGTCGCCGTAACCGAAACTCAGGCCCTGGACTTCAATGCCCACCGTGTCGCGGCCCTGGAACGGGTCGACACCACCGGGGTATTGCGGCTCATCGGCCCGAGCCAACAGCTCGTTGATCCGCGATAGCGCACCGCCGGCCGCGTAGTAGGCGTACTGCAGATTCAGCAGTTGCTCCACCGGGCCGATCATGAACCACAGGTAGCTGAACACCGCCAGCATCTGGCCAATGGACAGGTCGGAGAACAACACAGTGAGCATCGCCGCCGCGCGAAAAATATCGATGCCGAACTGGAACAGCAGGCCGCTCGCCCGGTTCGAGGCATCGGTTTTCCATTGCGAGTTGACTGCGTAATCACGCACTTCCCGGGCCCGCAGGCCAAGGCGCCCAAGGAAGAATCCCTGGCGGTTGCCAGCACGCACTTCCTGGATCGAATCGAGGGTTTCGGTCAGTGCCTGGGTGAAGCGCGAGGTGCTGTCGTTCTCGAGTTTCTTCAGGTGTTTGACCCGCTTGCCCAGTTGCACCGTGGCGTAAATCACCAACGGATTGAACAGCATGATCAGCAGCGCCAGCTTCCAGTGCATCCAGATCAGAATGCTCGCGGTGCCGACCAGCGTCAGCATCGCCACGAGGAAACGGCTGAGGGTTTCGCCGACGAATTTGTCCAGCGTGTCCAGGTCCGTGACCAGGTGCGTGGTCACCGTGCCGCTGCCCAGGCTTTCGTATTCACCGAGGGAAATGCGCTTGAGCCGCTCGATCAGTCGGGTACGAATGCGATAGACGATGTCCTTGGCCAGCGCCGCAAATAATTTTGCCTGTATCACGTTGAACAACAAGGCGCCGCAACGTAGCAACAATGTCACGAACAACATCAGGCCGATGTAGCCGGCCGCTTTCTGCCAGCCTTCGGGCAGGGCGTGGTTCATCACCTTCAGCGCGGCGTCACCGTGGCCCAGCAACACTTCGTCCACCAGCAACGGCAGCAGCAACGGAATCGGCACACTGCACAAGGTCGCCAGCACGGCGACGCCATTGGCGATCCATAGGGATTTTTTATGGTGCAGGGCCAGTCGGCGGATTTCGGCCCAGCTCAGCCGATCGACACGCGTGGGAGCCGGGGCGTCATCAGGACCATCATGCACAGACAGAGTGCTCCAGCCAGCGGCCGAGCAACGGGGACAATTCACTCAGGGGCTGATAGCCATTGGTCAGCAACGCCAATTGACCATTGCGCTCAGCCAGCAAGGTCGGGAAACCGGCGATGCCCAGGTCCTGGACCCAGGTGAAATCGGCCGCTGTGGCGGCGTGCATATCGGCTCGGTCAAACGCGGCAGCGAATTCGATGCGCGGCAGACCGGCCTGTTCGGCCAATTCCACCAGCACGCTGGCGTGGGTGACATCGCGGCCTTCGGCATAGAACGCGTGCTGGATCAGGCCCAGCAGTTTCCATGCACAATCCGGCGCCAGGGCACGCGCGGTCACCAACGCTCGACAGGCAGGCTCGGTGTCATACACAAAGCCTTCCGGCAACGCGCCTTCTGTCTTGAATGGTTGGCCGGTGGCATCAGTGACCGCCTGCCAATGTTCAAGAATGTAACGTCGGGTGGTTGGCTCCAGCGCCGCACCGCTGCCGGTGCGCAAACCACCGACGATCAGATGCACCTCTACGCCCGCCGCGTGCGCCTGTTCGACCAAGGCTTTGGCCACTGGCGCAAACCCCCAGCACCAGGAACACATCGGATCCATCACATAGAGCAGGCGGCGCGCAGACATGGTTCAAGCCTCGGAAGGGGTTTGCTTGTAGTTGTAGCCGATCGGGTGCGGCAAGTTGCGCGCCTTGGCCAGTTCGATCTGCTTCTGCCGATCAATGGCACTGCGCCGGGTCTTCTCGCTCAGCGTATCCCAGCAATGCGGGCAGCTGATGCCGGCCACGTAATGTTCGGAAGCGCGATCTTCGACGCTGATCGGCGTACGGCAGGCATGACATTGATCGTAGTCGCCTTCGCTGAGGTCATGACGCACGGTCACGCGGTTGTCGAACACGAAGCAGTCGCCCTGCCATTTGGTTTCTTCCTGCGGCACCTCTTCGAGGTACTTCAGGATGCCGCCCTTGAGGTGATAGACCTCTCCATAGCCTTCGCTAAGCATGAAGCTCGACGCCTTCTCGCAGCGGATGCCGCCAGTGCAGAACATCGCGACCTTCTTGTGTACGGCAGGGTCGAAGTTGGCTTTGATGTAGTCAGGAAATTCGCGAAAACTGGTGGTTTTCGGGTCGATGGCGCCTTCGAAAGTGCCGATCGAGACTTCGTAATCGTTACGGGTGTCGATCAACAACACTTCCGGATCGCTGATCAGCGCATTCCAGTCCTGTGGATCCACGTAGGTGCCGACCTTTTTGTTCGGGTCCACGCCTTCAACGCCGAGGGTAACGATTTCTTTCTTGAGCTTGACCTTGGTGCGGTAGAACGGCTGGTCGTCGCAGTACGACTCTTTGTGATCGATGTCGTCCATGCGTGGGTCGTTCTTGAGCCAGGCCATCAGCCCGTCAATGCCTTCGCGGCTGCCGGACACGGTGCCGTTGATGCCTTCTTCGGCGATCAGCAGCGTGCCTTTGATGCCGTTGTCGACCATCGCTTGCAGCAGGGGCTCGCGCAGGGCGACGTAATCTTCCAGGGTGACGAACTTATACAGTGCCGCCACGACAATCTGTTGTGTCATGGGTGTTTCTCCAGGTGGCTACCCTCGCAAAGGGTGAACCGGATTCAAAAAAAAACGCGCCGGGTGAGCGGCGCGTTGCGGATTCTAGCAAAAAACGCGGGTTTAATGCTTGCTGCCGCCAGCACAGGTCGGCGAGGCCGGAGCCGCGTCGATCTGTGCCCATTCCTCAGGCGTGTAGGTATGCAGCGCCAACGCATGAAACTCGCCCATCAGCTCGCCGAGCGTGCCGTAGACTTTTTGATGCCGCTTGACCCGGTTCAGCCCTTCGAACTGCTGGCTGACCACCACGGCCTTGAAGTGGGTCTGCAACCCACGGCTGTGCATGTGGCTTTCATCCAGCACTTGCAGATGCTGCGGCTGTAACAGGCCCAGCGTTGATTCGATGCGTTGTTGCATGGTCATACCGAACTCCGCTTAAGGCTTTTTCTTGGCTGCTGGAGCGGCGGCGCCTTTCGGGTCCAGCTCGGCAGTCATGTCAGCCAACAGTTTGTTGACCACAGGCACTGCGCTTTCCAGTTTGGCTTGAGTCATCTGGGCCGATTGCTGAGTCAGCTGCGGCATTTTTTCCAGGACTTTCTTGCCCAGCGGCGACTGGTAGAACGCTACCAGGTCTTTGAGCTCGGACTCGGTGAAGTTGGTGGTGTAGAGCTTGACCATGTCCGGCTTCAGCTTGTTCCAGCCAATGGCCTGGTCCAGCGCGGCGTTGGCTTTGGCTTGGTACGTTTCCAGCAAGGCTTTTTTCGATTCAGGGGCTTTGGTCTGTTCAAAGCGCTGAGCGAACATTTGCTGTACTTGCATGTACACCGGAGTGCCCAATTTGTCAGCGTGCGCCAGGGTCAGGAAAGCTTCGGCACTGGCGTTGTGGCTGGCGGTATCGGCAAAAACTGGGCCGCTGGCGCAAACCAGTGCAACCGCGGTACAGATGGCACGAAGACGAGTCATCGAGTTTCCTTTTCTAGCAGGCGAGGTAAAACCCCAAGGGCGTCCATTCTGCGCCTAAAAAAGTGTGTCACTCAACCCCAAGCCTTGTCAGGCCTGAATTAGAGGGGTTGAAGAGGCAAAAAACCTTCAGATGGAACCACGGCCGACGATCACGGCCTAAACTGCGCTATCAGACCTACAGGAGTGTGCATGATGAGCCGTATCGAAACCGACAGCCTTGGCCAGGTGGAAGTCCCGGATGAAGCTTACTGGGGCGCTCAAACGCAACGCTCGCTGATTAACTTCGCCATCGGCAACGAAAAGATGCCGCTGGCGGTGCTGCACGCCCTGGCACTGATCAAGAAAGCCGCGGCGCGGGTCAATGACCGTAACGGCGACGTGCCCGCCGACATCGCCCGGCTGATCGAACAGGCTGCCGACGAAGTGCTCGATGGCAGCCACGACGACCAGTTCCCGCTGGTGGTCTGGCAGACCGGCAGCGGCACCCAAAGCAACATGAACGTCAACGAAGTGATCGCCGGCCGCGCCAACGAACTGGCCGGCAACCCTCGCGGCGGCAAGTCGCCGGTGCACCCCAACGATCACGTCAACCGCTCGCAAAGCTCCAACGACTGCTTCCCCACCGCCATGCACATCGCGGCGGCCCAAGCGGTGCAACAGCACTTGCTGCCGGCCATCGGCGAGCTGTCGGGCGGGTTGGCCGAGCTGGCGGCGCGCCACATGAAACTGGTCAAGACCGGCCGAACGCACATGATGGACGCCACGCCGATCACCTTCGGCCAGGAAGTCTCGGCGTTTATCGCGCAACTGGATTACGCCGAACGGGCGATCCGCAGCGCGCTACCAGCCGTCTGTGAACTGGCCCAGGGCGGCACCGCCGTAGGCACGGGGCTGAATTCGCCCCACGGTTTTGGCGAAGCGATTGCTTCCGAACTGGCGGCCCTTTCTGGTCTGCCGTTCATCACCGCGCCAAACAAATTCGCGGCGCTGGCGGGTCACGAACCACTGACGACACTTTCCGGGGCGCTGAAGACCCTGGCGGTGACTCTGATGAAAATCGCCAACGACTTGCGTCTGCTGGGCTCTGGCCCCCGCGCCGGTTTCGCCGAGGTTAAATTGCCGGCCAACGAACCGGGCAGTTCGATCATGCCGGGCAAGGTCAACCCGACGCAGTGCGAAGCGCTGTCGATGCTGGCCTGTCAGGTGTTGGGCAATGACGTCGCCATCGGCTTCGCGGCGAGTCAGGGCCATCTGCAATTGAACGTGTTCAAGCCGGTGATCATCCACAACCTGCTGCAATCGATCCGCCTGCTGGGGGATGGCTGCAGCAACTTCCAGCAGCACTGCATCGCCGGGCTTGAGCCGGACGCAGAGAAAATGGCTGAACACCTGGAGCGTGGCTTGATGCTGGTGACGGCACTTAATCCGCACATCGGCTATGACAAATCGGCGGAGATTGCCAAGAAGGCGTATGCCGAAGGGCTGACGTTGCGCGAGGCGGCGTTGCAGTTGGGGTATCTGACGGATGAGCAGTTTGATGCGTGGGTAAGGCCGGAGAATATGCTGGAGGCCGGGGCCAAGGGCTGAAATCAGCTGCGTCGATTAGTCAGTCTTCGCGAGCAGGCTCGCTCCCACAGGGGGATCGCATTTCCCTGTAGGAGCGAGCCTGCTCGCGAATGGCCGCGTTAAAGGTGTTCAGCCGAGCGCCATTTTGGCCTTTCGCGCCTTGAGCCCCGCAATCAACGAAGGCCCCAACGCCACCAACGCCGACCCCAACACCACCAGGACCGCCCCGCCATACCCCAGACCGTTGATCGTCTCGGCATGCACATAATCGGGCCATAACCACGCGGCGATGGCCACCGCGACAAACGTTACCAACGGCGTAATCGCCAGCGTCGCACTCACCCGCGACGCTTCCCAATGGGCCAGCGCTTCGGCAAATGCGCCATAGGCGATCAGGGTATTCATGCAGCACGCCAGCAACAGCCAGCCCTGCAGCGGGCTCAATTGCAACGCTTCAAGCGGGTGCACCCACGGCGTTAGCAGCAACGCGCAGAACAGGTAAATCACCATCATCACCTGCAACGAATTCCACACCGTCAGCAATTGCTTCTGCCCCAGGGCGTAGAAGGTCCAGACCGTGGACGCCAACAACACCAACAGCACGCCGGTAGTGTATTCGGTCAACGAGGTGAGCAACTCGGCCAGGCGTTGATTGAAGAACAGGGCGAAACCAATCAGCAGCACCAACAGGCCAATCCCCTGCCCCACGCTGAAACGCTCCTTGAACACAAACAGACTGGCGATCAGCAACATGATCGGGCCCATCTGCACCACCAGTTGCGCGGTGCCGGGGCTGAGCAGGGTCAGGCCCATCAGGTACAACACGTAGTTGCCGACCAGACCGAGCACCGCCATCAAGACCAGCCAGCCACCTCGCGGGCCGAGGACTTTGCGCGTCGGCAAACGCCTGGTCGCGGCCAGGTACACAAACAGGCAACCGCCGGACACGATCAGGCGAAACCAGGTGACGGTCACCGGGTCCATCACCAGCAGCACTTGCTTGAGCTTGATCGGCAGGATTCCCCACAACAACGCAGTCAACAGGGCCAGAAACAGACCGTAAACCCAGCGACCGGATGAAATGTGCATGCGAACCCCAACAGCCAGATGGCGAGAAACACCATTCTAGGCGCAGCGGCGTCTGGCACACAGGGACAGTTGGCGAGTGGACGCGAATGAAACTGTGCAGGTCGCAGCGGCCGTCGATCAGTTGGCCGGGCACAGTCCGGGGTTCGTGCATAAGCTCAGGGGATTCACCCTCAGGAGATCGCCATGTACGGCATGCGCGCCCAGGACAACGCCCCCGCGACGCACTTTCGCAGTGACCGGTTGTGTCGTGTGAATGGGGAACTGTATTTCAGTACTCGGGAAAATACGCTTGAAGGACCGTTTGATAATGCCGAGGCGGCGGCGCGGGAGATTCAGGCGTATATCGAGCGGATGCTGGTTTTGAGTGCCCGCCGTTAGACCGAGGCGCTGCATTCGCGAGCAGGCTCGCTCCCACATTCGATCGCATTACGATGTGGGAGCGAGCCTGCTCGCGAAAGCGGTTGATCAGGCGACACAGTTCTGCGGATTAACGCACCGCTTCAAACAACCCCGTCGCGCCCATCCCGCCACCCACGCACATGGTGACGACGCCATAACGTAAATTGCGCCGCTGCAATTCCCGCACAAGATGCCCGACCTGCCGTGAACCGGTCATGCCGAACGGATGCCCGATGGAAATCGAGCCGCCATTGACGTTGTATTTCTCGTTATCGATCTCCAGCCGATTACGGCTGTACAGGCACTGCGAAGCAAACGCTTCGTTGAGTTCCCACAGGTCAATGTCAGCAATCTGCAAGCCCTTGGCCTTGAGCAACTTCGGCACCGAGAACACCGGGCCAATGCCCATTTCATCCGGCTCGCACCCGGCAACCGTGAAACCACGGAAGAACGCCTTCGGCTTCAGCCCCAGTTCCAGGGCTTTTTCCAGGCTCATCACCAGCGTCATCGACGCGCCGTCGGACAGTTGCGACGAGTTGCCCGCCGTGACCGAACCGTCCTCGGCAAACACCGGCTTCAATCCCGCCAGGCTCTCCAGCGTGGTGTCCGGGCGGTTGCAGTCGTCGCGATCGACGATGCCATCGAGGATTTGAATCTGCCCGGTGGCCTTGTCTTCAACCCGATACTTCACCGCCATCGGCACGATTTCATCATCGAACAGACCGGCGGCCTGAGCCTGTGCCGTGCGCTGCTGGCTTTGCAGGGCATACAGATCCTGCGCTTCACGGCTGACGTCGTAGCGACGCGCGACGATTTCGGCGGTCTGGCCCATCGGGAAGTAGATACCCGGCACCTGCTCTTTCAGCAGCGGGTTGATCAGGTTGTCAGTGTTGACGCTTTTCATGGTCAGGCTAATGGACTCGACGCCACCGGCCACAATGATGTCGCTGCAACCCGAAGCAATCTGGTTGGCAGCGATGGCGATCGCCTGCAAGCCCGAGGAGCAAAAACGGTTGAGGGTCATGCCGGCGGTGCCGATGCCCAGACGCGACAACACAGCCACGTTGCGCCCGATGTTGTAGCCCTGCGCGCCCTCGTTCGAGCCCGCACCGACAATGCAATCCTCGACGCTGGCCGGGTCGATGCCGCTACGTGCCAACAAGGCGTCGACACAATGCGCCGCCATGTCGTCCGGACGGGTCTGGTTGAACTTGCCGCGAAAGGATTTGGCCAGGCCGGTCCGCACGCTGTCGACGATCACCACTTCACGCATGGCATACCTCATTGTTGTTGTCGGTTGAGAGTGGACCGAGCATAAGTCCACCTCATAACCGACCGCGACAATCATTCACCCCGCGTATGCGTAACCATCGCCTCAGTTCTTGTGCTTCCTGGCCTTCTTATCGGACTTTTCGAACGCGTCTTCCAATGCCCGATTAATCGTGCGCAGGACTTTGACCCGCGCCCAGCGCTTGTCATTGGCTTCCACCAGCGTCCAGGGGGAGATTTCGGTGCTGGTGCGATCGACCATGTCGCCGACGGCGGCACGGTAAGCGTCCCATTTGTCGCGATTGCGCCAATCGTCTTCGGTGATCTTGAAACGCTTGAAAGGGATTTCTTCCCGGGCCTGGAAGCGCTCCAGTTGGGTCTGCTTGTCGATGGCCAGCCAGAACTTGACAACAATGATGCCCGAATCGGAAATCTGCTCTTCGAAGTCATTGATCTCGCTGTACGCCCGCAGCCAGTCCGCCGGCGGACAGAACTCTTCGATACGTTCCACCAGCACCCGCCCGTACCAGGAGCGGTCAAATACGGTGAACTTGCCCTTGGCCGGCAGGTGGCGCCAGAACCGCCACAGATACGGCTGCGCCCGCTCCTCTTCGGTGGGTGCGGCAATCGGCACGATGCTGTACTGGCGCGGATCGAGCGCCGCCGCGAGCCGCCGGATCGCCCCGCCCTTGCCCGCCGCATCATTGCCTTCGAACAACGCCACCAACGCGTGCCGGCGCATGCGTTTATCGCGCATCAGGCCGGAGAACCGCGCCTGCTCGGTAATCAATTGCTCTTCGTAATCGTCCTTGTCCAGGCTCAGGGTCAAGTCGAGGCTGTCGAGCAGGTTGATCTGATCGATATGGATCGGCAGCGGCGCGGCGTTGACCTTGTCGGGATGGACCTTGGAACGCTTGAGCGCATTTTGCAGGCCTTCGAGCAGGATCTTGCCCACTGCCAGGCTGCGATAGTGCGGATCCACCCCTTCGATCACATGCCACGGCGCGTAGTCACGACTGGTGCGGCGCAATACGCGCTCGCCGTACTTCACGAATTTGTCGTAGGTCCGGGATTGTTGCCAGTCCAGCGGACTGATGCGCCAGCTGTGCAGCGGATCGTCGGCCAGGGCCTTGAGGCGTGCCTTCATTTGTTTTTTGGAGAGGTGGAACCAGAACTTGAAGATCAGCGCGCCTTCGTCGCAGAGCATTTTTTCAAAACGCTCGGACTGGTTGATCGACTGATCGAGCACGGCATCCTTGAACAGGCCATGGACCCGGCCCTGCAGCATCTGGCTGTACCAGTTGCCGAAGAAAATCCCCATGCGGCCCTTGGCCGGCAACATCCGCCAGTAACGCCAGGCCGGTGGCCGCGCCAGCTCTTCGTCGGTCTGCTGGTCGAAGGTGCGGACTTCGATCAGGCGCGGATCCATCCATTCGTTGAGCAGCTTGACCGTCTCGCCCTTGCCGGCGCCTTCGATGCCATTGATCAGGATGATCACCGGAAAACGTTGCTGCTGCTGAAGATCGAATTGCGCTTCCAGCAAGGCTTCGCGCAGCGCCGGCACCTCGGCGTCATAGGTTTCTTTGTCGATGGCGTGACCGATTTCGGCGGATTCAAACATGGACGGCTCCCTTCCCAGATTGAGCAAGACTAGCGGATTGGGCCGATCACCCGCAGAGAAAATTCCCTGCCATGTGGGCTTTTGTGGCGAGGGGGCTAGAATGGCGGCCTTGTCGTTGCCGAGCCTGCCATGAAACCTGTATTGCCTCACGCCCAACTCGACTGGGACGACCAGGGTCGCCCGTATTCGCGAGTGTTCGACGACGTGTATTTTTCGGACAAGTCCGGTCTTGAAGAAACCCGTTACGTGTTTCTCGAACAAAACAATTTGCGTGAGCGTTTTGCGGCGTTGGCAGACGGTGGCCGATTGGTCATTGGCGAAACTGGCTTCGGCACCGGGTTGAATTTTTTGTGTGCCTGGCAGTTGTTTGAGCAACACGCTGTGGCGGGTGCGCGGCTGCACTTTGTCAGCGTTGAAAAATACCCGTTGAACGCACCCGACTTGCAACGGGCCCTGGCGCTGTGGCCGGAACTCAAACCGTTCGCCGATCAATTGCTCGCGCAATACGTGGCGATCCATCAAGGCTTCCAGCGACTGATCCTCGACAACGGCCGCGTCACCCTGACGCTGCTGATCGGCGACGCACTGGAGCAGTTGCCGCAACTGGACGCGCAGATTGACGCCTGGTTTCTCGACGGTTTCGCCCCGGCGAAAAATCCCGACATGTGGACCGCCGAACTGTTTGCCGAACTGGCACGGCTGGCAGCGCCCGGCTCGACCATCAGCACGTTCACCAGCACCGGTTGGGTGCGTCGCCTGCTGAACGCGGCGGGCTTCAAAATGAAGCGCACGCCTGGCATTGGTCACAAATGGGAAATCCTGCGGGGCGTGTTCCTCGGTTGGCCCGAAGACAGCGCCGCAGCCGTCAGCGCAAAGCCCTGGTTTGCTCGCCCGACGCCGCTGGACGGCGAACGTCACGCACTGGTGATCGGTGCCGGGCTGGCTGGCTGCGCCACGGCTGCCAGTCTCGCTGCGCGGGGTTGGCAGGTCAGCTTGCTGGAGCGTCACGACGCGCTCGCGCAAGAAGCCTCGGGCAATCCACAAGGCGTTTTGTACCTAAAGTTGTCGGCCCATGGCACGGCTTTGTCACAGTTGATTGTCAGTGGTTTTGGCCACACCCGTCGGTTGCTCGAGCAGTTGCAACGCGGTGTCGACTGGGACGATTGCGGCGTACTGCAACTGGCCTTCAATACCAAGGAAGCGGAACGTCAGGCACAGTTGGCGGCGGCGTTTCCCGACGACCTGCTGCACCTGCTTGATCGCGAAAAAGCCGAGCATCGCGCCGGTATCGCGCTGCAATCGGGTGGCCTGTTTTACCCCGAAGGCGGCTGGGTGCATCCACCCGCCCTGTGCCACTGGCAAGCAGCGCATCCGCACATCCGGATTCTTACCCATCGTGATGTGCTGGAACTACGCCGCGTCGATGGGCGATGGCAAGCGTGGGATGGCCAATCATTGCTGGCCGACGCTCCCGTGGTGGTGCTTGCCGGCGCCGCAGAAATCAAGCGTTTCCCCTACAGCAGCGAACTGCCGCTCAAACGAATTCGCGGTCAGATCACCCGCCTGCACCAGACACCAGAAAGCCAAAGCCTGAGCACCGTCGTGTGTGCCGAAGGTTATGTCGCACCGGCACGTTTGGGTGAACACACCCTTGGCGCGAGCTTCGACTTCAACAACGATGACCTGACACCGACCGCTGCCGAGCATGTCGGCAATCTGCACATGCTCGAAGAAATCTCGATGGACCTGGTCGCGCGACTCGGTGCAGACACCTTGCAACCTGAAGCACTTGAAGGGCGCGCAGCGTTTCGCTGCACCAGCCCGGATTACTTGCCGATTGTCGGCCCCCTGGCCGACAGCCAGGCATTTACCGACGCCTACATCGCCCTGAGCAAGGATGCCCGACAAACTCCGGACATCCCTTGCCCATGGCTGGATGGCTTGTACGTCAACAGCGGCCACGGTTCACGGGGGCTGATTACCGCACCGTTGTCGGGCGAGTTGCTGGCAGCGTGGCTGGACAACGAACCGCTGCCATTGCCCAGAGCCATCGCCGAAGCCTGTCATCCAAACCGCTTTGCCTTGCGGCGTTTGATCCGGGGCAAGTAAAACCGCTCAACCGTCTGCCAGAGAGCAAGTGCCCAGCTCCACCATTTTTATGACGTCCTCGGTCAAGCGCTCGAAAACGGCATTCTCCGCCGTTTCTTTTTCGGTCTTGATCCCCGAGACCTGACTGAGATAATCGGCCGTCGTCAGGCTCTCGGCCTTATCAAATACCGCTTGTAACTTGGGTGGATACGTCGCACTGACCGAGGCGAATCGCCGAGGGTAATGGCGACTCAGGTAATCCGTCCAAAACGGTTGGCGTATCAGAAACCTCTTCAATTGCGATGACAGCTCCGCGCTTTTTATCTTGCCCTCCGCAATGTCGAGATCCGCCTGCTTCACACCACTCAAAGAGGCATAGCGCATGTGTGTGGGCTGTCCCGGCAAGTTCAGTGTGTTGGCCAGCCCGGTTCGATAGGCGAGGCTGACTTCCAGCGGATCAGCCTTGGGGTCCTGCTTGATGTGACTTTGAGCGATCTTTTCCAGCTCCTCAAGCCGAAACAGACCGCGGCCCAGCGTCAACAAATCTGCCGCCGTAGAACGCACACTACCGATGGGATTGATCACCTTCTCCACTTCCGTCGCCACTTCCAGATGACTGAAGTTCAATGCCGCCGAATCTGTGCAATTGATCGGGTTGGCCGCCAGTTCGAACACTTGCTCGCGCAGCGAGGTATTGGTCTGGGCGGCGTCCAGTACACTCCAGACTCGTCGGGTCATGTCCTCGCGCACATATTCGGCATCAGCGGTGTCGCCCAACTCGGCCAGTAGTCGAAACAGACCATCCGATGCCGGATCATCCTTGAATGCCGTCCATGTCGCGGTCCGCGCAGTCGAGGCCCACTCATCCGGCAACCAGAGTTCCCTTGCCTGTTGCTCGTTCAAGCGGGCAATGTCGTCTTCCAGGTAGCCCATGCCGACACCCACCCGTTCGCGAAATTGCTCGAGCAGGGTCTGACTGTTTTCAGAAAGAGGGTTATGCCGCAAGTTGAGCGTTTCGCTGAACCGCCGGGTGCTGCCGAACAACCACTCCGGTAGCTCCTTGATCTCATTGTCGCGCAGATCAACCCGGTCCAGATTGGGCAGGCGTGCCAGATTTCTCGGCATTTCAGTCGCGCGAGTGTCGCGCAATGACAGGTAACGCAAATCAAACAACCGGCCGACATCCAGCGTTGCACTGAGCCGGCGATTGGCGTTCAGGTTGAGGGTTTCAAGGGTTCGCAGGCCGTTCAACTTCTTCAAGGTCTGCTCGGTCAATTGCAGATCATTGTTCGCCAGGCTGAGGTGTTTGAGCCCAGGCATTTGCGAAAGAATTTCCGGCAGCAATGTCAGTTTGTTGGTATCCAGCTCCAGGGATTCAAGATTTTTGAACGCCTTGAGGAAGTACGCCACATCGTTATCCAGTTCCATGTCCTTGAGCGACAGGTATTGCACGTGATCAAAGGTGACCTCGGGTGGCAATATCGGGAGCTTGCCGACTCGCATCTGGTCCAGACTCAAACCCGGTACCGAAATCCCCTTCTCGTTGCGTATATAAGACAGATGGCGCCAGCTGTTTTCCATGATGTCGGACACTTGCGAACGACTCTGGCGCCGCTCACTCACGCTTTCGGTCGGCGACATTGAACCGGTCTCATCCGATCGCCAGGCACGGAGTGTACTTCGCAGCTTTTTCAGTGCCTGCTGTCGATTTTTGATCTGCCTCGCTCGATCCAGGTGGTCACTGCCCAACCCGTCAAGAAACGTCCGGGCCTGCGTTTCGGTAAACAGCGGGTAGAGTTTTCTGACTTTGCGAACCAGTGTTCGAGGATGAATCGAGCCGGCCACCGGTTCATCGGCTTGCAGGCAGTCCCCGGCCGGAGCCGCCTCTTCGATAGCCGCGCCTGAAAACAGTCGCTCGGCGATGGCTCTATCCTCAACGCCCTTACCCAGCAGGTTGTCACGCAAGCGCCACGCATCAATGTCCTCGATACCGGTGATGCCCAGGGCAGTGCGTTTCTCCAGGGGAAGCGCGCGCAAGATCGCGCTGTAGAGGCTGTTGGCCCCCGAAGCGGTGCCAAGCGACTTCCCGTCGCTGCCGAACGCTTCGTGTCCGCTGGCAGTGCTAATGATGACTCGTTTGAGTGCAGCATTTTCGTTACCTACGCTGGCCGTCAATGGCCCGGCGGGAGAACCTTCACGGAGCTCAATCCGCACCTCGTTGCTCCAGCCACGCAGACGGGAAAGCAACGGTATGGCCAGCTTCCGCGTGTCGGTTTCGGCAATGTCGGGTAACGAAAACCCGGTCAACGCCCGGTCCAGACGAATATCGGCCAACACTCGCCGCACGTTTTGCGCCAGCCCCATGGGAATCCGTCCTGTTGCTCGCAGGCGAAGGCGTTCGGTACTGGTTGAGGCTGCGATCAACTCCTGCGCCAGACCGGCGGGGAGCTCGGAAAAGACGCTGCGTACTTTTTGCACATCGCTGACGATGCTCTGGTCATACCGTTGATACAGGTGCTTGAAGACGGATCTGCGGTCAGCCTTCACCACCGCTCCGATTTTCTTTGCAAGCAATCCGCTCTCTGTACCTTTGGCGATGTTTTTGCCCAGCAATGCTTCGAGCTCACTCTGATACAGCCCAGCCACCACCGTATCCAGCAGCTCACCTTTGGCCAGCTGCGCCTCGGTCACCTCGACACTCAACTCTTCGTCCGGGACCAACGTCGTTGGCGGGTACATCGCGGTGATCTTGTGCTCGTCGTCGAGTACTTCGATGTAGCGGTCTGCGGGCCAGCCCGGCAGGGACGGCAAGGTATGCAGCTGTTCCTGGGCATACTCGGCACGCCGGGTATCGCCTTTCTCCATGTCCGCAATGAAACCGGTCAGCCGCTGCTCAATGCGAAAACGCGCGACGCTATCCTTGAATCGTGCAGGTAATCCCCTGTTTTCTTCGGCCAGATGATGCAACCGAGCGACAGGGGTGTCGGTGATTTTTCGTATGGGTTCCAACCGGCTTTCATCGAGTTCGGCCAGCTGGGGATCAATGCGTTTCAAAGCATAGAGACCGCTGCTCCACGCTTCCGGTTGCTCATGAGCGAAGCGCCAGCCACCCTCACCGTTTTGCTCGACAAACGGTGAAAAAGCGTCGCTGCGGGCGGGATGCCTGACTCGCCATGCGGCCTGCGCTTGATCGAAGGTAATCTCATAGGTTGCGTCGTCGATCTTGATGAAACGCCGGGCATTGACGTGATAGATGCCCTCGGCGTCGGCGATCACACTCATCAGCGGCGCTCGCTGATACGGCGCCCCGTCCGACAACCAGAGCCTGGGCTTATCCGCCGCATTGCTGATGGCGGTGAACCGACTGAAAAAATCCGGATGTTGCTCGACAGTCCTCCTGACCAGTGAACCGATGGCTTTGGTGCCGGCCGCAAATGCCGCCATCATGGCAATGTTTTCTGCAACGTTGAGCAGGTGGGCCATTGCCCCGGCCTTGTCATCATGGCGCCAGTCTTCAATACCGTCGTAGACCTCGCCCAACAGTTGCCCAACCGCTACGCCCATCATCAATTGCCCCAGCACGGGAACAAAAAAACCGGCGATGTTGGCGATCAGCAGACCTGCCTCTTCGTATCCTTCCAGACGCTTGTGCCGCGCATCGGCGTCAACATCTGCCGTCGGCACCGCCAGGAGCAATGCATCACTCTGCAGCTTCGTGACATGGCTCTGGTAAAGGAAATTGAACAGCGTCGCCAGAATGGGAGGCGCCTGCAGGTTCATATCCTTCTTTTGTGTAACAGAGGTGTAGAAGTCGGCTTTGTTGCTTTCATCGATGTAGCTGGCGAAAAAATCCGCGTAGGGGCGATCCTTCAGCTGTCGGGTCAAATAATGCTCGAACAGCGCGAAGGTGCTGTATTCGTACAACGGCCGGCTCGGCTCGTTCGGCATGTACACGACACACCCGTCGACCGGATGATCCTTTAGCGAGCGTTTTGAGAAGATGATCACTCCCCAGACACAGGTTCCGAACAACTCCAGCCCTTGTGTATGAACCGGCAGATTCTCGTAGAGAATGGACTTCACACCCGCAGCGCTGACCGCGCCGCTGTTCAACTCCAGGCTTTGCAGCATCTGAAACGCCGAATTGCCAATGTCGCCCTTCAATAGCGCGGTATGAGCATCAACCTTAAGGGCGTTCATTTTGAGTCGACGGATGTCCAGGCCCACCGCGGCAGGTTTGAAGGTGGCCTCGAAATGAGTTTGGTAGCGCGTCCCCAAATCCAGATCGCGACACACTTTGGCAAACGCCATGGGCGTCAGCCGGGGTAAACCCTCCGGCGTTGAAACCAGACGCACGATCCCGCCAGGAGGGAAGCCATCCTCAGCCGTTTCGTCCTCGGTGAAGTTATGCATCGCGGCCTGTAACAGGCTGCGTTTGGCGATCACTTTCCGTTTGGCTAGATCATCGGTCGCAGTGGAACCGGGGCAACCGCAGTCGAATCCCGGTAACTCGACGCCGTCATTTTCAACGTCGAATGCAACAGCGAATTGCTTCGTCAGCGCTTCCGTCAATTCAGAGCGGCAGAACTCGTACAGCGGCTTGAGCGCATCAAGCGTCGGTTGAACCTTGGCCTGACAAACCTGCAGTTCACGCATGGCACTGGCAAGCGCAGCAATCTGTTCAGGTGTGGCGGCGGTCAGCCAGGTGGGCAAAGTCTTTTGAAGCGTTTCGGCACTGTCCAGATCGCCAGTCATGTCGATCAAAGCCGATAGTCGGTCTGATTCCGTGAATGGCTTGGCAGCCGGGGTGACGGGGTCCTTGTCTGACATTTGCAATGTTCCTTATTGCATGCAGGAGAGGCCATAAAGTAGCCCCTCCAAGCGGCAATGAATAACTCGGAAAACTAGCGTATTCAGTGGCTTATGCAGCAGTATTTTCAATGCTTCGCAGCAATATGTACCGCACGCCTTAAGCGTTTTTCAGGTAAAGCCGCCCTGCCCGACGCGAGGGCTTATTACTTATCGATCTAAAACTCCCACGATCTCACCGGGTCAGTTTCTGAGTACCCGCCGTTTTGGCCGGGTATCGATTGACCCTCCCCAACGGAAAAACCGGTAAGGATTTTATGTGCGGATTAGCTGGCGAGTTACGCTTTGATCATCAACCTGCGGACCTCGCGGCCGTTGAACGAATCACCCACCACCTGGCCCCTCGCGGCCCTGATGCGTGGGGTTTCCATGCCCAAGGGCCGATTGCGCTTGGCCATCGTCGGCTGAAAATCATGGACCTGTCGGACGGCTCGGCGCAGCCGATGGTCGACAACCAACTGGGCCTTTCCCTGGCCTTCAATGGCGCGATCTACAACTTCCCGGAATTGCGCACCGAGCTGGAAAATCTTGGTTATGCCTTCTATTCCGGCGGTGACACCGAGGTGCTGCTCAAGGGCTATCACGCCTGGGGCGAAGCCTTGCTGCCCAAGCTCAACGGCATGTTTGCCTTCGCCATTTGGGAGCGCGACGCCCAGCGCCTGTTCATCGCCCGCGACCGTCTCGGTGTGAAGCCGCTGTACCTGTCGCGCACCGGCCAGCGCCTGCGCTTTGCCTCGGCGCTGCCAGCGTTGCTCAAGGGTGGCGACATCAACCCGATACTCGACCCGGTGGCGCTCAATCATTACCTGAACTTCCACGCCGTGGTCCCCGCGCCGCGTACCCTGCTGGCCGGCATTGAAAAACTGCCGCCTGCCACCTGGATGCGCATCGAGGCCGATGGCCGCACCGAGCAGAAAACCTGGTGGACCCTGCCCTACGGCCCTCGCGCCGACGAAACGAACCTGACCCTGGAAGACTGGCGCGACCGGGTGCTCGACAGCACCCGCGATGCGGTGGCCATTCGTCAACGGGCGGCGGTAGACGTCGGCGTGCTGCTGTCGGGTGGCGTCGATTCGAGTTTGCTGGTCGGGCTGTTGCGTGAAGTCGGTGTGGAAAACCTGTCGACCTTCTCCATCGGTTTTCAGGATGCCGGCGGCGAGCGTGGCGACGAATTTCAGTATTCGGACCTGATCGCCAAACACTACGGCACTCAGCACCATCAGTTGCGCATCGACGAAAAAGAGATCATCGAGCAACTGCCCGCTGCGTTCCGCGCCATGAGCGAGCCGATGGTCAGCCATGACTGCATCGCCTTTTATCTGCTGTCCCGCGAAGTGGCCAAGCATTGCAAAGTGGTCCAGAGCGGCCAAGGCGCGGACGAGTTGTTCGCCGGCTATCACTGGTATCCGCAAGTCGACGGCGCCGCTGATCCGTACACCGCCTACCGCGAAGCATTCTTCGACCGCAGTTATGACGATTACGCCGCCACCGTGCAGCCGAAATGGCTGACAGCGAATGACGCCGCCGGTGACTTCGTAAAGGAACATTTCGCACAGCCCGGCGCCGATGCGGCGGTGGACAAAGCCCTGCGTCTGGACAGCACGGTGATGCTGGTGGACGACCCGGTCAAACGCGTCGACAACATGACCATGGCCTGGGGCCTGGAAGCACGAACGCCGTTTCTCGATTATCGACTGGTGGAATTGTCGGCCCGTGTGCCGGGCAAATTCAAATTGCCCGACGGCGGCAAACAAGTGCTCAAGGAAGCGGCGCGCCTGGTGATTCCGAGTGAGGTCATCGACCGCAAGAAGGGTTACTTCCCCGTGCCCGGCCTCAAGCATCTGCAAGGCGATACGCTGAACTGGGTGCGCGAACTGCTGCTCGATCCGAGTCAGGATCGCGGTCTGTTCAACCCGGCGATGCTCGACCGTTTGCTGACTGACCCGCAGGGTCAATTGACTCCGCTGCGCGGCTCCAAGCTGTGGCAACTGGCGGCCCTGAACCTGTGGCTCAGCGAGCAAGGAATCTGATCGATGAAACCCCACGCCACGGCTTACAGCCAACGCTTGTTGCGCGGCCAGACACCTTCTTATGAACGCTTGCAGGCGCGACTCGCCGAAGACGGCAGCGAACTGAGTGCCGCACCGATTGCCGTGCATTGCGGCTGGGGCCGGCTACTGATCGGGCACACCTTCCCCGATCCGGCCAGCCTCGCCCAGGAGCTGCTCAATGAGCAGCCGGGCGAGCGCGACATTGCGTTGTATGTTGCCGCGCCCCAGCAGATTCTGGGCCTGGAACCGGCGCAGCTGTTTCTTGATCCGTCCGACACTTTGCGTTTGTGGTTCAGTGATTACCGTCAGGCCACTCGCGTGTTTCGTGGTTTCCGTATTCGCCGGGCACAAAGCGATGCGGACTGGCAGGCGATCAATCAGTTGTATCAGGCGCGCGGCATGTTGCCGATCGATGCAAACCTGCTGACCCCGCGTCATCTGGGCGGCCCGGTGTATTGGCTGGCCGAGGACGAAGACAGCGGCGCGATCATCGGCAGTGTCATGGGCCTCAATCATCACAAGGCATTCAACGACCCAGAGAACGGCAGCAGCCTATGGTGCCTGGCGGTCGATCCGCATTGTTCGCGGCCGGGCGTCGGTGAGGTGTTGGTGCGGCACTTGATCGAACACTTCATGAGCCGTGGCCTGAGTTACCTGGACTTGTCGGTTCTGCACGACAACCGCCAAGCGAAAAGCCTTTACGCCAAGCTCGGTTTTCGCAACCTCTCGACCTTTGCGATCAAGCGCAAGAACGGCATCAATCAGCCGTTGTTTCTCGGGCCGGGGCCGGAGGCGGAATTCAATCCGTATGCGCGGATCATTGTCGAGGAAGCCCTTCGACGCGGCATTGATGTGCAGGTCGATGACGCCGATGCCGGCCTGTTCACCCTCAGCCATGGCGGGCGCCGGGTGCGCTGCCGCGAATCGTTGAGCGACCTGACCAGCGCCATCAGCATGAGCCTGTGCCAAGACAAGAGCCTGACCCACAAGGCGCTCAAAGCCGCAGGGCTGAACCTGCCTTCGCAACAATTGGCCGGCAACGCCGATGACAACCTGGCGTTTCTCGATGAGCACGAGCGGGTGGTGGTCAAGCCGCTGGATGGCGAGCAAGGCCAGGGCGTCGCCGTGGATTTGCAGACCATTGAAGAGGTGCAGCAAGCCATCGAAGCCGCCCGCGCGTTCGACAGTCGAGTGCTACTTGAAAGCTTTCACCAAGGCCTGGACCTGCGGATTCTGGTGATCGGGTTTGAGGTGGTGGCGGCGGCGATTCGGCGCCCGGCGGAGGTGGTTGGCGATGGTCAGCATTCCATTGGCGCACTGATCGAAGCCCAGAGTCGACGGCGGCAGGCGGCTACCAGCGGCGAAAGCAAAATCCCGCTCGATCATGAGACCCAACGCACGTTGCATGCGGCGGGTTACGACTACAGCAGCATTCTGCCGGCGGGTGAGCATTTGTTCGTACGGCGTACGGCGAATCTTCATACAGGCGGGATTCTGGAGGATGTCACTGCGATTCTGCATCCGACCTTGGTGGATGCAGCGGTGCGGGCGGCGCGGGCACTGGATATCCCGATGGTCGGGCTCGACTTGATGGTGCCGGCGGCCGATCAGCCGGAGTATGTGTTTATCGAAGCCAATGAGCGCGCCGGGCTGGCCAACCATGAACCGCAGCCGACGGCTGAGCGGTTTGTGGATTTGTTGTTTCCGCACAGTCAGCCGGCGGCCCTTTAGATCTGTAGTGCTTGAACTGGCCCCTTCGCGAGCAAGCCCGCTCCCACAGGGATACGCGGTCAAATGTGGGAGCGGGCTTGCTCGCGAAGGCGGCGTGCCAGGCACCAAAAATTTAACTTATCCCCCTCATCGAAACCATCGATGTTCTGTACCCATCAGGAGTTTCCATGACCAGCAAAATCCCTGAACCGGATCTCAACTACCTGCAAAAAGTCCTGCTGGAAATGCTCGCCATTCCCAGCCCCACCGGGTTCACCGACACCATCGTGCGCTATGTCGCCGAGCGCCTCGAAGAATTGGGCATCCCCTTCGAAATGACCCGTCGCGGCACCATCCGCGCAACGCTCAAAGGCAAGAAGAACAGCCCCGACCGCGCGGTGTCCGCGCACCTGGACACCATCGGTGCGGCGGTTCGCGCCGTGAAAGACAACGGACGCCTGACCCTGGCGCCGGTCGGTTGCTGGTCCAGTCGTTTTGCCGAGGGCAGCCGGGTCAGCCTGTTTACCGACAACGGCGTGATTCGCGGCAGCGTGTTGCCGCTGATGGCTTCCGGGCACGCCTTCAACACGGCCGTGGACGAAATGCCGATCAGCTGGGACCACGTCGAGCTGCGCCTGGATGCCTATTGCGCCACCCGCGCCGACTGCGATTCGCTGGGGATCAGCGTGGGTGACTTCGTGGCCTTCGACCCCTTGCCGGAGTTCACCGAAAGCGGTCACATCAGCGCCCGTCACCTGGACGACAAGGCTGGCGTTGCGGCGTTGCTCGCGGCGCTGAAAGCCATCGTCGACAGTGGTGAAGAATTGATGATCGACTGCCATCCGCTATTCACCATCACCGAGGAAACCGGCAGTGGTGCAGCGGCCGCGCTACCGTGGGATGTCAGCGAATTCGTCGGTATCGACATTGCGCCCGTTGCGCCCGGCCAACACTCCAGCGAACACGCGGTGAGCGTGGCGATGCAGGATTCCGGCGGGCCTTATGACTATCACTTGTCGCGACATCTGCTGCGCCTGGCCAGTGACAACGAGTTGCCCGTGCGCCGCGACCTGTTCCGTTATTACTTCAGCGATGCGCACTCGGCGGTGACGGCCGGACATGACATTCGCACCGCCCTGCTCGCCTTCGGTTGCGACGCCACGCACGGTTATGAGCGTACGCACATCGACAGCCTGGCGGCGCTGAGTCGATTGCTCGGTGCCTACATCCTGAGTCCGCCAGTGTTTGCCAGTGATGCGCAACCGGCGAAGGGGTCACTGGACCGATTCAGTCATCAGCTTGAACATGAGACGCAGATGGAAAGTGATACGCGAGTGCCTTCGGTGGATAGCCTTGTCGGGCAGCGCAACGATAGCTGACATCTTCATTGTTTGATCTTCCGCTTTCGCGAGCAGGCTCGCTCCCACAGTTGACCGCATTCCCCTGCGGGAGCGAGCCTGCTCGCGAAGGCGGCGAGCCCGAGGCTAGCCGCGACCGATCATTCGCCGTAGCATCCCGACATTGTTTTAGCCGAGGTGCCTATGCTGATTCCCTACGACCAACTTGAAGTCGACACCCTGACCCGCCTGATCGAAGATTTCGTGACCCGTGACGGTACGGACAACGGCGATGACACACCGCTGGAAACCCGCGTATTGCGGGTTCGCCAGGCCTTGACCAAAGGTCAGGCACTGATCGTGTTCGATCCGGAAAGCGAACAGTGCCAGTTGATGCTCAAGCACGATGTGCCCAAGCACCTCTTCGACTGAGCGGCTCAGCGACCTTTGGTCTTGGCCAGTTTGACCTGGATGCGTTCATAGACCTCGGCGCGATGCACATTGACGTTCTTCGGCGCTTCGACGCCAAAGCGCACGCTGTTGCCGCTGACGTTGAGGATGCGCACTGAAATGTCGTCACCGATGG
This sequence comes from Pseudomonas sp. GW821-FHT10C09, assembly GCF_059415465.1. NCBI lineage: Bacteria > Pseudomonadati > Pseudomonadota > Gammaproteobacteria > Pseudomonadales > Pseudomonadaceae > Pseudomonas > Pseudomonas sp. GW821-FHT10C09. Next base: position 90,474 of record NZ_JBWKNG010000016.1, read on the forward strand.
AAATCATCTCGCCCACAACGCGACTGAGTACAAGCATGGTATTGGTCCTTGAGGGTTACCGGCCCTTGAAGATGCCCGGCGTTTAGCGGGTCTTCAATGCGAAGACGGCAAATCAGTCCAGCCCTACAACACTGGAAGAACCCTCCTGACGGAAGCGTCCGACAAATCGATTGAATGCAGGACCAATCCTTCAGGATGCGGAAAAGCGCGGGCCAAACAGAATGACGCTCGCGCCGATCACACACAGCGCCACGCCGATCCAGTCCGAGCCCAGCGGACGAATCCGCTCGACCACAGCCAGCCAACCAATCGAGGCGATGATGTAGATCCCACCATAGGCGGCGTAGGCCCGCCCGGCGTAGGTGGCTTCGACTCGGGTGAGCAGGAGCGCGAACACAGTCAGGCTGAGCAGTGCCGGCAGCACCCACAAAACGCTTTTGCCTTGGCGCAGCCACATCCAGAACGCGAAGCAGCCGGCTATTTCGAACAGCGCCGCGAGGAAAAACCACAGGTAATTGAGCATGCAGGTGTCTCGTTAGAGTGACCGATGCCGGCCACCCTAACGACGCGGTTGCCTACGGGCAAGTTCAGCCCGCGCTTTGTTTGGCCTTGGCGCGCATTTTGTCGGCCATGAGGGTCATTTCGTTGTAGAGCAGTTGCGGGTTTTTCTGCTTGATCGCCCAGGCCATGCGGCCCTGTTCGTGAGGCAGGATCATGAACTCGCCGGCAGCCACCTGGTTGTAGATGTACTCGGCAATGTCGGTGGCGGTGATCGGCGAACTTTCCAGCAGTTTACCGACCTGGGCTTTCATCGCAGGCGTGGGGCCACGGAAAGAGTCGAGCAGGTTGGTCTGGAAGAACGACGGGCAAACCACATGCACGCCCACTTCCTGTTGCGCCAGTTCGATCAACAGGCTTTCGGACAGCGCCACCACGCCGGCCTTGGCCACGTTGTAGTTACTCATGGCCGGGCCTTGCATCAGGGCGGCCATCGACGCGATGTTGATGATCTTGCCTTTGCTTTTCTCCAGCAGCGGCAGGAACGCCTTGCAGCCCTTGACCACGCCCATCAGGTTGATCGCAATCTGCCAGTCCCAGTCTTCCAGCGACAGTTCACTGAAGAAGCCGCCCGAGGCAACACCGGCGTTGTTGACGATGACATCGATGCCGCCGAGCTTTTCTTCGCAGGCCTGGGCGAACGCGGTCAGCTGGCTGTAGTCGCGCACATCGCAACGCTGGATAAAACCATCGCCACCGGCGTCGCGAACCAGCTTCAAGGTTTCTTGCAGACCGGGCTCGCTGACATCCGACAAGGCCAGTTGCCAGCCTTCACGCGCCCAGCGCAGCGCGATTTCGCGACCCAGGCCCGAGCCCGCGCCAGTGATCATCATGCGATTTTGCATAGCAAACAGCCTTGTGGTTCCGGGAAAGATGCTCTGAGTGTAGCGAAGGTCCTTGCCCGACCCACGCTCCATCAGATTGCTGAATGGCCCGAACAAACCGTGGGCGCGTGTGGTTCAACTAATCCTGCAAAAAACGAAATAAACAGGTCATCAAAAAACATTAAAAAAACATGGAATTTTCCGACTCGTGCACCAGTCGGACTTTGTAAGCAGCTTGAATTAATAACCTTCCAGCTGACAGTTAAAAGACAGGTCAATCCAGAACACTTCCAACAAGGAAATAGACATGGGCACAATTCTGATCGTTATTCTGATCCTCTTGCTGATCGGTGGTCTGCCGGTTTTCCCACACTCCAGAAGTTGGGGTTATGGCCCGTCGGGTATCATCGGCGTCGTGCTGGTAGTGCTGTTGATTCTGCTCTTGCTTGGCAGGATTTAACGGATATAACGAATTAACGGACAAAAAAAGAGGCCCTTCAAGAAGGGCCTCTTTTTATTGCGCTGAAAACTTAGTCCGGTTTGCCGTCGATAACACCGGCGGTGTTGTCGAGCAGGCTCTTGGTCGCCGTTTGCAGGAACGACTCAAGCTTGAGCTTCAACTCGGCGGTGCGTGGATCGTTAGGCACGATCTCGGCATGCGGCTTGGCGCCCAGTTCATAGCGGTACATCTTCGGCTCCATTTCCTTCTCTTTCGGCAGCACCAGAATCTGGTCAGCGGTGAGAATGGCCGTGGTCTGTTCGCTGCCCGACGGCTTGATCACACCAAAACCGCTGTCGCCTTCCGGCAGGTTGAGCAGGTCGCGCCCCCAGCACTGATGACGCACTTCGCCACCGATACGACCCATGATGGTCGGCACGATGTCGATCTGAGTGCCCACGGTGTGGTCACGCTGGCCGAACTTTTCCTGAATACCCGGTGCGATCATCAGCATCGGCACGTTGAAACGACCCAGGTCCATTTCGGTGATTTGCTGCTCGTTACCGAAACCGTGGTCACCCACGATCACAAACAGGGTTTCCTTGAAGTACGGCTCTTTACGCGCCTTCTCGAAGAACTGACCCAATGCCCAGTCGGAGTAACGCATGGCGGTCAGGTGTTCGTTGAGGCTGCCGCGATCAGTCACGCGCTCGACCGGCAATGGCGTCGGCAAGGCATACGGCGTGTGGTTGGACAGCGTCTGCAGCAAGGCATAGAACGGCTTGCCGTTTTCCCGGGCCTTGAGCTCTACCAGGCCACGGTCGAACATGTCCTGGTCGGACACGCCCCAGGTCGGATCAGAAAACACCGGGTTGACGAAGTCGTTACGACCGATGAAGTTGGTCATGCCCTGGTTGCTGAAGAAGCCCGACTGGTTATCCCAGGCGAAATCGCCGTTGTAGACGTACACGTCGTCGTAGTCACGGGCGCTGAGCAACTGTGGCAGGCCGGACAGTTTGTGGCTGCCTTCCGGGGTCTGCATCAGGTATTCGAAACCCGGCAGGTTCGGGAAGCACGCCATGGTGGCGAACATGCCCTGGTGGGTATGAGTGCCGTTGGAGAAGAAGCGGTCGAACAGCAGGCCTTCCTTCGACAATTTGTCGAGGTACGGCGTGATGTTGCCCGGGCCGCCCAGCGCGCCGACCGAGTGACCGGCCATGCTTTCCATCAGGATCACGACCACGTTCTTGATCGGCAGGGTCTTGTCGGCCGGTGGCGTGTAGTCGCGACGCACGGCGGCAGTTTCAGCATCCACCAGTTTTTCGTCTTTCATCACCAGCATGTCACGCACGGTCTGCTGGGCCAGAGGCTGCGGCAGTGTGGCTTTCCAGATGTTGTCGCGATCTTCGGACATCCGGCTCTTGGCCGCCGCGATCAGCGACAGCGTACCGTTGAGGCCCAACTGGTTGGCGAAGTTCGAATCGGTGGTGTAGACGTCACCCCAACGCAGCGGCGGGCCCTGACGCAGGGTGCCGCGAGCGGCGACCACGCAGATCAGCAGGCAGACGACGAACACGCCGATGCGCGCATACCACGGGGCGATCTGGCGCGTGCCGATGCTGCCGCCGCTGAACGGGCCACGAGGCCGGGTCGCACGATCCGCGCCCTTGAATGCCAGGGTCAGGATCAACGTGCCAACGGCCCATGCCAGCAGATAACGAACCACCGGGAAACCGTACCAGAGCATGCTCATCACGGTTTTCGGGTCTTCCTTCACATACTGGAAGACCAGGCCGTTGAGGCGCTGGTGGAACTCGCGGTAGAAGTCCATCTCCATCAGGCCGAGGAACAGCGCGATGCTCGACGCGATGGTCAGCCAGAAGCGGAAGAACCCGCGAGCAGCCATGGCCCGCGCGCTGAACAGTGCCAGCAACAGCGGAACGCAGAGGTAGACCACCAGGCGCAGGTCGAAACGCAGGCCGTTGGCGAACGCTTCAAGGAACGTCGAAGCCGGGGTGTCGAGGATCATCGAGCGGTTGTAGACCAGCAGCGCAACACGCAGCAGGCTGAACATGACCATCATGATCAAGGCGCACAACAACGTGTAGGCCAGATGCGATTTGACGGTCGGTTGCAGCAGGCGACTAGAAGCTCGCTGCTGATTCAGGGCGTCCGGGTTTGCCATGTCGTTTTAGGACCCATTGGAAGTTGAAGTTTCAAAAATACAGCGGCGCCCTGCCCTCTATTGGCCATTACTTGGCCCCGGGGCTTGCGCGGTGCGCAAATGTTGCACGATCACCCGCCTCATTGCCATTGATTACTGTTTGGCTGACGGATGCGGGCGGATTGTCTTGGAGGCTTTGTGAAAATTTTGTGCAACGCATATCCGGAAACACAATAAAGCCGTGCACGGCTAAAAACGCAAACGCCCCGAACCAGTCGGGGCGTTTGCAGAACAACGCAGCGATTACTTCTCGGCGCGTTCTTTCAGGGTTTTCAGGGTATTGAACGGTGCATCGACCACGAACTTGTTGGCGATCATCGATGGCACGCTGCCGCCTGGCTCGGTGTGTACCTGATAGGTTACTTCGACCTGGTCACCCTTCGGGACGAACTTCCAGAACCCGTCGACCTTGGTGACACGTACAAACCCTTTTTCTTCTGGAATGTACTTCGGCACGCCTTCGAGTTTGCGGGTCAGACTGCCATCGGCGCCTTCAACGGTGGTGATGTGCAGCACCGAATCACGCGCAGTGACGGGCCACGGGGTATTGAATTGAGTGTAGGTCCAGCTCTGGTCGCCTTCGTGCTTGAGCAGCTTCTGCATCTTGCACTCGTGAATCCAGGCACAGGCGCCGGCCACGTCTTCCTGCAATGCACGCAGTTTGGCGACGGTGGTCTTCATCAAGGTAACGCCCTGATAGGACTTGTAGTCCGAACCCGGCACTTCAGCCAGAGAGATCTTGATGCCGTCTTCGTTCTTGGCGACTTTCCAGTCTTCAGCCTGGGCGGCCGTAGTGGCCAACACGGCGGTCAATCCACACAACACAGCGATACGATGCAGCGAACCCATGGTTTTATTCCTTATTGTTGAAGTTCCGTTGGTTGTAAACATCACGCCGCCGTCATCTGCTCCCACCATCCCAGCAGTTTGATCGCCTCGTCACTGCTGCTGCCGCACACTTCGATATCGGCTTCAAATGCCGAACAGACGGCGGGGCGTTCGGGTTTGCCGAAGATGTTGCACAGGTTATCGACCGACAGTTGCACGCAACGTTCGCCAGCGGCTTTGCCATTGGGCATACCGGGAATCGGTGAACTGATGGAAGGGGCAATGCAACAGGCGCCACAGCCTTCACGGCATTTCATGACGACGAGCTCCTCACGAGGTGTGATGTGTAAAAGGACGGGACACAGAGTAACCGCTAAAACAGTTGTTTTAAATTACCCGGACCGGGGTTTTTTCGTTCAAACCAGCGTGACTGACCAGTCTCCGACAAAGCGTCTGGCCGGCGGCTCACGGATGGGAACGATTTACTGCTTGAACTCGAAATCCAATGCCGCGCCTTCGACTTCCCGGCGCTCTTCATTGCGCAGCTGCAACTGCATTTCGTTACTGAGCAGCCGACCGTTGAGCTGAAACGGGCTGCTGCCGGACTTTTCGCCAAACATTTGTGGCAGAAGCGCATCGTGACTGGGCAGCGGCACGGTGCCGATCGGTTTCAATTCCTGGGCCATTTGCGGCGGCAGTCTCAAGTCGAGTTTGACCGGAGGCAGTTGGGTTTTCACCACTTCGCTGGACGCTTTCGACTTGGAGGCAATAGGTGGCCGCTTTTTCACCGCCGCCGTTGGCTTTTTTACGACAGCGGCTTTTTTGACAGGCACCGGTTTGGTCCCGGTTGCGCTGGCGGCGGGTTTTTCCTGGGCAGCCGCTGCCATGACGCCTTCAGCGTGAACGGTCATCAACAGGCAAAGAAACAGGCAGACGGCAGGAAAAATCGGCTTCATGAACCCAACAGCAATAACGGCAGAGGGCCATATGCTCGCCTGTTGCGCGCCACATGACAAGCTCCGCCGAGAACCTCCCGCCGGACTGCTCAGAAGCCGCCGGCCGTCTCCTGGCAAAGTTGCGTCGCCAGCATCCCCAGCGTCATCAAGGCCCGTTCGGCTTCACGGTTCCAGGGGGTGCCGCAGTTCAGCCGAATGCAGTGATTGAACTGCTCGGTGTTACTGAAGATCAGCCCCGGCGCAATACTGATGCCCTGCTGCAACGCCCGTACGTGCAATTCCTGGGTGTTGACCCGCCCCGGCAAACTGACCCACAAAATGAAGCCGCCGGTCGGCCGGGTCATCTGCGTGCCTTCGGGGAAATATTGCTGAACGGCCAGTTGGAAGGCGCTGAGGTTCTTGCGGTATTCCTGGCGGATGTAGCGCAAATGTCGATCGTAGCCACCGTTTTCCAGATACGCCGCAATGCCCATTTGCGTGACGCTGCAGGCCGAATGGGTACTGAACGTCTGCAAGCGCTGGATTTCCTGCTGGTATTTGCCGGCAATCATCCAGCCAATCCGCACGCCCGGCGACAGGGTTTTGGAGAAGCTTGAACAATAAATAACCCGATCCAGCCGGTCATAGGCCTTGAGCGATTTGGTACGCCCCTGCTCGAACATCAGTTCGCCGTAGATGTCGTCTTCGACAATCTGGATGTCGAAGTCCGATGCCAGGCGCAGCAATTGTTTCTGCCGCTCCTCGGGCATGGTCCCACCCAAGGGATTGCTCAGCCGCGTGGTCAGCACCAACGCCTTGATCGACCACTGGTTGGCCGCCAGTTGCAGCGCTTCAAGGCTCATGCCGGTGGCGGGATCACTGGGGATTTCAATGACTTTTAGGCCGAGCAAGTCAGCCAGTTGCAGCAGACCGTAATACGTCGGCGATTCGGCGGCGATCAGGTCGCCCGGTCGGGTCAATACGCGCAGTGACATCTGCAACGCGTCGACGCAGCCGTGGGTAATGACCACTTCGGAGGGATCGACCACCACACCGGCATCGCGCATGCGGATCGCCACTTGCCGGCGCAACGGTTCAAACCCGGGGCTGAACATGTAGCTGAAGGCACGCGGGCTATGGAAACGGGTGACTTTGGCCAATTGCTGATGCAGCGCCCGCACCGGCAGGTAATCGACACTGGGCACCGCAGCGCCCAACGGGAAAACACCTTCGCGGCGGGATTCGACCAACACTTGTTGAATGATACTGCTGCGCGTGACCAGGCCAGGACGCTCGACCCGGGCGATGTCTGGCGTCGGCGCGGTCAGGGCCGGCGTCTGGTGAACGTAGTAGCCCGACTGCGGGCGGGCGCGGATCAGCCCCTGATCTTCAAGATTGGCATATGCCTGCAACACCGTCGCATGGCTGACATTGAGCTGCGAGCTCATCTTGCGCACCGAAGGCACGCGCTCCCCCGGTTGATAGACACCACGGCGGATGTCTTCGGCCAGTTGTTGAGCAATACGTTGGTAGAGCAAGAGATTGGTCATGACGCAGCACTCGATTTCACGGGCATTTTATTCTTGTGTGAAACAATACCGGAACAGTTTAGAAGTGTACTGGGACAGTTGCCACAATAGTCGACCATACAGTGCAGTGTCAGCAAAATCTGTACTGCTTTTTGTCATCAGCCAGGCAAATAACAGGCGCAAAAAAACCCGGCGCTGTCTGGCAGGCCGGGTTTTCCAGTGACGCAACCCTTAGCGGGCGGCGCCGAGCTGGCCTTTTTCGTCGGAGAACACAATTTCCACCCGACGGTTCTGCGCACGGCCACGCTCGGAAGCGTTCACGTCCACCGGGTATTCATCGCCGTAGCCTTCGACCTGGATGCGTTTGTCGTCGATGCCCAGGTCCATCAGGACGTCAGCCACCGATTGCGCACGGTCACGGGACAGCTTGAGGTTGTCCTGCTTGCCGCCGGTGCTGTCGGTGTAGCCTTCGATCCGCACCACGCGTTTCGGGTTGAGCTGCAGGAACTGAACGATCTTCAGCACCACACGGTTCGCCGAATTTTTCAGCTCGGCTTCGCCGGTATCGAACAGCACATCGCCCAAGGTCATCACCAGACCACGATCTGTCTGGGTGGTCGCCAGCGCGACAATCTGCTCTTCGAGCCACTTGCCCTGCTGCTGAACGCTGAGCAATTTGGATTCGCGCAGTGCCAGTTGCAGACGCTGACGCTCCAGTTCGAGTTTCGCCGCGCGCTCTTCGTTGAGCACCAGATTGGTGTGCTCCCGGGCAATTTCGCTGTAGCGCTGGCTCAGGTAGGCGTAATGCACCACGTCCGAACCGCTGCCCCAATAGCTGGACAAACGATCGGCGCGAGCCAGGGACTCACCGGCGCGTATCACGTCCTTGGGCGCGATACGCAGCACGTTGGAGTCTTCCTTGACCTTCTGGAAGTCGGCGCCTGCTTCTTGCAAAGCGGCTTCACTGTGCTGGCCGGCACAGCCATACAAGCTTGCGCAGCCGGCGAGGATCAAGCTGCCGAGCGCTTTCGACTTGAGGCTCATTGGGCATCCCCCACTTGCTTGCGCAGACGAGTGATGCGGGTATTGAGCACGTTCAATTGCTCCTCGCTCTTGAGGGTCAGCACCTTGGCTTCGGCCAGACGCGCGTCCAGTTCGGCCTGCTCGGCACGCATGCGCGCATGTTTGTAGGACTGCTCGGTCATGTTGCTTTGGGCACGGGCGAATTTTTCTTCGGCCAGTTTCATTTCCGGCATGTCGTCGGCGGTGGCGCCCACGGCTTTGGCCTGGACGAGTGCCTGTTCGGTCAGGCGAATCTGTTCATTCGGCGCCGGATCGGCTGCACAACCCGCCAGAGCCAGAACGGCCAGGGCAGCGAAAAGAGGTCGAATACTCACTAAGAATCCCTACTGTTTTGGGGCACTGACAGGTTGTTGCTGCTGCTGTTGCTGCGTTTTCCAACGCTCGATATTGCGTTGCAACGCGGCGTCCGTCAGTCCTGAGGCGGGCAATTCTGTCATCTTTTTGGCCAGCTGTCCGCGCAACCACGGATCGTTGCAGGCGGAGTTATGGGAAACCGCGAGGTACAGACCGGGTTTGTCGATCGGAACGGCACGGGGGATCAGGTCATTGGCCATGCTCAGCGCCTGCGCGGCCGCCGTGCCGGAGTAGCGTCCGGCGAGTACAAACTCCACCTCGCCCAAGAGCAATTTCTGAAAGGCCTGGGTCAGGTTGGGCGTACGGGTGAGGGTCAATTGCTGATCGGCAAAAGTGCCGAATGCCGGGGTCATTCGAGACTTTTCCGACAATGCGCCGGGGTGGCCGTGGAGGTCCTGGGCCTGGTTGTAGACCAATGCCGAGTCTTTGCGGGTCCAGACCAGATAGTCGTTTTCCAGCAACGGCGGATGAATGTAATCCAGGGTTTCCAGTTCGCTGACGGTCAACGTTGCATCGGCCAACATGTCCATGCGCCCGCTGCGTACTTCGTCCAGCGCCTGGGCGCGTTTGCCGGCATACAGCAACTCAACCTTGATGCCCAACTCCCCCGCCACTTGCTGCAACAGGTCAGCACTGGCACCGATCAGCTTTTTAGGATTTTGCGGGTCTTGCCACAAGTACGGTGGTGCGTCCGGGCTGCCGGTCACGATCAGCCGATCGCATTTGCCCGCTGCATTGGACAAGGTCGGCAACATCGTCAGGCCCAGCAATAACGACCAGCCACACACACGGCGCAGATCCATGGCAACACTCTCCCACTCAAATCCGGAACAAAAAAAAGCCCGACCAAAAGGTCGGGCTCTTTATAAGTCAGGCCGCTGGATTAGACCAGCTTCTCGAACTCGGGGATTGCTTCGAACAGGTCTGCCACCAGGCCGTAATCGGCCACCTGGAAGATCGGCGCTTCTTCGTCCTTGTTGATCGCAACGATCACCTTGGAGTCTTTCATGCCGGCCAGATGCTGGATCGCGCCGGAAATACCGACCGCGATGTACAGCTGTGGAGCAACGATCTTGCCGGTCTGACCGACCTGCATGTCGTTGGGTACAAAACCTGCGTCGACCGCGGCGCGGGAAGCACCGACAGCAGCGCCCAGCTTGTCAGCCAGGGCGTACAGGTGTTTGAAGTTGTCGCCGTTCTGCATGCCACGACCGCCGGAAACGACGATTTTGGCAGCGGTCAGTTCCGGACGATCGGACTTGGCCAGTTCTTCGCCAACGAAGCTGGAGATCGCAGCATCGTGAGCAGCAGCAACGGATTCAACAGCAGCCGAACCACCTTCAGCAGCAACCGGGTCGAAACCGGTGGCACGCACGGTGATGACTTTCACCGAAGCGTTGGACTGAACGGTAGCGATGGCGTTACCGGCGTAGATCGGACGCTTGAAGGTGTCAGCGCTTTCGACCGAGATGATCTCGGAGATCTGGTCAACGTCCAGCTGAGCGGCAACGCGCGGCAGGATGTTTTTGCCGTTGGAAGTCGCGGCAGCCAGGATGTGGCTGTAGCCCTTGCCCAACTCTGCAACCAGAGGCGCTACGTTTTCCGGAAGTTGGTGAGCGTAGGCAGCGTTGTCAGCTACCAATACTTTGCTCACGCCAGCGATTTTCGCAGCGGCTTCAGCCACAGCGCCAACGCCTTGGCCGGCAACCAGAACGTGGATGTCACCACCGATTTTGGCGGCAGCAGCCACGGTGTTCAGGGTGGCAGGAGCCACAACCTTGTTGTCGTGCTCAGCGATTACCAAGATAGTCATGATTAGATTACCTTCGCTTCGTTTTTCAGTTTCTCGACCAGTTCAGCCACCGACTTGACCTTGATACCCGCGCTGCGTGCAGCAGGCGCTTCGACTTTCACGGTCTTGTTGGTGGAGGCGGTGGAAACGCCCAAAGCGTCCGGAGTCAGCACTTCGAGAGGCTTCTTCTTGGCTTTCATGATGTTTGGCAGGGACGCGTAGCGCGGCTCGTTCAAACGCAGGTCGGTGGTGACGATGGCCGGCAGTTTCAGGGAAACTGTCTGAGCGCCGCCGTCGACTTCGCGAGTCACGGCAACGCTGTCGCCGCTGATTTCGACTTTCGAAGCGAACGTGCCCTGACCGTAGCCGCTCAGTGCAGCGAGCATCTGGCCAGTCTGGTTGTTGTCGCTGTCGATGGCTTGTTTGCCAAGGATCACCAGCTGAGGCTGTTCCTTGTCGACAACAGCCTTCAACAGTTTGGCAACGGCCAGCGAAGTCAGGTCTTCGGCGGATTCGACGAGGATGGCGCGGTCGGCACCCAGAGCCAGCGCGGTGCGCAGTTGCTCTTGAGCGGTGGACGGGCCGACGGAGACGACGACGATTTCAGTCGCAACGCCTTTCTCTTTCAGGCGTACGGCTTCTTCCACTGCGATTTCGCAGAACGGGTTCATCGACATCTTGACGTTGGCAAGATCGACGCCGGAATTGTCCGCCTTGACGCGGACCTTGACGTTGTAATCCACAACGCGTTTGACAGCTACAAGAACCTTCATGGATTCCTCGTTACTCTCCGGTGAAAAGAAAGTCGCCTAGGCGAACCTGGCGGTTGATGCTCATCGGGCGCAAGGGCACCTCTAAAAACGCCGGCAAACGTGTCAAGTGACCATCGCTCATGAAGTGCATGACCGTTCGTCAGTGGTGACCAACGAGTCATTCAATATCGCGGCGTGTAAACTGCGAGCCAAACCTGCGCTGCGCATCACTTTCCACTGCCATCGCCCTGTCTTTAGAGGTGCTCTTGAAACCAACAGTCAGCCTACGGCGAGCGCAAAACCGACCGTATCTTGACCGGAACGCCTATTCCGGTCAATACGGCAAAATGGCCGTTCGTAAGCCGCGTGACTTTGATTTCTCTGGCTTTGAGCCAATTCAAACAAACGTTTGTATTGGACGCTAGGAGTGGTGTAGATATAATGCGCCACCCAGAGAGAAAGGTGACTAATCGATTGTCCCCTCCCGGCATTAGTGCAGGGATTCATGGATGCGACACCAAACCTCCAATTAGAAAAAAAACTGTTGAGCCTTGAGTAGGAGATAACCTGTGGAACGCGAATACATGGAATTCGACGTCGTCATCGTCGGTGCCGGCCCCGCTGGTCTTTCCGCTGCCTGCCGCTTGAAGCAGAAGGCTGCTGAAGCCGGTAAGGAAATCAGCGTCTGCGTGGTCGAAAAAGGCTCCGAAGTCGGTGCTCACATCCTGTCCGGTGCCGTGTTCGAACCACGCGCCCTGAACGAACTGTTCCCGGACTGGAAAGAACTCGGCGCCCCGCTGAACACGCCGGTCACCCGCGATGACATCTTCGTTCTCAAGAACGCTGAAAGCGCGCAAAAGATTCCTGACCTCTTTGTGCCCAAGACCATGCACAACGAAGGCAACTACATCATCTCGCTGGGCAACCTGTGCCGCTGGCTGGCCCAGCAGGCCGAGAACCTGGGCGTAGAAATCTACCCGGGCTTCGCCGCCCAGGAAGCGCTGATCGACGAGAGCGGCGTGGTTCGCGGGATCATCACCGGTGACTTGGGCGTTGACCGCGAAGGCCATCCGAAAGAAGGCCTGTACACCCCGGGCATGGAACTGCGTGGCAAATACACGCTGTTCGCCGAAGGCTGCCGTGGCCACATCGGCAAGCAACTGATCAAGCGCTTCAACCTCGACAGCGAAGCCGACGCCCAGCATTACGGCATCGGCCTGAAAGAAATCTGGGACATCGACCCGGCCAAACACCAGCCAGGCCTGGTGGTTCACACCGCCGGCTGGCCGCTGGACATCATGGGCACCGAGAACACCGGTGGCTCGTTCCTCTATCACCTGGAAAACAACCAGGTGGTCGTCGGCCTGATCGTCGATCTGTCCTACAGCAACACCTACCTGTCGCCGTTCGACGAGTTCCAGCGCCTCAAGCACCACCCGGTGCTCAAGCAGTACCTGGAAGGCGGCAAGCGCGTCAGCTACGGCGCACGTGCCATCTGCAAAGGTGGCCTGAACTCGTTGCCGAAAATGGTCTTCAAGGGTGGCGCGCTGATCGGTTGCGACCTCGGCACCCTGAACTTCGCCAAGATCAAAGGCAGCCACACCGCCATGAAGTCCGGCATGCTCGCCGCTGAATCCGTGGCCGAGGCGCTGTTCGCCGAGAAAGACGGCACCGAAGAGCTGACCACCTACGTCGACGCGTTCAAGAAGAGCTGGCTCTACGACGAACTGTTCGCCAGCCGCAACTTCGGCCCGGCGATCCACAAGTTCGGCGCCATCGTCGGCGGTGGTTTCAACTGGCTCGACCAGAACATCTTCGGCGGCAAACTGCCGTTCACCTTGCACGACACCAAGCCGGATTACGCTTGCCTGAAGCTAGCGGCTGACTGCAAGAAGATCGACTACCCGAAACCGGACGGCAAGATCAGCTTCGACAAACTCAGCTCGGTGTTCATCTCCGGTACCAACCACGAAGAAGAACAGCCTTGCCACTTGAAGCTGACCGACCCGAGCATCCCGATCAGCAAAAACCTGCCGCTGTACGATGAACCCGCGCAGCGCTACTGCCCGGCCGGCGTGTACGAAGTGATCACCAAGGAAGACGGCGAGAAGCGCTTCCAGATCAACGCCCAGAACTGTGTTCACTGCAAGACCTGCGACATCAAGGACCCTGCACAGAACATCACCTGGGTCACCCCGGAAGGTGCTGGCGGCCCGACTTACCCGAACATGTAAGTCGAACGCCTGAACATCAAGGCTCCCGAAATGGGGGCCTTTTTGTTGCCCGCGATTCAAGATCATGCACCTACAGGGATTTGCGGTGGATCAGGCTGCGCGTTCATCCCCGGGATTACGCTCAAAGTAGCGCTTGTACTCCCGACTGAACTGCGACGTGCTCTGATACCCCACCCGATGCGCCACCTGCGCTACGCCCAGGCCCTCGGAAAGCAACAACTGCTGCGCCTTGAGCAAACGCAAGCGCTTCAGATACTGCACCGGTGACAACAACGTGCTGCGCTTGAAATGCTCATGAAACGTCGACGCACTCATGTTTGCGCAACTGGCCAGCGTCTCGACATTCAGCGGCTCGGTGTAATGCGCATGCAGATGACTGAGCGAGGCCGCGACCCGGGCGAATTGCCCCTGCTGCTCCACCAGTGCACGCAACACATCGGCTTGTGGCCCGCGCAACGCGACGAACAACAACTCACGCAATCGCGCCTGGCCCATCACCTGGCATTCCAGCGGATCGTGCAGGCAGCGCAGCAACCGTTCCACACACCCGCGCATCGCGTCGTCGAGCACCGTCGAAGTCATCGACTCCAGCGTCTGCGCCGCAATATTGCGCCCCGCCACCAGCCCCATGGCCAACACCAATTCGCCGAGCAACGTGCGGTCGATCGCGATGGAAATCCCCAGCATCGGCCCCTCCGGCGCGGCAAAGGTCTCGCACTCGAACGGCACCGGCAGCGCCTGAATCAGATAATGACCGGCGCCGTACTCCAGCGTACGCGGCCCCAGGTACGCCAATTTACTGCCCTGGACGATGATGACCAGGCTCGGCTCATAGATCTGCGGCCCACGCGCCACATCACAACTGGCACGCAATACCTGCACACCCGGCAACGCGGTGGGCGCGAAGCCGTCGCGTGTGGTCAGCGGCTGAATCAGCGAAACCAGCGTGGCATTGGCATCGAGATGACGGGTCAACAACATGGGCGCTCTTCACAAAAATGTCGCGGAAAAAGGGATGAAAGCATCTTCGCAGGTCTGATCGCACATTTGATCAATCGCCCGTGGATGCCGGAGGAATAGGCATGACACCCGGAGGAATCGCCATGGCCGGTGCAAGGTGCGGCGCCCAGAATGCACCGCCTCACCTGTCACTGCTTTTGCGAGGTTCCTCATGTACACCGCCATCGGATACGCCGCCCAGTCGGCCACCACTCCCCTCGCCCCCGTAAAATTCGAACGCCGCAGCCCTCGGGCCGACGACGTGGCGATCGAAATTCTCTACTGCGGCGTCTGCCACTCCGACATCCACCAGGCCCGCAACGAATGGGGTATTGCCGTGTACCCGCTGATGCCCGGCCACGAGATCGTAGGGAAAGTCACCGCCATCGGCGCGAACGTCACCCAGCATAAAATCGGCGATCTGGTCGGCGTCGGTTGCATGGTCGATTCTTGCCGGAGCTGCGAAGCCTGCCAGTCCAACCTCGAGCAATATTGCCTCGAAGGTCCGACCATGACCTACGCCACGCCGGACCGGGTCGATGGCAGCAACACCATGGGCGGGTACTCCGACAGCATCGTGGTCAGCGAGCACTTTGTCGTACGCATCCCGGAAAAACTCGCGCTGGCCAGCGCCGCACCGATCCTCTGTGCCGGCATCACCACCTACTCGCCGCTCAAGCATTACGGGGTCAAGGCCGGTGACAAGGTCGGGATCCTCGGCATGGGCGGTCTCGGCCACATGGGCATCAAGTTCGCCAAGGCGATGGGCGCAGAAGTCACGCTGTTCACCCGCTCGGCGAGCAAGGCCGAAGAAGGTCGTCGCCAAGGTGCGGACCACGTAATAGTGTCCACCGATGCCGACCAGATGAAAGCCGCTGCCGGCTACTTCGACTTCCTGCTCGACACCATTCCGGTGCAGCACGACCTCAATCCGTACCTCGACACCCTGCGTTTCGACGGCGTACATATTCTGGTGGGCTTGATCGAACCGATCGATCCACCGGTCCACGCTGCCAAACTGGTGTTGGGCCGTCGTGTACTGGCTGGCTCGTTGATCGGCGGGATTGCCGAAACCCAGGAAGTGCTGGATTTCTGCGCCGAGCACAACATCACCTGCGACATCGAAATGCTCGACATCCGCCAGATCAACGAGGCTTACGCCCGCATGATCGCCGGTGACGTGAAGTATCGCTTCGTGATCGACATGGCGACGCTGAAGGTCTAAACCTTCGCGCCGAGTTCTGCCGAGAGCCGGGTTGTGACCCCTTTGATCAGGGGAATCAGCTCGGCCATTTTTTCCAGCGGCATGTAAGGCACGGTGCTGGCGATGCTGATGCCGGCGACGATGCGCTTGCTGGCATCACGGATCGGCGCCGCCACACAACGGATCGACGGTTCGTTGTCTTCCAGATCGAAGGCGTAGCCGCCTGCGACATACTCGACCATGCGCTGCTGAAACTGCTCCCAGGATTGCTCCGGGTGCTGCGGCCAAAACAGATTCTTCCCACCCGCCGGCAAGCTGACTTCGTACAGCCGCTGCCACTCTTCCTGCGAGTCATCGAGCATCAAGGCCTTGCCGATCCCGGTGCGGGCCAACGGCATGCGATGGCCGACTCGCGAACGCATTTCCGGGCCATTGCGCCCCGGATTCTTGTGCAGGTACAGCACCTCGTCGCCTTCACGAATCGCCAGGTGAATGGTGTCGCCGGTCAACGCCGACAACTCATCCAGATACGGCCCGGCCAGGGTCACCAGCGGCAATTCTTCGCGCGCCTGGAAACCCAGTTCAATCAGCTTCGGCCCCAACAGATAACCGACTTGCGGCACCACACGCAGGTAACGCTCGTCCACCAGGCAACTGGCCAGACGATGGGTGGTGCTGCGCGTCGTGCCGATCAGCCGGGCGATTTCCTTGAGGTCGCGGGCGCCGCTGGCCACGGCCTGCACCACACCCAGACCACGAAGCAGGGTCTGGGTGCCGGTCGGGGCGGCGTCCTTGGCGATTTTTGGGGCGTCTTCCTGCATATCCAGCCTTTACCGTTGAGCGAGTGAACGGGCGGCATTATGGTCGCCCGATGCCTGCCACTACAACTTGATACGCTCGACTTTGCCCACCAGCAAGATGTAGGAAAGTGCGCCGATCAATGCCAGAACCGAGATGTAGGTAATCGCCGGGGCAAACGAATCCCCGGTCGCCAGGAAACCGATGACGATCGGCGTGGTAATCGCCGACAGGTTGCCGATGAAGTTGAACACCCCGCCGGTCAGTCCCAGTAAACGCGCCGGTGCCAAGGTTGAAACCAGCGACCAGGTGATCGACGCCAACCCGTTGCCGAAGAACGCCAGTGCCAGGAACGCAATCACCAGCGGCGTCGACTCGACGAAGTTGGCGCCGATGATCGAGGTGGAAATCAGCAGGCCGCCAATGATCGGCAGCTTGCGGGCGAAACCCACCGTGTAGCCGCGACGGATCAGGAAGTCGGAGAAGAAGCCCGAACACAACACGCCGACGAAGGCGGCGAGAAACGGCAGCGACGCCAGCAGGCCAGACTTGATGAAGTCCATGCCGCGATATTTCACCAGATAGGTCGGGAACCACGTCAGGAAAAACCATAACGTCGAATTAAGGCAGAACTGGCCGAGGTAGATGCCCCACAACTTGCGTTTGGTCAGAACGATGCCGAGGTCGGTCCAGCTGAATTTCGCTTTGACTTTGGCTTGTTCGGCCTGGATATCCACCAACCCGCCGCCCTCGCGGATCAGGTCGATTTCAGCGTCGTTGGCGCCTTTGAAATCCCGGGGTTCGCGGTACACCGCGTACCAGATCACCGCCCACAGAATGCCCACCGCACCGGTGCTGACGAACACCATGTGCCAGCCGAACTCGTGCTGGAGCCAGGCCAGAACCGGCGTCAGGAAGGCCAGGCCGACAAACTGCCCGGAGGTGTAGAAGCCGATGGCCGTGGCGCGTTCGCGCTCGGGAAACCAGGTGGTGACCACGCGGCTGTTGATCGGGTACGCCGGGGCTTCCAAGGCACCGACCGCCATGCGCAAGACGAACAGTGCGATGAAGCTGCCGGCGAAACCGAGCATCACGGTGGCGATCGACCACAGCAGCAAGGCGACGCTGTAAAGGATGCGCGGCGGCACACGGTCCACCAGCCAGCCGCCGGGAATCTGCATGGCGGCGTAAGTCCAGCCGAACGCCGAGAAGATCAGCCCGACATGGATCGGGTCGATACCCAGTTCGCTGGTCAGCGCCGGGGCGGCGATGGAGAGGTTGCTGCGGTCGAGGTAGTTGATCACCACGGTGATGAACAGCAGGACCATGATGAAAAATCGCTTGCGACTGGGCGTCACCAACGACGCTTGCCCGGTGAGGGTTTGCGGTTGCATGAGGAGTGCCTCTTCTTATGTTTATTGAGGTCAATGTGAAACGCAGATCTCGCTAACCATGGAGATCAAACTGTGGGAGCGAGCCTGCTCGCGAAAGCGTTCTGGCAGTCACATCAAGGTTGGATGTGCCGCCGTCTTCGCGAGCAGGCTCGCTCCCACAGGGGTTATGTGTTGTTGAGTCGGATAGCTCTTACCACTCAGCAAAACTGCCATCGGCATGGCGCCAGATCGGGTTGCGCCAGCGGTGGCCGACCGCTGCGCGTTCGATCACGTATTCCTCGTTGATCTCGATGCCCAACCCCGGGCCATTCGGGATCTTCACGAAGCCTTTGTCGTAATCGAACACCCGCGGATCTTTCACGTAATCGAGCAGGTCATTGCTCTCGTTGTAGTGGATGCCCAGGCTCTGTTCCTGGATGAACGCGTTGTAGCAAACCGCGTCCAGTTGCAGGCACGCCGCCAGCGCAATCGGTCCCAACGGGCAATGCAGCGCCAGCGCCACGTCGTAGGCTTCGGCCATGTTGGCGATCTTGCGGGTTTCGGTGATGCCGCCGGCGTGGGACGCATCCGGCTGAATGATGTCGACGTAACCCTCGCTCAGTACACGCTTGAAATCCCAGCGCGAGAACAGCCGCTCACCGAGGGCAATCGGGGTGCTGGTCAGCGGCGCCAATTCCTTCAGCGCCTCGTAGTTTTCGCTGAGCACCGGCTCTTCGATGAACATCAGTTTGTACGGATCAAGTTCCTTCATCAGCACCTTGGCCATCGGCTTGTGCACCCGGCCATGGAAGTCGACGCCGATGCCGACGTTCGGCCCGACCGCGTCACGCACGGCGGCGACGTTGGCCAGGGCCAGGTCGACTTTCTCGAAGGAATCGAGGAATTGCAGTTCTTCGGTGCCGTTCATTTTCACCGCAGTGAAACCACGGGAGACCGCTTCTTTCGCCGCACGCGCGGTGTCTGCCGGGCGGTCGCCGCCGATCCACGAATACACTCGAATCTTGTCGCGCACCTGGCCACCGAGCAGATCGCTGACCGACACGCCCAGAGCCTTGCCCTTGATGTCCCACAACGCCTGATCGATACCGGCCAGCGCGCTCATGTGGATCGCGCCACCCCGATAGAAGCCGCCGCGATAGAGCACGGTCCAGATGTCTTCGATGTTGCGTGGGTCCTTGCCGATCAGGTAGTCGGACAATTCTTCAACGGCAGCCGCCACGGTGTGGGCGCGACCTTCAACCACAGGCTCGCCCCAACCCGTCACGCCCTCATCGGTTTCGACTTTGAGGAAGCACCAGCGTGGCGGAACGATGAAGGTGGTCAGTTTGGTGATTTTCATTTTCTTCTCTCTTATTAGAGGCAGCGCTCACAGCGCCAAAAAGTCTTAGCGAAGGGCTTTCCAGGCAGCCACGTAGGCCTTGGCATTGACGGCCACGTCCTCTGGGGTCATTCCCGGTTTGAACAAGCCGGAACCGAGACCGAAACCTTTGACGCCCGCGTCGATAAACACCTGCATGTTGTCCGGCGTGATCCCGCCGACCGGCGCCAGAATGGTCCCGGCCGGCAACACCGCAAGCCAGGCTTTGACGACCGCAGGGCCCATCTGCTCGGCGGGGAACATCTTCAGCACGTCGGCGCCTTCGGCCAGCGCGGCGAATGCTTCGGTCGGTGTCGCCACACCCGGCGACAGGAACAACCCCGCCGCTTTCGCTGCCCGCAGCACTTTCGGATCGCTGTGCGGCATGACGATCACTTGGCCGCCAGCGGCTTTCACCTGCTCGACCTGCTCCGGCGTCAGCACCGTGCCGGCACCGATCAGGCAATCGGCGGGCAAGGTGCTGCGCAGGATGCGGATGCTTTCGTACGGTTCAGGGGAGTTGAGCGGCACTTCGATGACGCGAAATCCGGCGGCGTACAGGACTTCGCCGATGGCCGCCGCTTCTTCCGGGCGCAGGCCACGCAGGATCGCGATCAGGCCGTTTTGCGCCAAGGCGTGTTTGAGCATGTCAGACCTCCAGTCAGGTTTAACGGGATGGGTTGGAAGTGATCAGTCCGGCGGCGAGCGCCAACTGCCACAACCCGCGTTCGGTGGCTTGTTCGGCCAGCGTCACCCGGGCAAATCCGCAGGCGTCGAGGGCCCGGCTGTAACGGGCACAGAGTTGGGCATTACCGATGAGGATGATCGAAGGCAGGTGCACGCTGTTGCGCCGACGCCGCTGGGCCGTCGCCAGCGCCGCCAGCTCATGACCGATCAACAAGCCCGACAAATAATCCGTCTGGGCCGTGGCGCTCAGTTCGCCGGTCAGCCCGAGGCTGCGGGCACTGAACACCGTCGACAGCGGGCCGATCTCGCCGTCCGCCGACAACGCCACTTGCACCCCACGATCAAAAGCCTGGCCATCGAAGGACGCGCCTTGCTGCTGGGTGCGCCCCAGAATGCTGTGTTCGCTGAGCACGGCGAAGATTTCGCCGGTCATAAAGGTATCGAAATGCACGATGCAGCCGTCGGCCACTTCCACCCATTTCGAATGACTGCCCGGCAGGCCGATCAACAGATCGATGCCCGCCTCGCCCTGAAGATTTTGCAGAACGCCCAGCACCTGGGTTTCTTCGCCACGCATGACGTTCGGCAAACGCGAACGCTGAATCACACCCGGCACGATGTGCACATCGACACCGCGAAGGCTGCGTACTGTTTGTAGGGACGTTCCGAGAGTGGCGACGTTCGCCGGTGTATCGCGGTAAGCCGCTTCACGCCAACCCTGAGCGCTGCCGACCATACCGCAGGCAATCACCGGCAAATCCGGCTGCGCGTCGAGCCAGTCACCGCACGCCTCATCAAAGGCCAGTTCAAAACCGTCGGCGCATTCCTGACCGTTAATGAGTCGCGGCGTCCGCGGCAGCTGCATGATCCCCGACGACAGCGAACGCTGTTCGAGTACCTGGCCACCCGCGGCGAGTTTGTAAGCACGTAATGAGGTTGTCCCCCAATCGAGCGCGATCAATTGCGCCAGCATCGCTTCACCTGTTTTGTTTATTGGCAGTGAGTGAGCAGGACTATAAACCCGGAAGCGGGACAATCTCAATATATAAATATCACTCCCACATATTGGGATGAATGCAAAAAAATCGCAGCTCATGGCTGCGACCTTTTAACCGACAAGGCTGACGATCAATGGCCCTCGGCAAACTCGCGCAACACCTTCCCATCCATCCGATACCGCACCCACTCTTCCTGCGGCTGCGCACCCAGCGATTTATAAAACTCGATCGCCGGTTTGTTCCAGTCCAGCACGCTCCACTCAAACCGTCCGCAATCGTTGGCGCAGGCGATTTTCGCCAGGTGGCGCAGCAAGGTTTTACCCGCGCCGCCGCCGCGTTGTTCGGGGGTGATGTAGAGGTCTTCGAGGTACAGGCAATTGCTGCCAAGCCACGTGGAATAGCTGAAGAAGAATACGGCGAAGCCGATCGGCAGGCCGTTGCGCAGGCAGATCAGGCCGTGGGCGGTGGCGCCTTCGCTGAACAGGCTGCGCTCGATGTCGGCGACGCTGGCGATGACTTCGTGGCGGGCACGTTCGTAGTCGGCCAGTTCAGTGATGAACCCGAGGATTTGCGGTGCATCGCTGGGGGTCGCCGGGCGGATCTCGATCGTCATGGGGACGTGCCTTCGTCAAAGGTTGAAAACGCCATACTAAGTTGCCACGCTGCGTCCGTCACATAAGAAAACGCTGTGGCGAGGGAGCTTGCTCCCGCTCGACTGCGCAGCAGGCGTAAAACTGGCAACCCGGATTTAACTGAAATAACTTTGCGTTCGGGTTGGGGCTGCTTCGCAACCCAGTGGGAGCAAGCTCCCTCGCCACAAAAAAAACGTGTTCACTTCAAAGGACTGTCATGACAATTGATGCATTCGCGCCTCTGCAAACCCTCGCCGCTGACTTGCTGCCCCACGCGCTGGAACCCTCAGAAGACGGTGCCCATGACCTGTCGCACTTGCAGCGGGTCTGGCACAACGCGCGCACGATTCACGCGCAGGAAGGCGGCGATCTTGAGGTGTTGCTCGCGGCGGTGCTGTTGCATGATTGCGTGTCGGTGGAGAAGAACTCGCCGCTGCGTTCGCAGGCATCACGACTGGCTGCCGAGAAGGCGTCCGCCGTGTTGGCCGACCTGAATTGGTCGGGCGCCAACATCAGCGCAGTGGTCCACGCCATTGAAGCTCACAGCTTCTCCGCCAACATTCCCGCTGCATCGCTCGAAGCGAAAATCTTGCAGGACGCCGACCGTCTCGATTCCCTCGGCCTGCTCGGTGTCGCGCGCACGTTCTACGTTGCCGGGCGCATGGGCAGCGCGTTGTACGACCCGCTGGACCCAGAGGCGCAGCACCGCGACTACGACGACAAACGCTTTTGCCTCGATCACTTCCAGACCAAGCTGCTGCACCTCGCGGACGGTTTCCAGACCCCAACCGGTCGAGGTCTAGCGCAGATCAGGCATGAGCGCCTGAAGGGTTTCATGGAGCAGTTCAAGGAAGAGATCGGCGTCTGCTGAAGGTGATACTCCGGCCAGCGCTAACCCTGAAATCGGTAACCACAGACCTAACATCGGCGCCCTCCGTGATAGATAGATAACGCTCACGTCTATCGGGTCAAGGAACCGCGTCATGTCCAGCGCAACACCTCCAGTCTCCAGCCGGTTGTTCGGCCTGTTTTGCCTCGCCAGCTATTTGCTGTCGCTGTCCTATGGCGCGACCTTTTTATTGTCGTTGCTGATCGGCTCACGCGGCGGCAATGAACACGATGCCGGCAGTGTGATTTCGGCCGCGATGCTCAGCACCTTCGCCGCAGTGATCGTCTCCGGGCATTTGTCCGACTTGCTCGGTGCTGCGCGTTCGATTGCCTTGTTCGGTGTCTTGCTGGTGGCGGCCAGCCTTGGCTTCGCCCTGACCCCGGGCTTCGGCAATTTGCTGCTGTTTTTCGGACTGTTGCTGGGACTGGGTTGGGGCGTGTTCTACACCCTCGGGCCGATCATCGTGGCCAGCCTGGTGACGCCGGCCCAACGTGCCAAATACTTTGCGTTGCTGTCGGGCAGCATGATGACCGGGATCGGCAGCGGCCCCTTGCTGGGCCGTGCCGCCAGTGCCCTTGGTTATCCGGTGACCGCGGCGTTTTACCTAGCCGCGCTGGCCGGCCTGATCGGCGTTTTACTGTTCTGGCGACTGGATGCACAGCTCAAGAAAACGCCCGCGCCCGCCACCTCGGTCGCGCGGATTTCCTGGCGCGCAACGGCTCAAGTGCTGTCGTCCCGCGCCGTGTTCCCGATCCTCATGGTCGGTCTCGGCGGGTGTGTATTCGGCGGTCTGTCGAGCTTCCAGACCAGTTACGCCGCATCCCGTTCGCTGGACTACTCGCTGTTCTTTTTCGGCTTCATGGGCGCGGCGATCAGCAGCCGTATGCTGATTGCCGGCATCGTGGTCAAGCGCGATCCGTTCCGCGCCTCCTGCCTGTTGTCGGGCCTGATGATGGGCTCGATTGTGCTGTTTGGTTTCGTGGTCGACAGCGGGTTCAGCTATGTACTGGCGGCCGTGATGCTCGGCGTCGGATACGGGCTGACCTATTCAGTGATCAATGGCCTGGCGGCCAACGAAGCGCCGCACGGCACCACCTCGCAAGCCTTGCTGTTGTTCAGCCTCGCCTACTTCATCGGCGTGTTTGGTTTCCCCTTGCTGGCGGGGAAAATCATCGTTGAACACGGAATGCCGGCGCTGCTGCTGACCGTGTTGGCCGTGGCTGTCCTGAACTGGCTGATCACCGTGGGCCGGTTGATCTGGCGGCGTGTTGCGCCGGCTAAAGCCGTGCAGCAGGCCTAGACCGTTCGTCGCTCATCAGGCACCAATGCAAATCGCGGGCGGACCAACATCAGGTAAGGACTCTATTAAACGGAGACGATGCCATGTTCATGTCCAGGTTGACCGCCCTCGCCCTCACCACGCTGCTGTCCTCTGCCGCATTCGCCGCGACACTCGCTGAAGGAACCGGCCCGACCAACCCGGTCGAGGGCCCGAAAGCGCCCGCCATCCAGAGCGCACCCGGCATGAACACCGACGGCTCCGGCATCGATAACAGCCTGCCGCCCTCCACGGGCACTGACCCACGGACTCAGGGTAACGACGCTGGTCGTCAAGGCGGACTGAACCAGCCGGACACCCGCACACCCGATAACGCCGGCAGCGGCATCGGCTCGAAAACCACCACCGGTGGCTCGGGTTCCGAGGGCGGTGCCAATCAATAGCTCGCCGACGCGAGCAACCTCTCCACACCCATCAAGAGGTAAACATGAACGACGATAACAACCTGGAAAAAGAAGTCCTGACCCGCCTGTTGCACGCCCACCCAAGTGGCTTGGGCAAGGAGGTCCTGGACAATTATCGCGGGGAGAAAGTCGTGGCCAGCGCCCTCGCCGCCCTGCAGGACCGCGGGCTGATTCAACACGGCCATGTGACGTGCAACGAGGCGGGTGAGCACTCGTTGAACCTGCCGATCAAACTGAGTGCGGCGGGTGTCGAGGCGGCGCGCAGGCTGGATAGCTGAGCAACGGTCAGGATTGTTGCTGAATTGACTGGCCCCTTCGCGAGCAGGCTCGTTTCCACAGGGATTTACGTCGTACACAGATCCAATGTGGGAGCGAGCCTGCTCGCGAAGGCTATCGTTCAGACGCCATCAATCTCACGGATCAACGCATCCACCTCAGCACTCCCCGGTGAAGTCGCCGGCCCCCAACGAGTGACGGCCAACGCTGCCGCTGCATTCGCCCGCCGTGCCGCCTCAATCGCCGACAACCCATGCGCCAGCCCAGCCACAAACACCCCGGCATGCGCATCACCCGCGCCGTTGCTGTCCACCGCCGCCACCTTGAAACCGGGCACGTGCTGGCGCTCGCCACGCTGGCTGATCCAGCACCCTTGCGGGCCATCGCGCACCACCATCAACACTTCGGCGGGCAAGTGATCAACCAAGCGATCCAGCGCCTCGGCAATGTCCGATGCACCGGTAAATCGCAGCACCTCGACACTGTTGCTGGTCCAGATATCGATGCGCGCCAGCAAGGCTTGTATCAAGGGCTCATCTGGCGAATCCACCAGCGGTCCCGGATCGAACACCACGTTGATGCCTTTCGGCAGTTCCAGAACCCAATCCAACAGAGCTTGCGCCTTGCCGACCTGCAGCAGGCTGTAGCCACTGACGTAGACATAGTCGCCCGCCTCGGCCGGCACGCTGGCCAGGTCCTCGGCGGTCACTTCACCCTCGGCACCGATGTAGGAAATGAAACTGCGTTCGGCCGAAGCATCCGTTACCGCCACGCACAAACCTGTGTCCCGTTCTGCGGGATGGGCGATGCCGATCCGGATGCCTTCCGCCCGCATCGCCTCCCGCGCCAGATCGCCGAAACGCCCGGTGCCATGGCGTCCGAGATAGACCACGGGCAAACCATTACGTTGGGCCGCGGCCATCACATTAAAGCCACCGCCGGCTTCGAAACTGGCGGACTTCGCCAGCACGTCGCCGCCGGTTTGCGGCAATTTATCCACGGCCATGACCAGGTCGATGATGACCTGGCCGGTGTGCAGCAAATTAGGCATGAGCATTCTCGGTCATGGCGGCGCGGCGATCCTTGGCGCCACCGAGTACACAATAAATCCCCCCTGCCACCAGGAACGTGACGATCCAGCCCAGGCCGTTGTGGCCCAGCCACGAGTCGGAGAGGAAGCCACGGAACCACACCGTCTGTTCGGTGGTGCCGATGGTGGTGAAACTGAAACCCAGTACGATCGCCACCGCCCACGCACCGAAGGCGCGCCATTCGATACCGCCGCTGTACCAGTAAGCGCTGCTCGGGCTGACGTCCAGCAAGTCTTTGGGGCTGTAGTAATGACGGTGAATCAGGTCGACGACAAAGATCCCGACCCACGCGGTAATCGGCACCGCCAGCAAGGAAATGAAGGTAATGAACGGGCCGTAGAAGCTGTCGGCGATCAGCATGAAATAGATCGAACCGGCGAAGATCGCGACGATGTCCACCACCACCGCGTACACGCGCTTCACCTTCAAACCGAGGGTCAACGTGGTCAGGCCGGCCGAATACACCGACAGGTTATTCGACAGCAGCAAGCCGCCGAACGCGGTGATCAGGTACGGCACGGCCATCCAGGTCGGCAGCATGTCGCGGATCGCGATGATCGGATCGGTGGCGGAAGCCAGGTCGTTATTACCCACCGACAGCAAGCCGCCGAGGGTGATCAGCAACACCAGTGGAATCCCCGCGCCGAACGCTGCCGACGCCACGAGGCGCACGGCTTTGACGCTGCGATGCTGATAACGCGACATGTCCGCACCGGCGTTGGCCCAACCGATTCCGGTGCCGGCGGCCATGGTGCCAACGCCGATGATCATTGCGCTCAACGGTGCAGGCGTGGCGTTGAACACGGCGCTCCAGTCGATGGTGGCGCAGAGGAAACCGCCGACCACAATGTTCAGCGCGCCGAACACATAGGTCGCCCACTTCTGAATCACCAGCAGCGTGGCGTGACCGAGGCCGGACACCGACAACGTCAGCAACACGAAAATCGCGATAAACAGCAACGTCAGGACCGGCGCGCTTTTGGCTTCTACGGGCGATCCGAACAGGATCGAGCATAGCGACAACAACACGAACGCGGCGGTGGTGGTGTTGACGGTTTCCCAGCCTAGGCGCGACATCAGCGACACCAAGGTCGGGCCGATGTTGCCGCGTACACCGAAGATCGCGCGCGACAGCGTCAGGCTCGGCGCACGGCCACGACGACCGGCGATGGAGATGATCCCGACCACCGCGAAGGAACCGGCGGCACCGAGGATCGCAACGATGATTGCCTGCCAGATCGCCAGGCCACGAAACGCCACCAGCGTGGCGCCCAGCGGCAGGCCGAGGATGGAAATGTTGGCGGCGAACCATACCCAGAACAGTTGCAGCGGATGCCCGTTGCACTCCGCTTCCGGCACCGGTTCGATGCCGCGTGTTTCCAGTTGCCCGGCACTTTGCCCGGCGGTTGACGAACTCATGAAAATACTCCTGTTGCCATTTTTGTGGTTGTGGGCAATTGCGGAAGTCGAGACTAGATCCCGGCTGTCCTGGCCGTTTTCGTGCAATCCGTTGCGGGTGAATAACTTGAATAAGCGGTGCGGCCTTCGCGAGCAGGCTCGCTCCCACACGGGATTTATGCCGGACGCGAAACCTGTGGGAGCGAGCCTGCTCGCGAAGGCGTCACCCCAGTCAACGCAAAGCCAACAGCCCTTGCACCAACGGCTCCAGCTCCAGGCCATTAACCGCCTTGACCTTGTCGATCATCGCCACCGGCCAACTCTCAAGGCCCAGGCAGGCCCCCAGCATCGCGCCGAGAATCGCCGCAATCGTATCGGTGTCACCGCCCAATCCCGCAGCCATGCACACCGCTTCGAAGGCACTCATTTCGCCGATGGCCACTTGCTGCGCCAGGGCAAACGAGACCACCACCGATTCCTGCGAGGCCACCGAGGTGCCGATCACGTCGTACATCAGATCCGCCAGCAGCGCCTTGTCGCTGTCGACACTGATGCTGCGCGCCCAGCTGATGCGCGAGGCAATCCGCCCGCCCGCCATCCAGTGACCATGTCCTTCGGCTTGCTGCGCGATGTGCTGGCCGAGGTTCAGCGCCTCGCCCAAATCCATGCCATTGATCCCGGCGGAAACCACCGCCGCCACCGCCGCCGCGCTGGAGATGCCCAGCGTGGTGTTGTGGGTGACCTGACAGGCTTGCACCACCGCTTTGATGAACCGCTCAGGATTGGCGACATCGGCTGCAATGCCCACCGGCGTAATGCGCATTGCCGCGCCATTGGTGGTGCCGTAACGCCCCGCCTCTTCCGGCGAATGCCCGGCGAGGATCATCTCGATCGCCCGTTTGGTCGAAGGCCCGAGCAAGTCCTGCGAGCCCTTGGCCTGCATCTCGGCTTCCCATTCGATCAACCGTTGCGCCAGTACCGACGGATCGATCCAGCCTTCGCCTTCGATCAGCAACTGCCCGACCAGAATCGCCTGTTCGGTGTCGTCGGTGATCGAGCCCTTGGGCATGTTGGCGGCGATCGGTTGATCGGGGCCGGCGTCTTCCAGATCGTTGATTTCGCCGAAGCGCGCCTTGATCTCGGCACGGCTCAGGGATTGGGTCGGCATGCCCAGCGCATCGCCCAGGGCCAGTCCGTAGAACGCGCCCAGGGCACGATTGAGCGCGGTCATTTCGGGGTTCCAAATTGCAGGTGCAGGCGAAAATGTACGGGGTCGAGCAAGCTTTCGACTTGCTCCATGAAGCGGTTTTGCCGGTCGTAGGTGGTCCGCAGGGCCTTGAGGAATACGGTGCCCACAGGACGGCCCAACAATTCGGCGTCTTCGGCATTCAGGGGTTCGGCACCGATCCATTGATCGCCGCGTTCGCCGATGTAGCCGTAAGCGGCCAGGGTGATGGTCAGGGAATTGTCGATCAGACCAACGCGCGGCAGGCTTTCCAGGCCACCGGTCGCGGGCATCAATGAGCGTTCGAGGGAGACCAGCGTGCCGTCGTTGGAGCGGCGACGCCGGTCGAGGGTGATGAATTGGTCGGTGCCGAAACGCGGCATCAGGTCCGCACGCGTCACCGCTTCCAGCCGCAGCACTTCGGTATTGACCAGCGCTCCGCTGTCGGCCAGCGCCTGGGCCCAACCGCTGCGCTGATCGAGCACCACGCCGTCGAAGGTGACGATGGAACCGACACCGCTTTGCGTCGCGATGTAGTTGCGCCGTTTCAACTCGGCCAGTGCTTCACGCAGCGTTCCTCGGCTGACTTTGAATTCTTGAGCCAACTGATGCTCGCCCGGCAGCAGAAAGCCGTCCTCCATGAGGCCGCTTTCAATGCGCCGGATGAGTTCGTCGACCACCCGTTGTTTCTTGTCAAATCGTACCTGTCTAATCATGTACAAAGTGATAACCGAAACGGGTCGATGCGGGCAAGGGATATTTAGGGTAAGTGACGGAAGGATGTACAACTGTGGCGAGGGAGCTTGCTCCCGCTCGAGTGCGCAGCACTCGCAAAATCCTCGATCAAAGTAGAGATTTCGGGGCCGTTACGCAGCCCAGCGGGAGCAAGCTCCCTCGCCACAAAAGCGGGGGTTAGCGCTGCTTCAAGCGGTCGATGACGACAGCCAGCAGCAAGATCGAACCACGAATCACATACTGGTAGAACGTGTCGATGTTCTTCAGGTTCATCGCATTTTCAATAATCGCCAGAATCAACACCCCGGCAATTACATGCCGGATCATGCCGATCCCGCCGCTCAACGACACCCCGCCCAGTACGCAGGCCGAGATCACCGTCAGCTCGAAACCCTGGCCAATCATCGGCTGCCCGGAAGTCATGCGCGACGCCAGGATCACGCCGGCCAGTGCGCCGATCACGCCATGCACGGCGAAGATGAGGATCTTGGTCCGGTCGACATTCACCCCGGCCAGCAACGCCGCTTCCTGGTTGCCACCGATGGCCATGGTGTTGCGCCCGTAGGTCGTGTAGTTCAGCAGCCAGCCGAAAAACAGGAAGCAGACGATGGTGATCAGGATCGGCACCGGCACGCCAAACAACTGGCCGTTACCGAAGACGAAGAACTGCTCTTGCGAGACGCCGACCGCTTTGCCGTTGGCAAAGATGTACGCCAGACCGCGAACGATCTGCATGGTCGCCAGCGTGGTGATCAACGCGTTGACCCGCAGCTTGGCAATCACGATCCCGTTGATCAGCCCGACAATCAGGCCCATGAACAGCGCTGCCGCCACCCCGAGAAAGACGCTGTCGGTGTCGCGCATCACCACCGCCGCGACCACGCCGGCGCAGGCAATCACCGAGCCCACGGACAAATCGAAATGCCCGGACGCCAGGCAATACAACATGGTGCACGCGGCGATGCCGGTGGTGGAAATTGCCAGGCCCAGGCCACGCATGTTCAGTGGCGAGAGGAAGTTGTCGATCAGCAAGGTGCAGAGCACGAAGATCCCGACGGCTGCCAACAGCATCACCCAGTCATCGAGAAAGCGCCGCAGGTCCAGGGGTTTGCGCTCGGTAGGCAGCGCGTTGTTTTGGGTTGTCATCATAGTCACCTCTCAGTTCGCCACGCCGTCAGCGCGTTGGCGCGGCAAAGCCAGTTGCAGCAGGTTGGATTCATTGGCCTCGGCGCGAGACAACTCGCCGCGCATCGCGCCTTCGCAGAGCACCAGAATGCGGTCGGAAATACCCATCACTTCCATCAGGTCGCTGGACACTACGATCACCGCGATGCCGCTTTCGGCCAGGTTATGGATGATCTGGTAAATCTCGGCTTTGGCGCCGATATCGATGCCGCGCGTTGGCTCGTCGAGCAGCAGGACTTTCATCGGCATCGACAGCCAGCGACCGAGAATGGCCTTCTGCTGATTGCCGCCGGACAGGTACATGATTTTCTGTTCGGCGCTGGGCGTCTTCACCTTCAGCGCCTTGATATGTTTGTCGGCATTGCCCTTTTCCCACAGGCCACGCAACAGGCAGCCGAAAGTGGAATGTGCGCCGCGTGCGCTGATATTGATGTTCTCGGCGACGCTGGCGAGCGGGATGATGCCCTCCTTCTTGCGGTCCTCGGGACACAGCAGAATCCCGGCCGCAATCGCGTCGCGAGGTGAGCGCAACTTCAGTTCATGGCCGCGCAATTCCAGGCGTCCGGCGGTATTGCGCTCCAAGCCGCTGAGCAGGCGGAACAGCTCGGTGCGCCCGGCGCCGACCAGCCCGAACAATCCAAGAATCTCGCCTTTGTGCGCCTCGAAACTCACTGGCTCACGCAAGCCAGGGCCGAGCAGGCCATCGACCTTGAGCGCCACCGCACCACGTTGCCGAGCGCGGTAGTCGTAGATGTCCTGAATGTCGCGACCGACCATGCACGTCACCAATTGGTCGTGAGTCAGTTCGCTCATGTCCTCGAAGGTGCGCACGTAGCGGCCGTCCTTGAACACCGTCACCGCGTTGCAGATGCGGAACACTTCTTCCATGCGATGGGAGACGTAGAGCACCACTTTGCCTTCGTCGCGCAGGCGTCCGATGATCGCCATCAAGCGGTCGATCTCGCGCGCGGACAGGCTGCTGGTCGGTTCGTCGAACGCAATCACATGGGCGCCTCGGGACAACGCCTTGGCGATTTCCACCAGTTGCCGCTGCCCGAGAGACAGGCGCCCGACTTTCTCTTGCGGGTCGATTTCATCGGCCAGGCCTTTGAGGCAAGCCAACGCCTGTTGGCGCAAGGCGCCACGATTGATCAGGCCGAAACTGGCCGGCAAGTGCCCTAGAAACAGGTTCTCCGCCACGGTCATTTCCGGCACCAGGTGCAGTTCTTGATGGATCACCGCGACGCCGCTGGCGATGCTGTCGGCGGTGGATTTGAACGCCATCGTCTGCTCGCCGATCTGCAGGTCACCGCTGCTCGGCGTGTAGGCGCCGCCGAGGATTTTCAGCAGGGTCGATTTGCCGGCGCCGTTCTCGCCCATCAAGGCGTGAACCTGTCCCGGGTGCGCGACGAAGCTGATGCCGTCCAGCGCCTTCACGCCGGGAAAGGTCTTGCCGATCCCGTTGAAGCGCAGGCTGCCGCCGACGCTGTGCTCATGTGTCTGTACTTGCGCGTGCATAAACCACCTCTTCACAGATCAGGCAGCCCCGTCGCCAAGGCCGCCGTTGAAATCAACCGCGCCTCAGTTCCAGAGGCCGATCTTTTCCAGTTCCTGCTTGAAGTTCTCGCGCGTGATCAGCGTCACGTCGTCCATGGCAGTGAATTTCGGCGGTTCTTTGCCGGTGGTGACCCAGTCAAACATCATGCTGGCGGTGTTGTAGCCTTCGATGTGCGGGCTTGGCAGCATCGAGCCAAAGAAGCCGCTATTGGGCTTTTTCAGTTCGCCGATAGCGTCCGTACCGTTAATGCCGATGCCGATGACGTTGGCCGCTGCAAAACCGGCGGTTTCGGTAGCGCGCACGCCGCCCAGCACCGTGTTGTCGTTCATACCGCCGATGATCAGGTTTTTCGCGCCACTCGGCAGTTTCACCAACGCAGAGTTGGTGGCGTCCATGCTGCCCGGGACGTCGAGGGTTTTCTGCGCGGTGAAGAGAATGTGGTCTTTCGGGAAACCGGCGTCTTCCAGCGCCTTGACCGAGCCGTCGGTGCGCTTCTTGCCGGTGTCGAGTTCGTTGAACGTGTTGATCACCGCGTAGGTGTCTTTCCAGTCCCAGCCGCGTTTCTTCGCTTCGGTGGCCATCGCCGCGCCCTGTTTCTGGCCGACTTCAAAGGCGGCCATGCCGAGGTAAGGCACGTCTTCCATGAACTTGCCGTTGGCATCGACAAAACGATCATCGACTGCCATCACTTTCAAACCGTTGGCTTTGGCCTTGGCCACGATGGCCGGACCGAGGCCGACGTCTGGCGGGCAGATCACAAAACCCTTGGCGCCGTTGGCCGCAAGACTGTCGATGGCAGACAGGGTTTTCTCGCCGTCCGGCACGGCAATCTTGATAACGGTGAAGCCTTTGTCTTTACCGGCCTTTTCAGCGAAGGCCCACTCGGTCTGGAACCAGGGCTCCTCCGCTTGCTTGACCAGAAAACCGATTTTCACTTCCTCGGCTGCCAGCAGCGTACTGCTCAGGCTAACCGCGGTGACCGCCAAGGCGGCACAGCACAGGGAACGGATCCCGCGACGACGATTCATAAGCTGACTCCTTGTTATTTTTTTTGAGCGTTATTTGAAAGCCGGTGAAACGTTGGAGCTAATAGTCATATCGTATGATGATTGGCTTTCGGACGGAGTTCCGCGCCTGAAAGTGGTTTTATTCAGTCGTGGTACATCACCGAGCGCCCACCATCGATGGTGATGCACGAGGCATTGATGAACGGCGCTTCGTCGCTGGCCAGGAACACGGCGGTCATGGCCACTTCCATCGGTTGACCGATGCGACGCGGCGGATGCAACTCCAGGGCGCGCTGACGCTCGGCATGCGGGTCGGCAAACCCGTTCCAGTAATCCACGTTCAATTGGGTTTCGATGTAACCCGGTGCGATGGCGTTGACGCGAACGCCTTTGGCCGCGTATTCGATGCCGAGTGCACGGGTCAGGCCGAGCAAACCGTGCTTGGCCACCGGGTACGGGAAACAGCCCGGGATGATGTGGCTGGAATGGGTCGACGCAATGTTGATGATGCTGCCGATGCCCTGCTCGATCATTTGCGGCAGCACAGCCTTGCAGCCATACCAGGCGCCGTCGAGGTCGATGGCGAAACAGCGACGCCAATCCTCTTCGCTCATTTCCAGTGGATCGCGGAACACGTTGACCCCGGCGCAGTTGACCAGGACGTCGATGCGGCCGTGCAGGTCGATCGCCAGTCTGGCCATGGCGTGCAGGTCTTGCTGGTGCGAGACGTCGGCCTTGATCGCTACCACGTCCGCACCTTGTTCACGCCAATGCGCTGCGACTTTCTCGACTTTTTCCGCCTGGATATCGCTGATGATCAGCTTGGCCTGCTGGGACGCGAACGTCGCGACGATGGCCTCGCCGATGCCTTGGGCAGCGCCGGTCAGCAACACCACCTTGTTTCTCAGGCGCTCGCCTTTGGGCGGTTCCGGCACCGCTGGCAAAGAAAGAGGTTCAGCCATGAATCAAGACTCCTTTTGCGGGCACGACAAAAACCGGGCATCTGTCGATGTCCGGTCAAAAGACTGTCTGGAAAATCGCTGCATCACTTCACCTGTTTTGTTTTTTTAAGTGTGAGTGCGTGTAACTGATGGCCGACTATAAACCTGCCCGGCAAATAATCTCAATATATAATTTTACATCCCATATTTTGGGATTCACCCAGCGAAACGCGTACACGGTTTTCCGGCCACATCCACTCGAAGCGACAACACTGCGCCATCCAGCGGATGGTCGAGGGGGCTCGCTGCGCTGGTGATGTACAGGGTTTTCAGGTCTTCGCCGCCGAATACGCAGCTGGTGGGACGGCTGACGGGCAGTTCGATGATTCGATCGACGTGACCGTCCGGGGTCAGTCTTATCAGGCAACCGCCATCCCAGCGGGCGTTCCAGATGTAACCTTCGGCGTCCATGGCCGAGCCGTCGGGGACCCCACGCTTGTCGGGGCCGAACCAGACGTAAGCGGTGTCCAGATTGCCGTCGGCGTGGATGAAGTATCGGTACAGCGTGGCGTCGAGGCTGTCGGCGAAAAACAGCGTGGTGGCGTCTTCGCTCCACAGCAGCGTGTTGGGAATTCCCAGTCCGCGAAGCAGCGGCGTGACCCGCGCATCGCGGTCGATGCGAAACAATCCGCCGGAGCGACGGGTAACCGGCAAGTCTTCGCCGTTTTCGCCGATGTTGTTCTGCATGGTGCCGAGCCAGAGCCGACCCTGCGCATCGCAGCGAGCTTCGTTGGGGCGGTTGCCGGGTTGCGGGTCGGCCATGCAGAGCAAGGTCAGGCGTGGCTCAAGTCCTGGGGAGTCGAGATCCAGACGATAGACACCGCTGCTCAGCGCGACCAGCGCATCACCGCTTTCGCAGGGGATGAACGCGGAGACGTGCTCCGGCATTTCCCAGATCTGGACGTTGGCGCCGATCAGCCGGAGGGCTTGTTTGCCGGCGATGTCGACCCAGTACAGCGCCTGTGTCGGGGCATCCCAGAACGGGCCTTCACCAAGCCGCGCCCGGTGCTGGGTCAGCGCATTCAACGTCATGAAACCTCCTGCCTTGTTCTTGTTTTTAATGTGGGAGCGAGCCTGCTCCCACAGGGGATTCTTTGTAGTTAGCCGGTTTTTTTATCGGCCATGACTTGGGGGTAGAAGCGTTTGATCGCCAAGTCTGCGTTATCGATCAGGGTCATGCACGCCCACACCCCGCGCGCGGCATCGCGGGCGGCGATGGCGTCGGCCATGTCTTTGTGGATGGGCAGCGTACGCCGCAGTTCGTCGGGGTCGGCGGCGGACACTTCGAACGACACCGCCAGCAGCGCGCCGAGCGCCGGGACCATTTGTTCGATGAATTGATTGTGGCTGGCGGCGAGGATGCACTCGTGGAACACCCGGTCGGCGCGGTTGTAATCGGCGCCACTGTCCACCGCCCGCTCCAGCGCGTTGTAGGCCAGGAGGATGGCCTGCACTTGCTCGACCGTCGCCCGTTCACAGGCCCAGCGCACAGCCATCGGCTCGATGGTGCGGCGCAGGTCGAGCAAATCGTCGACGAAGTTTTCCGGCAAACCGCTGCGTGACAGCCAACCGACGACTTGCGGATCGAAGAGGTTCCAGCGGCGCACCGGCAATACTCGTGTGCCGACTTTCGGCCCGACTTCGAGCATGCCTTTGGCGACCAGGGTCTTGATGGCTTCACGGATGACGGTGCGGCTGACACCGAGCTGCTCACCGAGGTCGGCTTCGACCTTGAGGGTTTCACCGGGCTTGACCTCGCCAGCGGCTATCCAGCAACCCAGCCAATCGACCGTTGAGGCATGAAAACTGCTGGACATGGAAACCTCAAAACCGCGCGCGATGGAGCGATACGCTAATCATCATACGATTGGGTGTCAATTGGATTCTCGAAAGTCCACAGGGGGATGTATTAAGGCTCTAGACCGATGGGGAAGAACTCGCCGCCACTCCACACGCCAAGCCAGCGTTGCCCGTCGATTTCACGGGTCACGGCCAGTTCCACCAACTGGTAGAACACATTGCGGTGGATCAGGGCTTCGAGATTGGTCCGCACATGCACATAGGGCGCAGGCTCTTGAGTGACTGGATCGATGACCACACGAATCGGGTGTTCCGTGCCTGCCTCGGCCGTTTCATCCACGTTGGTGGTGAACCGCAGGAGCTGCGCCTCACCCTCGCCTTCCACATCGACGGCAATCGCCACGAACGGCGCATCGTCGACCTTGATCCCGACCTTCTCGACCGGTGTGATCAGGAAGTAATCATCGCCATCGCGGCGAATGATGGTCGAAAACAGTTTGACCATCGGCTTGCGCCCGATCGGCGTGCCCAGGTAATACCAGGTGCCGTCGCGGGCGATGCGCATGTCGATGTCGCCACAGAAATCGGGGTTCCACAGGTGAACCGGCGGCAAGCCTTTGGTCTTGGGGATTTGCCCCAACAAGTCGTTGGCTTTTTGCGGGCCACTCATGGCGTTCTCCTTAAAATTACTGGTCACTGATCCCGATCAGGCTGCGCGCGTATTGCTGCAGGGGTGGGCCGATCAGGTCTCCTGGCGAGGTGTCATGGAACGTCAGTAAACCGCCACGACTCTTGATGCGTGCAGTATCAATCAAATACTGGGTGCTGGTCTCGATCAACATGATTTGAATCACGCCGCTGTCGATGCCGAGGCGGTCCACGTACTCCTGATCGAGCCACTCATCGGAGTTGCCGATGCGGTCGTCAGCCTTGGCGAACCGCGTGTAAAGCAGGTAATGAGCACCGGCGGCACGGGCTTCAGCCATGGCCTGGTCGAGGCCTTCGGGTGCGCGGGCGCGGCGGACCATCGGGAAGTATTCGATAAAGCCGTTAAAAGCTTCTTCGGCCACCACGTTTGGACGCGGGTAAGGATTGCCCGGTGGCGAAAAGGCACCTTGGGCAATGTAGATGAACGAATCCGGCTGAATCCGCAGGTTATTCACTCGACGGCTGTCGCTGTGATCCAGCAGCCCCGCGTCGCTCATGTGGTAGCGAGTCCCTTCAGCCATGTCGCTGACATTCATGCAGCCACCAAGCGCCAAAACGGCCAGCAGCAAAACCAGGCTACGCATCCTACCCTCCAGAGGCCGGTGACGGAAAACCGGCGAATGGCCATGGGATGCAGCTTCCGCGCCAGTCCTTGAGACTTAAGAAATCTCCGGTTTGATAACGCACATTTGTGGCGAGGGAGCTTGCTCCCGCTCGGTTGCGCAGCAGCCGTAAATGCTGAGGAATGCAGTGTCTTTGTTAGTTCAGGGGCCGCTTCGCGCCCCAGCGGGAGCAAGCTCCCTCGCCACAGAGAATGTCAGCCGCCGATGATCTTCATGATCGTCGCACCGCCGGAGAACGCCACTTCCTGCTTGTCACCCAAAGCCTTCACCAGCAGCCGCTGCAACGCGGGCAGCGCTTGATGGCGAGGCTTGTCGAGCAGGTCGCCGACATAATGGCGATTGCTCGACGACAAGCAGCCGTGCAGCCAGCCCGTGGACGACAGACGCAAGCGCGAGCAGGTACGGCAGAACGGAACACTTTCATTGGCGATCACACCAAAGTGCCCCTGTCCCGGAATCGCATAACGCACCGCAGTGGCATCGACCGGCGCATCGGCCTGCAGATACTCATAACGCTCGCCAATCAGGCTCAGCAACTGCTGGAGGCTGACGAACTGTTGCAGGAACGCATTGGAGTCGGTGGCCAGGTGGCCCATGCGCATCAGCTCGATGAAGCGCAACTCATAGCCGCGCTCCAGGCAGTAATCGAGCAGCGGCATCACCTGATCAAGGTTCTGTCCGCGCAGCGGGACCATGTTGACCTTGATCTTCATGCCTGCCGCGCTGGCCTGGTCCATGCCGTCGAGCACGGTCGCCAGATCGCCGCCGCGCGCAATGCTGCGAAAGGCGCTGGCGTCCAGGGTGTCGAGGGAAACGTTGATACGACGGATGCCGGCGTCCACCAGCAACGGCAGCTTTTTCGCCAGCAGCTGACCATTGGTGGTCAGGCTGATGTCTTCCAGGCCCATCTGGCCGACGGCGGTCATGAAGGCTTCGAGTTTGGGGCTGACCAGCGGCTCGCCGCCAGTGATGCGCAACCGCTCGATGCCGGCCGCTTCGATCAAATACGCCACGCCGCGCGCCATGGCCTCGGCCGACAATTCATCCTGCGCAGCCACCAGCCGCTTGCCGTTGGGCACGCAGTAGGTACACGCGTAATTGCAGGCTGAGGTCAGACTGATCCGCAAATTGCGAAAACGCCTGCCTTGACGGTCAACGATCATGGATCACTCCGGCGATGGACAAGTGGAACGCGCAAAACTTGACTCAGAATTCAAGTTTTGGCAAGTCCCAAGCCTGAGTATATTCCTGCGGTACTGCGCCATATAGCGAAATCATGGCGCAATCAGGCAGCTGAATGGTTCAGCTGCTCGGAGTGTCGGTATCGCGCTTGCGCTTGTTGCCCATGCGCACACCGATGTCCATCAGGAACTGGAAGAAGCCTTCCTGATCTTCCAGCACATTGCTCCAGAACGGCGAGTGATACAGCGCGACAGCGCCATGCACCAGCGCCCAGGATGCGCAGTAATGGAAGTACGGCGGCACGTCTTCGAGTTTGCCTTCGCTGATCCGGCCCTTGATCAGCAGGGTCAGGCGTTCGAAGTTAGAAGCGCGAATCTTGTGCAGCTCCTCGACCATCTCCGGCACTTGATTGCCCTTGACCACTTTTTCTTCCAGGCGGTCGAACAACCGATAACGTTGCGGATCGCGCATGCGGAATTCGAAGTAGGCCCGGGACAGCGCTTCCTTGTCCTTGTCGACATCGGCCGAATGCAACAGCTCGTTCAAATCACGCTCGTAATCGAGCATCAGGCGCAGATAGATCTCCGCCTTGGATTTGAAGTGCTTGTAGATCGTGCCTTTGCCGATACCGACGGCATCAGCAATCATCTCGACGGTGACACTGTCTTCACCTTGGTCGAGGAACAGCTTGAGCGCGGTATCGAGAATTTCTTGCTCGCGGCGACGAAACTCACGGACCTTACGAGGTTCTTTATGCATAAGAAAAGGTCTGTTGGGGGTCAAAATTCGAAGCCGCGTATTATGCCTAACTTACGCAAAAATGCACGGATCATCCGACCATATCTGTGTTTCTTGATGATTTCCCGCAGGCTCGCTCATTGATGAGAACTCTTCCGAAGCGGGCGTATTCCAAAATTGTTTAAAAACCGGGGCCCGTAAACTGGACTAGGCGCAATAGTGATCAATACTTGAACTGTCGGCGAGACATCTCCCCCAAGTGTTGCGCCGATATTGGTACCAACGGACCGCGTACCATTGTTTTACTCCTAATGGTCTTAACCCGGATTCACCCCCCAGAACCCGGGTTTTTTTTGCCTGCGATTTGACCCTGCGTAGCGAGCCGGCCCGCGATGGCGGCATTGAGTCCTAAACCGGTTTCACATGCGCCAAAGGGAACAGCCGCTTGAAGTTCTCGGTGGTCTGCTCGGCAAATCGCTCGTAAGGCTCACCTCGCAACATGGCCAGAAACTCCGCGACTTCCCTGACGTACTGCGGCAGGTTCGGCTTGCCGCGATACGGGATCGGCGCGAGGTACGGCGAGTCGGTTTCCACCAGCAAGCGGTCGGCAGGTACCTTGCTGGCCACATCGCGCAACGCGTCGGCATTGCGGAAAGTGACAATACCGGACAAGGAAATGTAATAGCCCATGTCCAGCGCGGCCTTGGCCATGTCCCAGTCTTCGGTGAAGCAATGCAGCACGCCCGCCTGTGGCAGTGCCGCCTCACGCAGCAAGCTTAAAGTATCGGCACGGGCGCCGCGGGTGTGGATGATCACTGGCTTGCCGGTCTGCTGGGCCGCTTGCAGGTGCAGGCGAAACGACTCCTGCTGCAACTCGGCCGCTTCCGGCTCGTAGTGATAATCCAGACCGGTTTCACCAATCGCGACGACGCGCGGGTGATTGAGTTCACGCAACAACCAGTCCAATGCGGGCGCAGCACCCGGCTGCACGTCCAGCGGATGCACGCCGACCGAACAGTCGACGTCGTCATAACGTTCGGCCAGGGCTTTGACGTCGGCGGCGTTATCGACACTGACGCCGATGCACAGAAAGTGCCCTACCCCGCGCTGACGGGCCGCATCGAGTGCAGCATCCAGGGAGCCGTCGTGGGCGGCGAGGTCGAGACGATCAAGGTGACAATGGGAATCTACGAGCATAAAAGGGCTGCAACTTACATCGTATGAGTGGGACGGTCGGACTTGAGGGCTCCGGCCAGGTGGTTTTCGATTCGACTGCGCGCCGTGTTGTCGCCGTCGTTGAACTGCACGCCAACGCCGGCGGCGCGGTTGCCCTGAGCGCCTTTGGGGGTGACCCAAGTGACTTTGCCCGCGACCGGAATCTTTTCGGCATCGTCCATCAGGTTCAGCAACATGAAGACTTCATCGCCCAACTTGTAGCTTTTGTTGGTCGGGATAAACAGGCCGCCGTTTCTGATGAAGGGCATGTAGGCCGCGTACAACACGGATTTGTCCTTGATGGTCAGGGACAAAATGCCGTTACGCGGCCCCGGGTTGACGAGTTCATTCATGCGGACCTCCACTGCTGATGCACAGAGTCTAGGCGCAGACGATCACTTCTGGGTAGGCAACGAGGCCCATTGCACCAATAGCGCTTCCAGCAACAGCGCCGGATTGAGGTTGGCTTTGCTCATCACCTTCTGACGCTGGGCGAGGATCCAGTCCTGGATAGTCAGGACTTTATCCTGAGCGGCTTTCTGCGCCAGGTACTGAATCACCTTACGCATGTCCGTCAATCCCAGACCGTTTTCATCCTGGGTCAACTGATAGCGCAGGATCAGGCTCGACCAGTCGCAAAACCAGTCGAACAGCAACAACTGCGGAATGGTTTTCCATTCTTCGGCCAATTGCGTCGGCGATTGCTGTTGCTTGAGCAACTTCTTCACGCCCTCCACCACCAGCGCGCGCTGTTCGCGCACACCCTGGGCCTGCAACTTGACCGCGCCCAGCGGAGAACCGGCGGCCAGCGTCAGCAATTCGACGCGCTCCTCTTCCGAACTGTCCGGCAAGGCCTTCGCCAGCCACGCGAGGCTCATCGCTTCGCTCGGCAGTGGGCAGGCCTGCTGCACGCAGCGGCTCTTGATGGTTGGCAACAGGCGACTGGTCTGGTGACTGACCAACAGCAGAACGGTATCGCCCGACGGCTCTTCGAGGCTTTTGAGCAAGGCGTTGGCGGCGTTGACGTTCATCGACTCGACCGGCTCGATCAACACCACTTTGCGCCCGCCCATCTGCGAGGTCTGCACCACGAAGCTGACCAGATCGCGGACCTGATCGACCTTGATCGCCTTGTCGGCTTCTTCCGGCTCGAGGATGTAATTGTCGGGATGGCTGCCAGCCTTCAGCAGCAGGCAGGATTTGCATTCACCGCACGCGTCCTGCGCGGTGGGACGCTGACACAGCAGGCTGGCCATCAAGCGTTCCGCCAGCGCGCGCTTGCCGATCCCGGCCGGGCCATGCAGCAGATAGGCGTGAGCGTGTTGCTTACGACCGGCCAACTGTTGCCAGAGGCTGTCCTGCCACGGATAGGCTTCAGCCACGGGTCAACTCCAGCAGACGCGGCAACAAGGCGTCCAGCGCTTGCTGAACCTGCACCAGCGGCTGGGCGGCATCGACCAGCACATAGCGCGCCGGATCCGCCTCAGCGCGCTTGAGGAACGCACTGCGCACGGCATCAAAAAAGGTTCGGCCTTCGAGTTCGAAACGGTCCAGGCGACCGCGAGCACTGGCGCGGGCCAGGCCCACTTCCACCGGCAGGTCGAAGATCAGCGTCAGGTCCGGGCGCAGATCGCCCTGGACGAAGGTTTCGAGCGTCGCGATGCGCTCCAGCGACAAACCGCGACCGCCGCCCTGATAGGCGTATGTGGAATCCGTGAAGCGATCACATAACACCACCGCACCACGGGCCAGCGCCGGGCGAATCACTTCGGCCAGATGCTGGGCGCGCGCGGCAAACACCAGCAGCAGTTCCGTGTCGGGGTTCATGACTTCATCAACCGGGGCCAGCAGCACTTCGCGAATCCGCTCGGCCAACGGCGTACCACCCGGTTCGCGGGTCAGCAGCACTTCGATACCGGCTGCGCGCAGGCGCTCGGCCAAGTATTCGCGATT
This sequence comes from Pseudomonas sp. GW821-FHT10C09, assembly GCF_059415465.1. NCBI lineage: Bacteria > Pseudomonadati > Pseudomonadota > Gammaproteobacteria > Pseudomonadales > Pseudomonadaceae > Pseudomonas > Pseudomonas sp. GW821-FHT10C09. The sequence goes on from NZ_JBWKNG010000016.1 coordinate 132,422, forward strand.
GGTGCTTTTGCCGGCGCCTTCCGGGCCTTCCAGGGTAATAAACAAGCCAGTCACGGGCAGTCCTTATCAGAAATTATTGCGGGCTTTGCGGAGCGACAGCTTCCGGTGCGGGCTCGGATGCCGGTGGAGGTGCAGGTTCAGGCGTCGGTTCTTGCGGCGCCACGGAAGGCAAGGCCTCGGGATCAGGATCAGGCGAAGCCGCCGGAATCGGCGCCTCGGCCTCCGGTGCTTCGCCATTCACCGCCTCTGGCCCAGGGATCGGCGCCGGGCTGGAACGATAATCGGCGCGACGCTTGAGCTGGTACTCGCGCACTGCATTGTTATGGGCATCCAGATCATCGGAGAACACATGGCTGCCGTCGCCACGCGCAACGAAGTACAGGCTGTTGCCGGCCACCGGGTTCAAGGCGGCATGGATGGCTTCGCGGCCGACCATGGCAATCGGCGTCGGTGGCAGCCCCGAGATCATATAGGTGTTGTACGGGGTCGCTTCCTTGAGGTGGGCGCGGGTCAGTTTGCCGCTGTAGCGATCACCCAGGCCGTAGATCACCGTCGGGTCAGTCTGCAGCAACATGCCGATCGCCATGCGTCGAACAAAGACCCCGGCAATCTGCCCGCGCTCTTGCGGCACGCCGGTTTCCTTTTCCACCAGCGAGGCCATGATCAGCGCCTGATAGGGTTCGGTGTACGGCGCATCAGCAGAACGTTGATCCCACTCTTTGGCGAGGACTTCGTCGAGGCGATCATAGGCTTTTTTCAGCAGATCGACGTCGCTCATGCCACGCACGAAGCGATAGGTGTCGGGGAAGAAACGACCTTCCGGGAAAATCCCGCGATGACCGAGTTTCTCCATGACCTGGCTATCGCTCAAACCTGCAATTGTCTGCTCGAGCTTTTCATCTTTGGCCAGGGCGGCGCGGACCTGACGGAAATTCCAGCCTTCGACCAGCGTCACGCTGTACTGCACCATTTCGCCGCGCTTCCATAGATCGATCAGCCCTTCAACCGTCATGCCCGGAAGCATGCGGTATTCACCACTGTGCAACGGTTGCCTGGGCAGATTGAAGCGCCAGTAAACGCGCAGCCAGAACGCGTCCTTGATGACGCCATCGGCTTCCAGTCGATAGAAGGTGCGGGTGGGTGTCGTGCCTTTGGGCACGTCCAGCAGTTCTTCCTGGGTGATGTTCAGCGGTTGTTCCAGCGCCGAATGGATTTTCCAGGCAGAAGCGCCCAGACACAGCCCCGCCAGTACCAATCCGGTTTCCAGCAGCAGCAAGAATTTACGTCTCACGTATCAAGCATCCAGTAGCGCGCGGGCAATGGTTTGGAGTTTACGGGTGAGCGGCCCAACCGGCCAGCTCAGCGCAGCATAGGCGCGCACCGGCCAAACGCCATACACGCTGTTGCAGACAAAGACTTCATCGGCCCATTGCAGCTGTTCGAGCGTGATGTCGCTCACTTGCGTGGGGATCCCCGATGACTCAGCTTGAAACAATAACTCGGCACGCATCACACCGGCCACGCCGCAGCGTTTCAAATCGGCGGTGATCAGCACACCATCGCGCACCAGGAACAGATTACTGAACACACCTTCGATCACGCGACCGGCCTGATCCAACATCAAGCCTTCGGCATGTTCGGTATCTTGCCATTCGGAGCGGGCAATCACTTGCTCAAGACGGTTCAGGTGTTTGAGCCCGGCAAGCAAGGGTTGTTTTGAAAGTCGTGTGGTACAGGGGAACAAACGAACGCCCTGCTCGGCGTGCGCAGCTGGATAAGCCGCGGGCGGATTGCCTTGCAGAATGCGTCGGGCTTGCGCCGAAGGATCGGCGGCATAACCGCGCAGACTGTCACCTCGCGTGAGGATGAGCTTGAGCACGCCCTCACCGAGTGCTGCGGCATAGGCCAGCAATTCGTCGCGAACCAGTCCCTGATCCGCAGTGATCGACAGGCGCGAACAGCCTTGTGCCAGCCGCGACAGATGCCGCTCAAGCAACAGCGGCTGTCCGCCACGCACGGCAATGGTCTCGAACAGACCATCACCGTAAGCCAGGCCGCGATCCTTCAGCGACAGAGCGTCAGCCGGCTGACCGTCGACCCAGCTGTCCATCAGTCAGCGAACCGGCGGAACACCAGCGAGCCGTTGGTCCCGCCAAACCCGAAGGAGTTAGACAGCACCACATCGATGTCCATGTTGCGCGCCGTGTGCGGCACGAAGTCGAGGTCGCAACCTTCGTCCGGCTCATCGAGGTTGATGGTCGGCGGCGCGACCTGGCTGTTGATTGCCAGCACGCTGAAGATCGCTTCGACAGCGCCCGCCGCACCCAACAGGTGACCGGTCATGGACTTGGTCGAACTGACCGCCAGCTTGTAGGCGTGATCGCCGAACACCGACTTGATCGCGCAGGCTTCGGCAAGGTCGCCGGCCGACGTCGAGGTGCCGTGGGCGTTGATGTATTGAACCTGATCAACGTTGACCTTGGCATCGCGCAGGGCGTTGGTGATGCAACGTGCAGCACCCGCACCGTCTGCCGGTGGCGAGGTCATGTGGTAAGCGTCGCCACTGGTGCCGAAGCCGATCAGCTCGGCATAGATGGTCGCGCCGCGCGCCTTGGCGTGTTCCAGTTCTTCGAGAACCAGAGCACCGGCACCGTCGGACAAGACGAAGCCATCACGGCCCTTGTCCCACGGACGGCTCGCACGGGTCGGCTCATCGTTGCGGGTCGACAGTGCGCGGGAAGCACCGAAGCCGCCCATGCCCAGACCGCACGCAGCCATTTCGGCGCCACCGGCAATCATCACGTCGGCTTCGTCGTACATGATGTTGCGGGCTGCCATGCCGATGCAGTGCGTACCGGTGGTACACGCGGTGGCGATGGCGTAGTTAGGTCCCTGTGCACCCAGGTGGATGGACAGGAAACCGGAAATCATATTGATGATCGAGCCTGGCACGAAAAACGGAGAGATCCGCCGTGGGCCGGAATCATGCAGGGTGCGGCTGGTTTCTTCGATATTGGTCAGACCGCCAATACCCGAGCCCATGGCCACGCCGATGCGTTCACGGTTGGCGTCAGTGACTTCCAGCCCCGAGTTACGCACCGCCTGAAAACCTGCGGCCAGACCGTATTGAATAAACAGGTCGAGCTTGCGCGCTTCCTTGACCGACAGGTATTCCTCGACATTGAAGCCCTTTACCGAGCCGCCAAAACGGGTGGAATAGGCAGAAAGGTCGGTGTGTTCGATCAGACCAATGCCACTGCGGCCAGCCAGAATGCCCTGCCAACTGCTCGGCACATCCGTGCCCAGTGGCGACAACATACCCATACCGGTGACTACGACGCGTCTACGCGACACAGCACTCTCCTTTTTTCAAATGACGACTTTGCATCAGGCCTAAAGAAAAAACCGCACGCCGTGATGGCAGTGCGGTTTTTCCATGACAGCAAGCAACGATTACAAGCTATTAAGCCTGGTGGTTAGTAACGTAATCGATTGCGGCTTGTACAGTAGTGATCTTCTCAGCTTCTTCGTCAGGGATTTCGGTCTCGAATTCCTCTTCCAGAGCCATCACCAGCTCAACGGTGTCAAGGGAGTCGGCACCCAGGTCTTCAACGAAGGAAGCAGTGTTGACCACTTCTTCTTCTTTAACGCCCAGTTGCTCAGCAACGATTTTCTTGACGCGCTCTTCGATGGTGCTCATACCTTGTTTTCACTCCTAATGGACAAATTCAGGCAGCTGGCCAGTGGGTAAGTGTATAGAAAGACTTTTCAGCTTTTCAACTGAAAGCTTCACTCCTCAAACCCGACAGCCCTCTGCCTATAAATAGATTGCAGCTTTATAACGGATTTTAGACAGCTCGTATGACATTTTTTTGAAGCGATCCGTCACATTTAACTCATGTACATCCCGCCGTTCACCGGGATTGTAGCCCCAGTAACGTAAGCCGCACCGTCCGACGCAAGAAAAGCGACCACAGACGCGATCTCTTGTGCTTGTCCCAGACGGCCCAGCGGAATCTGCGTCTGCAAGGCTTCACGCTGTGCCTCGGGCAATTCGCGAGTCATATCAGTATCGATGAACCCAGGGGCCACCGAGTTTACCGTAATCGAACGCGAACCGACTTCACGCGCCAGTGCACGGCTGAAACCTTCCAGACCGGCCTTGGCGGCTGCGTAGTTTACTTGGCCTGCGTTGCCCATGGCACCCACAACCGAGCCAATACTGATAATTCGTCCCCAACGGGCTTTGGTCATACCGCGCAAAACGCCCTTGGAGAGGCGGAACAGACTGTTCAGGTTGGTATCGACAACGTCATGCCACTCGTCGTCTTTCATGCGCATCATCAGGTTATCGCGGGTGATACCGGCATTGTTGACCAGGATCGCCGGCGCACCGAATTGTGCAGTGATGCTCGCCAGTACCGCAGCAACGGATTCGTCGCTGGTGACGTTGAGCTCAAGACCCGTGCCTTGGATACCGTTTTCTTTCAGGGTCGCGGCGATGCGCTCGGCACCGGAAGCGGAGGTCGCGGTACCAATCACGATGGCGCCCTGACGACCCAGTTCCAGGGCGATGGCCTGGCCGATGCCACGGCTCGCGCCGGTGACCAGTGCAACTTTACCTTGCAGGCTCATGCAAGTTTCTCCTGATTCAGGCCAGCGCTGCGCGAGCGGCAGCGAAAGCGTCTGGGGTATTGAGGTTGGATGTCGACACGCCTTCGGCGCAACGCTTGTTCAGACCGGCCAGCACTTTGCCAGGACCGCATTCGACCAATTGGGTCGCGCCCTTGGCAGCCAATGCCTGGACCGATTCAACCCAGCGCACGGGCTTGTAGAGTTGTTCAAGCAGATCACGCTTGAGGGTTTCCAGATCGACCGGCACATTGGCGCTGACGTTCTGTACCACAGGGATCTGCGGCGACTGCCAGTCGATGGCAGCGATGGACTCGGCGAAACGCTCGGCCGCCGGGCGCATCAGTTCACAGTGCGACGGCACGCTGACCGGCAATGGCATGGCGCGCTTGGCACCACGCGCCTTGCAGCCTTCGATGGCGCGTTCGACCGCCGCCTTGGCACCGGCGATGACCACTTGGCCCGGGGAGTTGAAGTTCACCGCACTGACCACTTCGCCTTGCGCCGCTTCGGCACAGGCTGCCAGCACATCAGCGTCGTCCAGACCGAGGATCGCGGCCATGCCGCCCTGCCCGGCCGGAACGGCTTCTTGCATCAACTGACCGCGACGCTCAACCAGCTTCACGGCGTCACCCAGGCTCAGACTGCCCGCAGCGACCAGGGCGCTGTATTCGCCCAGGCTGTGACCGGCAACATAAGCCGGACGCGCGCCACCTTCGGCCAGCCACAGACGCCACAAGGCGATCGAGGCGGTCAGAATGGCCGGCTGGGTTTTATCGGTTTGATTGAGTTGTTCTTCCGGCCCTTGCTGGGTCAGTGCCCACAGGTCGTAACCCAGGGCATCGGAAGCTTCTTTGAATGTTTCGAGGACAACCGGATGTTGCGCGCCCAACTCGGCCAGCATGCCGAGGGACTGCGAACCCTGTCCTGGAAAGACGAATGCGAGGGAAGCAGACATGTAACGAGCCCCTAATGATCTTGTCGTCGGAGAAATGACGTCCCGCTTGGGGGACGCAAGAAACTGACAGTTGGATGGCCAATTAAACTGAGCGGTCACATTTAAGCATTGTCCGACGAAAACGCCTAAAGCAACAAATCCTCCAGACGACCGTGTATCCGTTCCGGCAGGTTTTCCTGAATCTCGATCAGCGCACGGGAAATGGCGCTCTGAAAGCCCTGCACACCCGCCGATCCATGGCTCTTCACCACAATCCCCTGCAAACCAAGGAAGCTAGCACCGTTGTGCCGCGCAGGCGCGAGGTCGGCTTGCAGACGTTTCATCAACGGCAGCGCCAGTGCGCCAACCATTTTCGAGGCAAGGTTTTTCCTGAACAAGGCTTCGATGCGCCCGGCAATCATGGTCGCCAGGCCTTCGCTCGACTTGAGCAGGATATTGCCGACAAAGCCGTCACACACCACCACATCCGCCTCGCCACGGTACAAACCGTCTCCTTCGACAAAACCGATGTAATTGATGCCCCGGGCGGCCTGCAACAAAGTGGCGGCCAGCTTGACCTGCTGATTACCCTTGATGTCTTCAGTGCCGATGTTCAGCAGTGCGACACGCGGGCGAACAATACCAAGCGTCTCCGCGGCCACCGAACCCATGACTGCGAACTGCAACAAGTGCTCGGCACTGCAATCGACGTTGGCCCCCAGATCGAGCAGTTGGCAGTAACCCTCCTGCGTCGGAATCGCCGCCACCATCGCCGGACGATCAATGCCCGGCAAGGTCTTGAGCACAAACCGCGACAACGCCATCAGCGCACCGGTATTGCCGGCACTGACACAGGCCTGGACCTTGCCATCACGCAGCAACTCCAGCGCCACACGCATCGACGAGTCGGGCTTGCCACGCAGGGCCTGCGCAGGCTTTTCGTCCATGGTGATGACTTCGGACGCCGGCACGATCGACAGGCGCGAGCGATCCACAGCCGATTGGCCAGAGAGCAATTCTTCAAGTAGGGAGGGTTGACCGACGAGGGTCAGGTGCAGCGAGGGTGTAGCAGACAGGCAAGCGAGGCTGGCCTGAACAATGCTGCGGGGACCGAAGTCCCCGCCCATTGCGTCAATCGCGATGACTTGAGCGGACAAGTGATTACTCGTCAGCGCCCTTGTCGATCACTTTACGGCCACGGTATACGCCTTCTGGCGATACGTGGTGACGCAGGTGAACTTCACCGGTGGTTTTTTCTACAGACAGGGTGCTAGCCTCGAGAGCATCGTGCGAACGACGCATGTCACGGGCGGAGCGGGATTTTTTGTTCTGCTGAACAGCCATAATTGATTAACTCCTAAACGTTTGGGTCACGCTTTAACTGCGCCAATACACTGAACGGGTTGGACCGCGTTACCTCGTCCTCGCTCGGTTCGGGCTCATCGAGACCCGCCGGCTGCTGGCATTCTTCCGGATGATGAGCAGGCACAATGGGCAAGGCGAGCAGAAGCTCCTCCTCGATCAGTGACTGCAGATCCAAAGGATCTTCGCCCAGTTCCAGCACGTCATAACCTTTCGGCAACGACTGGGTATTCGCACCCTCCTTCACCACAGCATAACTGCATTCGCTATGGATCGGCAGGGTGACCAGCTCAAGACAACGCTGGCAAACCATTTTGACTTCGGTGTCGATAAAGCTGTGGATGACCACAGATTTACGTTCATCTCGTTCAAAAACGAATTTAGCCTGCACCGTACCGACAGTGTCGGAAAGCGGGTCGCAGAGTCTCTCCAAATCGGCCAGCAGCAGTTCACCTTGAAGGGTGGTGCCACGGTCAGCCAATTTGCGCGGGTCAACGTGAGGTGGAATCGGGTCATTCAACATAGGCGCAGCATTATAGGGATGCACCCAGCCATGTCAAAGGAAATTCAGCCCTGTCCGTCACTTGCAAGCCTCCGCTAGAATTCGCGCCTGACTTTTGGAGTTGCGCATGCTGCCTTTATTACTCGCTTCAAGCTCGGTGTATCGCCGGGAATTGCTGGCCCGCTTGCAGCTGCCGTTCACCTGCAGCTCGCCGGATATCGACGAAAGCCATCGACCGGGCGAGCCCGCCATCGAACTGGTCAAACGCCTCGCCAAAGAAAAAGCCCAGGCACTGGCGGGCAGCCATACCGCTCATCTGATCATCGGCTCCGATCAGGTCGCGGTACTCGGCGAGCGCATTATTGGCAAACCCCACACCTTCGAAAACGCTCGCGAGCAACTGCTGGCCGCGAGCGGTGCCAGCGTGACCTTCCTCACCGGCCTGGCCCTGCTCAACAGCCAGACCGGTGAATGCCAGGTCGATTGCGTGCCGTTCACCGTCCACATGCGCCCACTGGATCAGGCACGCATCGAACGCTACCTGCGCGCCGAACAGCCCTACGACTGCGCTGGCAGCTTCAAGGCCGAAGGTTTGGGGGTGAGCCTGTTTCAAAGCACCGAAGGCCCTGACGCCACCAGCCTGATCGGCCTGCCGCTGATTCGCCTGATCGACATGCTGCTGGCCGAAGGTGTGCAAATTCCCTGATCATAAAAAACCGGCCGCAACGACTCAATGCCGATCCGTTAAGCAATTTCAATAGCAACGATGAACTGATAGGGCGATAGTCCTATCAGCTGAGTTTTAATCTGACATTTCAAACTTTAAAGCGCGCCATGAACATCAGTTCGATCCCTTTTGCGGGGCAGAGCGGGGAAGCGAATGCTTCCAGCGCCGGTGTCGCCTTCAAGACGGTCGGAGCCATTGGCAGCGATCTTGCAAATAATCCAACCCATCATCAGCATGATTCAAATCCGGGTAACAGATCATCAATCTCTAAAAAACGCACCAGATGTTTCTGCCTGAAATCGGATTTTTTGATGTAAGAAATATTACTATTGATCGTAGTTTATATTGAATCTTCCCAATCTTTAAACACGTTATATGCAGTAAACATTTTACTGTTGATAGAGTGTCGTGATTGCGGCATAACTTAGGCGCTCTTCAAATGGAATTCAAATTATTGCAAGGGATGCTGCATGCAAAATTCTATCGCCTCTCCTCCGCCTTTGACATCGTCGAACGCCCTGCCCAACCCACCCACCCACCCACCCACGGAATATCCGGGATTTCTGTCAAATTTTGACAGTGCTCTAAAATGGGATGGAGCGCTTCCGACGGTTACAGTGGCTCACCGTATTGAAACTATCGATATTGAGCCCGACGCATATTCAAAGTTAGTAGCTATTGCGCATTCGGCGCAAGATCAGATAGGAAGTGTTTTTCCGAATGGTACGGCGGGCGTTCGAAATGAAATAGAGGGGCGTATAAGCTCAGCCACTGACGCCCACTCATTCAACAAGCTGGAGGGGGCCTTAAAAAAGAAAATTATTATTGTCGAGCTCCTGCAACGAATTAGGCTGAATAGGTGCTGGTATGAAGCGGATGCATTTTTTGGCACAGATGCATTGTCACTCGACAGCATGGAAAGTGCCGAGCTATTCGCAGCTTATGTGGACGCTGCAGAACACGACGCAGAACGCCTAGGCCTTTATGAAAGCTTCCTGAGATCTCTGACAGCCGCCTACATTAAACGAATACTTGTCGAGGCTGTTTCCTTCTTAGACGACGCATCTCCTGCTATAGATGCTGCAATCCATTCTGCCTTAGCTAGAGGTGAAACTACCTACAACTTCAATTTAACCCTTAGTCAATCCGCGCAGGTGGTCACTGTGGCGGGTGCCGCTACCCTCCAAAACGCGGACGGCTGGACCTTCGAGGCAGCGATCCGTAAAAGCACATTGTTGTTGACAGGTCTGAGAGGGGTACTTCTCAGTCCAGCGACAGCGATTGGGATCGGTGCTTTGCTCTATTCACCCACTCTGGGTAACGGCGAGCGTTATCCTCAAACGGCTCTCAAACTATCCGGCAGTACGGTCTTGCCAGATGCACCGTCTAACCTGAATGAAATCGCCGCTACCGAAGGAGCCATCGATATTCCCTACCGGATTTATGGTGACCCTGGCCAATACACCCTCGTTGCAACACCGACGGGAGGGAGCATTTCATCAGCGGTGCCAGTTCGGGCGCTGGAGTTCGACCAGAAGACTAACAGCTACAGTTTCACCTCCGCCGACACACCACCTATTACCCTCAGTTTTCCCATTATCCACTGGGATATCAGTTCGACAACTTCACCTGCCAGACCCGTGGAGTTACCGCATTACAGTGGCGTTGAACTATTGCCACTACTCGTGCAGCCCGAAACATTGCCTGCGCTCGAGTTACCGGACTTCAGGGATTGTATTTACTGCTTTCCGATCAGCAGCGGCCTGGCGCCGATTTACGTTGTTTTCAATAGCCCTTATGAAGGGGCAACCACGAGAGGAAAGTACAGTGGTCGATTTTTCAATCCTGCCAAAGCTGGAGGCTCGATCCTGGATCTGGATTGGACCAAGGCTACTGTGACGAAAGCGGGTATTAAACGAGTGAAATTGCATATTGGACGTTTCAGTCCTTTAGATGCCAATACCATCATGGTTGATCGACTGAAAAAGATTCTCCAAGGTAAATTAGTAATCACGGCTACCGACAAACGTTTCTATACTCATGAACTCAGAGAGCTTGAACGCTTCAGAGCATTAGGTGTGGCGGATGGTGTAAAGCCGGATGATGGCGGTGTCATTTGGAATAATACTCACGCCGCGACGCTAGAAGACTACAAACTAAAGGGTGAGTTTGAGTTGCTCTACACGCCTGAAGCTATAGAAGCAGATAACAAGCAGACAGAGAGAGAATACAAGCAACTGGGAGGGGCAAAGCAATGAGCATCATAACAACCATCGTGCTCAACGAGAAACCTGAAGAGGTAATTCTATTTCTTACCAAAAATGAACTAGGTATCGATCTTCCTCGGCTTGACGGGCTTTATAATCGGGCTAGCTGGGCGCATGTGGGAGACAACATGGGATTATTGCATCTTGTTTGGAAAATGCGGGACGCTGGATTTGTAAAAATGGATGGAACCGGGATTAGCAGGGGGCCTAACTGGAGGGAGCCGATATTCATGACAGAGGGAAAATATACTTTTGATTGAAATTGCTAAGCCTCTATCACCTTTAGGGCGCGATTAGCAACTATTGTTTGGAAACGTCGGACTTCCGATATTGGTAATTGGATCCTGTCGAGCCTAGAGATATGCTTACGATTGTTTCAGGGTTAGACAATTAACAACAAGCGAGCGCTTGGCGTAATGCCGGTCAGTTAAGCTGACTGGCATTTTTATTTTCAATCCAGTCCTTCGATTGAGTTTGGTACAAAAGCAAAGTTGCGGGTCAGTTCCCATGCCCGAGTGAGATGCATAAAAAATCCGGTACCCATGCAGGTATCGGATTTTGGTTTCTGGCGACCAAAGGTCAAACAAGATGGCTTAACTGATAGGCATTAACCACAAAGGCCTATCGCCACAGAATCAACGCATCGACGGACCGTGAAAGCCCATCCACATCGCCAATTGCTCAGCAACGCTGGCACCGAGCTTTTTCGAGAAGCGATCGAACGGCGATTCCTGAACAGTGAAGTCCACCAGTTCTTTCTCGCCAATCACGTCACGAGCCACCGAACTAGCATTGCCCAAGCCATCAATCAGACCGAGCGGCAACGCCTGCTCTCCGTTCCAGACCAACCCGGAGAACAGCTCCGGATGCTCTTTGTCCTTGAGGCGATCACCACGACCCTTCTTCACGCTGTTGATGAACTGTTGGTGCGTGGTATCCAGCACACCCTGCCAGAACTGAGTTTCCTCTGGCTTCTGCGGCTGGAACGGATCGAGGAATGACTTGTGCTCACCCGACGTATACGTCCGACGCTCCACACCCAGTTTCTCCATGGTGCCGACAAAGCCGTAGCCGGCCGCCGTCACACCAATAGAGCCCACCAGACTCGCCTTGTCGGCGTAGATCTGGTCCGCCGCACTAGCGATGTAGTAAGCGCCGGAAGCGCCCAGGTCCGAGATCACCGCGTACACCTTGATCTGCGGATGCAGGGCACGCAGGCGGACGATTTCGTCATATACATAACCCGACTGCACCGGACTGCCGCCCGGGCTGTTGATGCGCAGGATGATGCCTTTGACCTTATCGTCCTCGAAGGCCGCGCGCAGGCTGCCGACGATGTTGTCGGCGCTGGCCGATTCCTTGTCGGCGATCATGCCAACCACGTCGATCAATGCGGTGTAGTGGGAGCTGCGGGTCGCACTCTTTTCCATGTCCATCAGCGGCGTGAACAGGATCAGCGCCACAAACAGGTACACGAACGTCAGCAGCTTGAAGAAAATCCCCCAGCGACGGGAGCGGCGCTGTTCCTGCACGCCGGCCAGCAGGGTCTTTTCCAGCAGCTTCCAGCTTTTCTCGTCACCGCTCTGCGCGCTCGGCTTGTCGGGCGCTTTACATTCGTCGGTCATGACATCTACCCCAGCAAAAACCTGTTAAGCCCGCTGATTCAGCCAGGCATGCAATTCTGAAAAACGATCAATGGCCAGTGCCGGCTCGAACAACTTCAACGCCTCGATCGATTGCGCGCCGTAGCTGACCGCCACCGAATCCATGCCGGCGTTGCGCGCCATCTGCAAGTCGAAGGACGAATCGCCGACCATCAGCGCCTGCTCGGGCCGGACCTCGCAATGCGCGAGGATCTGCTCAAGCATCAGCGGATGCGGCTTGCTGGCGGTTTCGTCGGCGGCGCGGGTGATATCGAAATAATCTTCCCAACCGTGCGACTTCAGCACCCGATCCAGTCCGCGACGGGCCTTACCGGTCGCCACAGCCAGATGATAACCCTCGGCACGAAACGCCTCCATCGACTCGACAACACCTTCGAACAACGGCGAAGGCACAGCCTCGGCGGCAATGTAGTGATCGGCATAGTGCTGACGGAACGCTACAAGCTCGGTATCGCCAATCTCGGGATACAAGGTGCGAATCGCCTCAGGCAAACCCAGGCCGATGATGCCCTTGACGGCAAAATCATCGCGCAACTGAAATCCGGAACGCTCGGAGGCGACATGCATCGCCTCCACAATCCGACCAATGGAGTCGGCCAACGTGCCATCCCAATCGAAAATCAGCAGCTTGTAATCAGATTGGCGCACTCAGTCGCTCCACGGTCTTGGACCACATTTCGTCCACAGGCGCCTGCAATTTCAGCTCGCTACCATCCGGCAGCGGCACGGTCAGCATGTAGGCATGCAGGAACAGACGCTTGCCGCCCAGATCGCGGATTTCCTTGCTGAAACCTTCGTCGCCATACTTGGTATCGCCGGCGATGCAATGCCCGGCGTGCAGGGTATGAACGCGGATCTGGTGGGTCCGGCCAGTGATCGGTTTGGCTTCGATCAGGGTGGCGAAGTCGCCAAAACGGCGCAGGACCTTGAACACGGTCACCGACTCCTTGCCCTCCTCCTCGTCGACTTCGACCATACGCTCGCCGGAACGCAGATTGCTCTTGCCCAGCGACGCACGAACCTGCTTGATCGAGGCCGCCCAGTTACCGCGGACCAGCGCCATGTAGCGCTTGTCGACGCCATCGCCGCGCAACGCCGTGTGCAAGTGACGCAACATGCTGCGCTTCTTGGCGATCATCAGCAGGCCGGAGGTATCACGGTCGAGACGGTGAACCAGCTCGAGCTCCTTGCAATCGGGACGCAACTGACGAAAGGCTTCGATCACTCCGTAAGTCAGACCGCTGCCGCCATGGACAGCGATACCGCAAGGCTTGTTGATCACGATCAGCGCTTTGTCTTCGAAGACAATCGAGGCTTCGAGGCGTTGCAGCAAGCCCTGGGCCAGCGGCACCGGCTCATCGCGCTCAGGCACGCGAACCGGCGGCACGCGCACGATATCGCCCGCCTGCAGCTTGTATTCGGGCTTGATCCGACCTTTGTTCACCCGCACTTCGCCTTTGCGCAAAATGCGGTAAATCAAGGTCTTGGGCACGCCTTTGAGCCGAGCGAGAAGGAAGTTATCAATACGTTGGCCGGCATATTCCGGCGAGACCTCCAGCAGTTGTACGGCTGGGGTCGGAGGGGTAGTCGTCGTCATGGCGCGGATGATAACAATTTTTTATGGAATTGAAGCACTTAATCATTGCTGCTATAGTCGCGAACGCCGCCAAAAGCGGCCTGGACAGCGGACCAACGGTCAAAAACCGGCCCTGACCAACGCAATTCACCAGGACGCGAGGCCGTCCTACGGGGCTTTCGCTACGTAACGGTGGAGTTTGCAGCTGTAACGAGCGCAGGTGACATGAGGCCTGAATCATGCCGCAAAGCAGAGTTTTAACTCGCCTTGCGAGCAAATATTCACGGCCAGTTCACAAAGTGCAGTCAGCCACGAACGACCCTGAGCGAACGCTTCGGAAACAACGCCTAAATTAGCCATGATGCGTGACCTCCCCCTTCGGAGCTCACGGTAAATGCCAACCCGCTGCGGATTCTGCGCGCGGCAGCACCCGAATTATCAGGGATACGTGTAGGGTGGAGATGCACAACCGCTGGACTGTGTAGCAATAGGCTTTATCAAGACGCTTCATCTCGTCCACAGCCGCTGGTTGATTCCTCCTCCTGACTGAGTGCTTAAGTAGCCACAGCAAGCAGGACGCGTACGTCGCGACACCGGCCCAATTGGTCGGGGTTCGCTAGACACTGGAGTAGCCAACTACTCCTGACGCACCTGACACCGACCGTGAGAAGTCGTGTGTGCCGAACGCCGTTTCCGGCAGCCCGGAAACCGACGGTACTACATGAAAAGAATGCTGATTAACGCAACTCAACCCGAAGAGTTGCGTGTTGCACTGGTAGATGGCCAACGTCTCTACGACCTGGACATCGAATCCGGTGCACGCGAGCAGAAGAAGGCCAACATCTATAAAGGCCGGATTACTCGCATCGAACCAAGCCTTGAGGCTGCCTTTGTCGATTTCGGCTCCGAGCGCCACGGCTTCCTGCCCCTCAAAGAAATCTCCCGCGAATACTTCAAGAAAGCCCCCGAAGGCCGCGTCAACATCAAGGACGTCCTGAGCGAAGGCCAGGAAGTCATCGTTCAGGTCGAAAAAGAAGAACGTGGCAACAAGGGCGCCGCCCTGACCACCTTCATCAGCCTGGCCGGTCGTTACCTCGTTCTGATGCCGAACAACCCGCGTGCCGGCGGTATCTCCCGTCGCATCGAAGGTGAAGAGCGCAACGAACTGCGTGAAGCCCTGAACGGTCTGGTTGCCCCGGCCGACATGGGCCTGATCGTGCGCACTGCGGGCCTTGGCCGCAGCAGCGAAGAAATGCAGTGGGACCTCGATTACCTGCTGCAACTCTGGACCGCCATCAAAGAAGCTTCGCTGGATCGTTCCGCGCCATTCCTGATCTACCAGGAAAGCAACGTGATCATCCGCGCCATCCGCGATTACCTGCGCCAGGACATCGGCGAAGTGCTGATCGACAGCGTTGAAGCCCAGGACGAAGCCCTGACCTTCATCCGCCAGGTGATGCCGCAGTACGCCAGCAAGATCAAGCTGTACGAAGACAGCGTTCCGCTGTTCAACCGTTTCCAGATCGAAAGCCAGATCGAGACCGCTTTCCAGCGCGTCGTTGAACTGCCTTCCGGCGGCTCCATCGTTATCGATCCGACCGAAGCCCTGGTGTCCATCGACATCAACTCGGCGCGCGCCACCAAAGGCAGCGACATCGAAGAAACCGCCCTGCAGACCAACCTTGAAGCCGCCGAAGAAATCGCCCGTCAGTTGCGCTTGCGCGACATCGGCGGCCTGATCGTCATCGACTTCATCGACATGACCCCTGCCAAGAACCAGCGCGCCGTGGAAGAGAAAGTCCGCGAATGCCTGGAAGCCGACCGCGCTCGCGTGCAAGTCGGTCGCATCTCGCGCTTCGGCCTGCTGGAAATGTCCCGTCAGCGCCTGCGTCCATCGCTGGGCGAAAGCAGCGGCATCGTTTGCCCGCGTTGCAACGGCACCGGCATCATTCGTGATGTTGAATCGCTGTCGCTGGCGATCCTGCGCCTGATCGAAGAAGAAGCCCTGAAAGACCGCACCGCCGAAGTTCGCGCCCAAGTGCCAATCCCGGTGGCTGCGTTCCTGCTCAACGAAAAACGCAACTCGATCACCAAGATCGAACTGCGCACCCGTGCCCGCATCGTCATTCTGCCGAACGATCACCTCGAAACGCCGCACTTCGAAGTTCAGCGTCTGCGCGATGACAGCCCGGAAGCCGCAGTCGGCCAGTCCAGCTACGAAATCGCTGCTGCCGCTGCCGAAGTCGAAGAAGTCCAGCCAGCCGCTGCGACCCGCACCCTGGTTCGCCAGGAAGCCGCGGTGAAGACCGCTCCGGCCCGCGCCAACGCTCCGGTTCCGACCGAAGTCGTCGCTGCCGCGCCAGTGGCCGCACCGGTTGCCGCGCCAGAGCCAAGCCTGTTCAAAGGCCTGGTGAAGTCGCTGGTCAGCCTGTTCGCGACCAAGGAAGAGCCTGCTGCTCCGGTTGTGGTTGAAAAACCAGCGACCACCGAGCGTCCGCCGCGTAACGAAGAGCGTCGCAACGGTCGTCAGCAGAGCCGCAACCGTAATGGTCGCCGCGATGAAGAACGCAAGCCTCGTGAGGAACGTGCACCGCGTGAAGAGCGTGCTCCCCGTGAACCACGCGAAGCCCGCGAAGAAACCCCAGCCGTAGCCCGCGAAGAACGTGCTCCACGTGAAGAGCGCGCACCTCGCGCACCTCGTGAAGAACGTGCACCGCGCGCTCCACGCGAAGACCGCAAGCCACGCGGCGATCGTGAAGAGCGTCCGGTTCGTGAACTGCGCGAGCCTCTGGATGCCGCTCCAGCCGCTGCTGCCGCGACTGCGACTGCTACTGCAACCGCTGAAGAACGTCCGGCTCGCCAGCCACGTGAAGAACGCGCTCCACGCCCTCCGCGTGAAGAACGTCAGCCACGTGCTGAACAAGCGGCTGCCGCCGTTGCTGAAGAAGAGCTGACCTCCAACGAAGAGCAACTGCCGGAAGACGGTCAGGAAGGCGCCGAAGGCGATCGTCCACGCCGCCGCTCCCGTGGCCAGCGTCGTCGCAGCAACCGTCGCGAGCGTCAACGCGATGCCAACGGCAACGTGATCGAAGGTTCGGAAGAATCCGAAGGTAACGAAGCTGGCGAAAGCAACGAAGCACCAAGCACTTCTGATCTGGCCGCAGGCCTGGCTGTTACCGCAGCCGTTGCCAGCACCGTGATCAGTGCACCGGCTGAAGCACAAGCTCACGAGCAAGCTGAACGCGCCACGGCGTCTGTTCAGGAAACCGCTCCGGTTGAAGCGCCAGTGGTTGAAGCTACGACTCCGGTCGAAGCGACTGCCGCTCCGGAAATCGAAGTGGCGCCGGTTCGCGAAGCGTTTGTTCGTGAAGAAGCCCAATCTGTGGTTGAAGCGACTGTCGTCGCCGAGCCAGTGGTTGCTGCCGAGCCTGCTGCCGAAACCGTCACCGAAACCGTGACCGAAGCTGTCCGTGAAGTTCGTGAAGAACAAACCGCGTTCAACTGGGTTGCCGAGCCGGTTGCTGTTGAAGCACCAGCACCTGCACCAGTGGCCGAAGCTGAAGTGTCTGAAGCGATGGTTTCCGAGCCAGTGGTTGTGGCTGCCGAACCTGCTCCAGTCGTTGAGGCACCGGCTCCGGTTGTTGCCGAAGTGGCTGAACCAGCCGTTGAAGCGGCCCCGGTCAGCGCCCTGACGCCAAGCGGCCGTGCGCCGAACGACCCACGTGAAGTGCGTCGTCGCAAGCGTGAAGAAGAGCGTCTGCAGAAGGAAGCCGAACTGGCTGCCGCTGCTGCACCGGTTGAAGCGCCTGTCGCTGCCGAACCGGCTCCGGTTGTTGCTGAAGTGATCGAAGCGGCACCTGTTGCCGAATCCGTCATCGAAGAAGCACCGCGCTCCGTTCAGGAAGCCGTAGAGCAACACGAACAAGCCCAGGAAAAAGAGCACGAGCCTAAACCTCTCGTCTAACTCCTAGGCCATAAAAAGCCCCGCCTGGTAACCCAGGCGGGGCTTTTTAATGCCTCCAGACATCACCGCAAATCCCCTGTGGGAGCGGGCTTGCTCGCGAATGCGGTCTCTCATTCAACATTTTTGTTGGCTGATCCACCGCATTCGCGAGCAACCCCGCTCCCACATTGGATCTATGTCACGCCTGCTTGAATATCAACTTATCTGGCACATCGACGTCCCACAGCACTCCGGGATCATCCACTGCCACTTCAACCACCCTGCCCTGCGCAAACAGCGGCTTGGCCCCTCGATCACCCGACAACCCCATCAACCCCGGTCCAAAACTGCGGCCGAACCCCACTGGATGCCCAAACTCCCCCCCCAGCACCGGCACGCTGATCGCATCATCAGCCACACCCGCCAGCACGCTCTCAACCGTCGAAGGCAGGATGAACGGCATATCCCCCAACACTATCAACCAGCCACTGCACTGCGGACACGCCGCCACACCCGCCGCAATGCTGTCGCCCATGCCCGTCGAGTCGATCAACACAATCTCGCAGCCATACGCTTGAGCCATGCGAATCACCTGCGGACGGTCCTCTGTCGTCACCAGCACGCGTTTAATCAACGAAACCGGCAAGCTCATCAACACCTGCTCGATCACCGAACGAACCGCACCGTCGCGCCCCGTGCAATCGGCCAACAACTTGTCTTTATCTGCCCCCGCCACCTGACGAAAACGACTGCCCTGCCCGGCCGCCAGCACGATGACGCCGATGGATTCATTCATATAGCCTCCTGCAACGGCTTCTTTTGTTTCAGTTCGACACCGTTCTTGATCGCCACAATTTCGGCCATCAGTGACAAGGCGATTTCCGCCGGACTGTGGCTGCCAATGTGCAACCCCACCGGGCCATGCAGACGCTCGATAGCGCCTGGCGACAAGCCCAGTTCGGCGAGGTTTTCCCGGCGCTTCAGGCTGTTGACCCGAGACCCCAGCGCGCCGACATAAAAGGCTCTGGAGTCCAGCGCCGTCAGCAGCGCCATGTCATCCAGGCGAGGATCATGAGTCAGGGCGACGATGGCCGTGCGTTCGTCAGTCTGAATGTTCAGCACCGCTTCATCCGGCATGCCCGAGACAAAACGACCGTGCTGCTCTTCCCAGCCGTACACAAACTCGGTGCGTGGATCGCAGATCAGCACTTCGAAATCCAGCAACCGCGCCATCTCGGCGACGTAACGGGACAATTGCCCCGCGCCGATCAGCAACAGGCGCCAACGCGGACCATAAATGGCGCGCAGCGTGGTGCCGTCAAAACTCAGCACATCGGATTTGCTCGCTGACTGCACGACCACTTCACCGGTCGCAATATCCAGCGAACGAGCGACGATTTCATGGGCCTCACAGCGCGCCAGCAATTGGGCCACCCAATGCGGATCGCCGACGCGCTCCTCGGTCAGGCGCAACGTGCCGCCGCACGGCAAACCGAACCGCGCGGCCTCCTCGCGAGTGACGCCGTAGGTGATCAACTGCACCGGCGGACCGTCGGGCGGGATACGCCCGTCGTGCAGCCGGGCAATCAGGTCATCCTCGACACAACCGCCCGACACCGAACCGATCACCACGCCATCTTCACGCAAGGCCAGCATGGCGCCAGGTGCCCGGGGCGCGGTGCCCCAGGTCTGGACCACGCTGTACAGCACCACCCGCTGACCGGCGCGGCGCCATTCGAGCACGCTGCGCAGGACGTTCAGATCGACGCTGTCCATCAGGCTTGCGCCTTCTGCCAACCTTGCAGCTGAAAGCGAACCGGCAGGTTGCGGATGCGTTTGCCGGTGGCGGCGAAGATCGCGTTGCACAGCGCCGGGGCAATCGGTGGCACGCCCGGTTCACCGACACCACCCAAGGGCACAACGCCTGGCGGGGTGACCAGATGCACCGCGACTTCCTTGGGCGCCAGTGACATGCGCGCCACTTCGTACATGTGGAAGTTGTCCTGCTGGACCTTGCCGTCCTTGAAGCTGATTTCCCCCAGCACCGCATTGCCCAACCCCATGACGCAGGCGCCCTCGAACTGCGAGCGGATGCGCTCGGGGTTGATCTGCGGCCCGCAATCCACGGCGATGTCAGCCTTGTGCACGATCAACGTGCCGTCGTCTTTGACTTCGACCTCGATTACCGCCGCCACATAGGTGACGAAGCTGTAATGCACCGCCAGCCCCAGGCCTCGGCCCTTGGGCAGTTCACGCCCCCAACCCGCGGCTTTGGCAGCGGTTTCCAGTACCGTGCGCAGGCGGCCGGTATCGATCGGATAGCGCTCGGGGGATTCGCCGTAGTTCCACTCTTCACTCAACGTGCGCGGATCGATCTGACGGTCCGGGCCAAGCAACTTGATCTGGTACTTGAGCGGATCCTGACCGGCCTTGTGCGCCAGTTCATCGACGAAGCTCTGAATCGCAAAACCGTGCGGGATGTTCGACACCGAGCGATACCAGCCGACGCGGGTATGCACCGTCGCCTCCGGGTTTTCCAGGCGCACGTTGGGAATCGCGTAGGCCATGTTGGTGAACCCCATGCCCAACTCAAACGCCGCCTCGTGGTTCATGCCCGGTGCAAACAGCGCGGTGATGCTCGGGGCTACGGTGCGGTGCAGCCAGCCGGAGGGCAGGCCATCCTTGTTCAGGCTGGCCTTGAGGTACTCGGCCGACACGGTGTGGAAATAGGAACAGTGGATGTCGTCTTCGCGAGTCCATTGCACCCGCACGGCCTTGCCGGGGAACTCTTTGGCGAGGATTGCCGCTTCGATGATGAAGTCAGGCTTGGATTTGCGACCAAAACCGCCACCGAGCAAGGTGACGTTAAACGTGACGTTATCGAACGGAACGCCGAGGCGCTCGCCGATCCGGGTGCGGGTGACCTGCGGCGCCTGACTCGGCCCCCAGGCTTCGCAGACGCCGTCCTTGAAACGGGCAATGGCGACCATCGGCTCCATCGGTGCCTGCGCCAGGTGCGGCAAGTAGTAGGACGCTTCGAGGGTGCTGTCGGCGTTCTTCATCGCTTCGTCGATGCTGCCGGTATTGCGCACCACTTTGCCGGGCTTGAGGGACGCCGCTTCCAGCTCCTTGCGATAGGCAATCGAGTCATAACTGGCGTTCGGGCCGTCATCCCATTCGATCTTCAGCGCCTCGCGGCCCTTGATCGCGGCCCAGGTGTTGCTGGCCACCACGGCCACACCGCCCAATGGTTGAAATTCGGACGGCAGCGGGCTGCCTTCGATTTGCACGACCTTGATTACGCCGGGGACTTTCAGCGCAGCGCTGGAGTCGACGGACTTGACCTTGCCGCCGTACACCGCCGGACGCGCAATGGTGGCGTAGAGCATGCCGTCGAAATGCACGTCGGCGCCGTAAATGGCGCGGCCGTTGACGATGTCGGCACCGTCGATGGCCTTGGTGCCTTCCTTGCCGATGTAGCGAAACTCCGACGGATCCTTAAGCCGTACGCTGTCACGCGCAGGCACCGCCAGCGCACTGGCTGCCACGGCCAATGCGCCATAGCCCAATTCACGACCGGACGGTTTGTGGATGACTTTGTGCAATTGCGCATGGCACTCGGCGACCGGCACTTTCCACTGCTCGGCAGCGGCCTGTTCCAGCATGGTGCGCGCGGCGGCACCGCAACGGCGCATCGGCTCGTACCAGTGACGCATGCTGCGCGAACCGTCGGTGTCCTGGTTGCCGAAACGCACTTCGTCGCCCGGCGCCTGCTGCACCTTCACCATCGCCCAGTCGGCGTCCAGTTCATCGGCCACCACCATCGTCAGGCTGGTGCGTACGCCCTGGCCCATTTCCGAACGGTTGCAGACCACGGTCACCGTGCCATCGGCGGCGATGCTGACGTAGACCTTGGGATCATCGATCGCGCCGTGGGGCATGCCGTCGGCGCCGAACTTCTTCGAGGCCTCTTCAGCGAAAACGTCCTGCCAGCCCCAACTGGCCGCCAGCACCAAGGCACTGGTCGCACCGACCCCTTTGAGGAAACCGCGGCGGCTCAAGTTACTGAGGTTGCTCAGGGCAAAATCATTCGGTAACTGGCTCATGCCTTGGCCTCCTTCAAGTGAGTGGAAGCCTGACGGATGGCCGTCTTGATGCGGTTGTAAGTCCCGCAGCGGCAGATGTTGCCGACCATCGCCTCTTCGATCTGCGCGTCCGTAGGATTGGGGTTGGTCTTGAGCAGCGCCGTCGCCGACATGATCTGCCCGCCCTGGCAAAAACCGCACTGGGCCACGGCGGTGTCGAGCCAGGCTTGCTGGACCACTTGCCCAACCGGATCGGCGTGCAGATTGTCGATGGTGGTGACGTTCTGCCCGACCACCGAGCCAATCGGCGTAATGCAACTGCGCGCCGGTGATCCGTCAATGTGAATCGTGCACGCGCCGCACAGACCCATGCCGCAGCCGAATTTGGTGCCGTTGTAACCGGCGACGTCGCGGATAGCCCAGAGCAGCGGCATGTCTTCGGTGACGTCGAGTGGATGGTCTTGACCGTTGAGTTTCAGGGTAATCATGGGCACGCCCGCATAGATCTTGGGTTATGGGGTCGAGCAATCTGCCGTGGGATCTTGGTTCGTGATACGCAGATCGACTCAGGCTAATGAGGCTCTCTTATGCGACGGGAATGTCTGCACCGGGCCTTTGATGGAGCAAATGCTTGCATCGTTAGGTGGCTAAGTTAACCCAGCATTAACAAAAAAGCCCTGCACAGTGGAAGTGTGCAGGGCTTTGAGATCAGTCCTGAAAGCTTAGCTTCAATACTGGTTAGGCTCCATTTCCAGATCGACATGGAATCGTTCTGAAATGTCTTTCTGGATTCGCTGCGCCAGGTTAAGCAGTTGCAGCCCCGTGGCACCGCCGTAATTGACCAGCACCAACGCCTGTAACTTATGCACGCCGGCATCCGCGTCGCGGAAACCTTTCCACCCTGCCCGCTCGATCAACCAGCCCGCGGCCAGTTTCATTTGCCCGTCGGGTTGCGCATACGCCACCAGATCCGGGTATTCACCCTTGAGCCGGGCGACCAGCGCCGCCGGCACCAGCGGGTTTTTGAAGAAGCTGCCGGCATTGCCCAGCACCGCCGGGTCCGGGAGCTTTTCATTGCGTATGCTGCAAATCGCCTGGCTGACATCCGTCGCCGTCGGCTGCTCGATGCCTTGCTCGGTCAGGCGCTGACGCACCGGGCCATATTCCAGATGCAAGTGCGCGGCACGGTCGAGGGTGAAACGAACGCGCAGGATCAACCAGCGTCCCGGTTCCTGCTTGAACAGGCTGTCGCGGTAAGCAAAGTTGCACTCAGCCAAGGTGAAATCCCGCAGCTCGCCGGTCTGGCGATCCAGCGCGGTCAGGCCGGCGAACACGTCCTTGATCTCGACCCCGTACGCACCGATGTTCTGCATCGGCGCCGCACCGACGGTGCCGGGGATCAGGCTGAGGTTTTCCAGGCCCGACAAACCCTGCGCCAGGGTGTGTTGCACGAACGGATGCCACGGCTCGCCGGCCTCGGCTTCGATCACGACGTTGCGGCCGTCATCGCTGAGGATGCGAATCCCGCGCGTAGCCATGCGCAGCACCAGCGACTGGATATCGGCGGTCAGCAGCAGATTGCTGCCGCCGCCAATCACCAACAACGGCACGTCATGCTCTGCGGCGTAGGCCAGGGCCTCTCGCACGTCGGCATCGCTATGCGCCTCGGCGAACAGGCGAGCCTGAACGTCGACACCAAAGCTGTTGAACGGCTTGAGCGAAACCTGTGATTGAACCTGCAAACTCATAGCCGTCCCTTCAATTCGATCACCAGCAAGTCACTGGCGCGCTCGATCAGGTCCAGCACCTGTTCGAAGCCCTGGTCGCCGTCGTAGTACGGGTCCGGGACTTCATCGAGTTCCGACTGAAAGCGACGCAGGAACAAGTCCAGCTCGGCTTTACCCTTGGCCGGTTGCAGGGCCTTGAGGTGGCGCAGGTTGCTGTTGTCCATCGCCAGGATCAGGTCGTAGGTGGCGAAATCGGCGCGGCTGACTTGCTGGGCACGCTGGGCGGACAAATCGTAGCCGCGCAGTTTGGCCGCGGCCTGGCTACGTTTATCCGGAGCCTTGCCGACATGCCAGTCACCGGTGCCGGCGGAGGCGACTTCAATCTGATCGGCCAGCCCCGCTTCGCGCAGTTTGTGCCGCAGCACGCCTTCGGCCGTTGGAGAACGGCAGATGTTGCCCAGGCACACGAACAAAACGCGCATCAGGCCTCCAGCAGGCGACGAACGCGCTCAAGATCTTCAACGGTGTCGACCCCGGTCGGCGGTGCGATCAACGCGTCGGCGACGTGAATCCGCACGCCGTGCCACAGGGCACGCAGCTGTTCCAGGGATTCGGTGTTTTCCAGCCAGCACGGGCCCCAACTGACGAAGTCATGCAGGAAACCGGCGCGGTAGGCATAAATGCCGATGTGACGGCGATACGGCACGCCTTCCGGCAATTGCTCGCGGCTTTTGGCGAAGGCATCACGGGCCCACGGCAAGGTCGAACGACTGAAGGTCAGCGCCAGACCATCAAGGTCGCTGACGACCTTGACCACGTTGGGATTGAACAGGGTTTCCACGTCTTCGATCGGCTCGGCCAAGGTGGCCATGCGCGCTTCGGTGTGGGCCGCCAGGTTAGCCGCGACCTGATCGATCACGCTCGGCGGGATCAGCGGCTCGTCACCCTGGACGTTGACCACGATGGCGTCGGGCGCCAGGCCCAGCTTCGCGGCGACTTCGGCCAGACGGTCGGTGCCGGAATTGTGGTCTTCGCGGGTCAGCACCACTTCAGCGCCGAAGGCATTGCACGCCTCGACAATACGCGCATCGTCAGTGGCAACCACCACGCGCTGGGCGCTGCTTTTGCTCGCCTGTTCCCAGACGTGCTGGATCATCGGCTTGCCGGCGATCAGCAGCAGCGGTTTGCCCGGCAAGCGGGTCGAGGCATAACGCGATGGAATGACAACGGTAAAGGCTGTGGTCATTTATCCAGACGCTCGTCGGTGGTCAGGGTGCGGGCTTCGGTTTCGAGCATCACCGGAATGCCATCGCGGATCGGGTACGCGAGGCCAGCGCCCTTGCTGATCAGCTCGGTCTTGTCGGCGCTGAGCTTGAGTGGGCCTTTGCAGACCGGGCAAGCGAGGATGTCGAGCAATTTGGTGTCCATGAGCATTCCCTGGATAAAAACGGAGTTAAGGCAAAAGACGAGCCGGCAACAGGCGCATCAGCTGTGTATCGAACCAGGCCACGAAGGCCGGCGATGGCACAGCATCGACCGCCAGGTACCACCAATCGGCGGCGGCGAAGGCACGGCACTTCACCGCGTCCTTTTCAGTCATGACCAACGGCAATGACGGTGTGAAATTCAAGGCCTGCACGCTGTATTCGGCATGGTCGGCAAACGCGTGCGGGACAGGTTTGCAGTGTAGCGTTTCGAGGGTGGTGAAGAAACGCTGCGGATTGCCGATTCCGGCTACGGCATGCACCGCCTGGCCTGCGGGGAAGTGGTCGAGTGGACGTCGTTCACCGCTGAGCAAATTGATCAGGGCGGTCGGTTGCAGCTGGAAGGCAAACCCGCCGTCGCGGTCCTCTGCGGCGCCGTTGTAGAGCACCGCGTCGACGCTTTGCAGGCGTTCGACTGGCTCGCGCAACGGTCCGGCCGGCAGGCAACGCTGGTTGCCCAGGCCTCTGACGGCGTCGATCAGTACCAGTTCGAGGTCGCGGGCCAGGCGGTAATGCTGCATGCCGTCATCGGACAGGATCAGGTCCAGCGGCTCGCTCGCCAGCAACGCTTTTACTGCGCTGCTGCGGTCCGGGTCGATCATCAACGGCACGCCGGTACGCTGGACGATCAACAACGGTTCATCGCCCGCCACCTCGGCACTTTGGTCGGCTTCGACCCGCCACGGCAGCTGCGGCGGCTTGGCACCGTAACCACGACTGACCACACCGACCCGCAACCCGCTGCGCTGGCAATGCTCGATCATCCACAGGATCAGCGGCGTCTTGCCCGTGCCGCCGACGGTGATATTGCCGACCACGATCAGCGGCACGGGCGGTTGATAGATCTCGCCCTCACCTGCCAGGAATCGCTTGCGCTTGTTCATGACCACCCGCCGATACAGCCACTCCAGTGGCTGCAACAGCTTCAGGGCCGGATGACCTTCGTACCACGCGGCGAGCAAGCGATCAGACATGGCCATCAATGCGCGGGCGCCGCCTCGACAGTGGTCATGCGCAAATGGCTGAAACCGAGCTTGCCGGCGGCGTCCATGGCGGTAATGACAGACTGATGTTGAGTCTTGCCGTCAGCGCTGATGGACAGCGGCAGGTTGGTGTCGCCGTTGGACTCTTTTTGCAGCGCGTCCATCACGGTCGCCAGGTCGCTCTTGGGCAGGACTCGATTGTTCACCGAGAACACGCCTTCAGCGTTGATAGTAATGTCCACTTGCTTGGCTGGTTGATCGTCAGCCGACGCGCCGCTGACCGCTTCCGGCAGTTCGACGCGCAACTGGGTTTCTCGGGTAAAGGTGGTGGTCACAACGAAAAACAGCAGCAGGACAAACACCACGTCGATCAGCGACACGAGATTGATGTCCACGTTCTCCCGTTGCTTGCGGCGGAATTTCACGCTTTTTTGCCCTCGGACAAGTCCACGTCACGGTCGCCCTGCACCACTTCAACCAGCTTGATGGCTTCCTGCTCCATCCCCACCACCAGCTCATCGATGCGCCGTTGCAGGAACCGGTGGAAGAAGACCGAGGGGATGCCGACGATCAGGCCCGAGGCCGTGGTGATCAACGCTTTGGAGATACCGCCGGCCAGCACTGCGGCGTTGGTGGTCATGCCCGTGCCCATGAACGAACTGAAGATATCGATCATGCCCAGCACCGTCCCCAGCAAGCCGAGCAGCGGGGCCATGGCGGCGATGGTGCCCAGGGCGTTGATGTAACGCTCCAGTTCATGGATGACCCGGGCGGCGGCCTCTTCGATGCACTCTTTCATGATCTCGCGACCATGCTTGGAGTTGGCCAGGCCCGCCGCCAGGATTTCACCCAACGGCGAGTTGGCGCGCAGTTCCTTGAGTTTTTCTTTATTGAGCTGTTTGTCTTTGATCCAGACCCAGACCTGGCCGAGCAAGTGCTCGGGCGTCACGCGGCTGGCACGCAGGGTCCACAGACGCTCGGCGACGATGGCCATGGCCGCGATGGAACTCAGAATGATCGGCAGCATCATCCAGCCGCCGGATTTGACCAATTCCCACACAGTGACAGTCCCCTCGAAAAAGTGCGCCACTCTAACATAGGGGGTCGGCGCACCGAAGACCGTGATGTCGCATCCGGTCGGGCTTTAATAACTCTCGGCTATTTATTGACCGGCGGTGGATCGCGCCAGAAACGCCGGTCCAGACGCATCGTCCACGGTGGCTGGAAACGCCCGAGTTGCAGATGAATGGCACCGTGCTCGGCGCTGTCATAAATCGCCATGCGGCGTTTTTGATAACGCGCCACGACCGTTGGGTGCGGGTGGCCAAAGGAATTGCCCTGGCCACGGGAGATCAATACGGCCTTGGCTTGCAATACGCTCAACAGGGCCATCGACGAGGAACTGCGGCTGCCGTGATGCGGTGATTGCAACCAATCGGTGGCCACCGCCAGTGGACTCTCCAGCAAGGCCCGCTCGGCAGCGATGTCGATATCACCGGTCAGCAACAGTCGCTCGCCGCTGGCTTCTATTTGCAGGACGCAGGATTTCTGGTTGCTGTCATAGGCTGACGTCCATTGCCACAACTGGAAATTCACACCGTCCCAGCTCCATTGCCGGCCGCTGTCACAGCCTTGGGCTTGCAGTTCGGCAGGTAAACCCTCGGGATCGCCACTGAGAATCTGTTTGACCGGCAGGCCATTGCTCACGGCTCGCGCACCGCCGGCGTGATCGGCATCGGCGTGACTGATCAGCATCAGGTCGAGCCCTTCCACTCCGAGTTTTCGCAACGACGGCAGCACCACCCGCGCCCCCATGTCCATGTCGCCGAAACGCGGCCCGGCGTCATACAACAGCGTGTGATGACGGGTCCGCACCAGGATGGCCAAGCCTTGGCCGACGTCCAGTTGCCAGACATCGGCCATGCCTTCCGGCAACAGGGGCCGAGGCGCAAAGACCAGCAACAACAGCAACGGCCACCCCAAAGGGCGTAACGGCACGCCTCGCGGCAACAACAGCAGGACGGCGCCCAACGTACCGAGCGCCCAACTCCACAACGGAACCGCCATCGGCACCCAAGCGGGCAATTGCCCGGCCATCATTGTCAGCGCCTTGAACATCCCGTCGATCAAACCACCCGCCAGCCACAGCAGCCCTTCGCCGATATAAGGCACGGGCAACAACAATGTCCCGAGCAAGGCTGGCGGCAACACCACCAGGCTGATCCAGGGCACTGCCAGCAGGTTGACCACCGGCCCGCTGAGGCTGATCGGCAAGCCGAGCACCAGCAACAACGGGCACAGGCCGATCGCGATCAACCATTGAGCCCGGGTCCAGGTTTGCCACCACCGCCAGGGGCCCAGCCGCCCGCCAAAGGTGAAGATCAACACCGCCACGGCAGCGAAGGACAACCAGAAACCCGGTTGCAGACTGGCCAACGGATCCAGCAGCAAAACGCCATTGAGCGCCAGCAACAGCGGCCACCAGGCGCCGAGGTGACGAAAACGTAGCCGCCACAGCAGCACCAGACCGATCATCACGCAGGCGCGTTGCACCGGAACGTCGAAGCCGGCCAGCAGCCCGTAAGCCAGCGCCGCCGAGAACGCCAGTCCGCATGCCCATGGCAGCCACGGCAAACGTCCTGGCCACAGGCCAAAACGCGCCAACCCGGCAATCAGCAGGTAGACCAGCCCCGCCAGCATTCCGATGTGCTGCCCGGAAATCACCAGCAGATGCACGGTGCCGGTGTCTTGCAGCACTTGCCATTCCTCACGGCTCAACCCGGCGCCATCGCCCAGTACCAGCGCGGTCAATGCGGCGGTTCGGCCTTGGGCATCGACCGCGAGTAAACGCCGGCGAATGCCGTCGCGCCACGCCCATCGGGCTTCGGCGAGTCGCTCGCCGTCCTTGACCGTGCCGGTCGCACCGATGCGTTGAGCCAGCAGCCAGGCGTCGTAATCGAAGGCATGCGGATTGAGCAGCCCGGCAGGACGCTTCAACTTGACCGCCAGTCGCCAGCGTTCGCCGCTGCTGACGGGTGGCCCGCCATACCAGGCCAGGCGCAAACGCCTGGGCAACTTCGTTCGCCTTGACTGACTGTCCGTCAGTTCGAATCGCACCACGCCGTCGGCATTTTGCGGCAGCCCGGTCACCCGCCCTTCAACCCAACGGGTTTCGCCGTCGAGTTTTTGCGACAGCCGATCATCCAGCGCCCACTGCGCATTCGCGCACGCCCAACTGAAGCCGAACAGAAAAAACGCCAACGCAGATGTCCGAAACGGCAATAGCATCAAAGCCGGCAGTGGCAGCAACATCCAAAACCAGACCGGCGGTAAAACCGGCAAAAGACGCAGGGTCAGCAAACCCAGCGCAAGCGCCAACATCCCAGTGCGCATACACTCATCCTTGAGAGTCCCCACCTAGGCATAGCCGGCCAACCGCACCGGCGCCGATATCAATTGTCACAAAGTCTGAATGGGCGGTTCGTAGAATCCAGACATACTTGCCGCCTTAACCGACCGAGAAGCCTTATGCCCCGGCGCTTGTTCAAACGCTACATGCCAGACCCGACCAGCATCAGGGAACACAAATCCTTACGCTTTCTCGGCACCCTGCTGCATGACCCCAACCTCTGGCACCTCAACCGCCACTCCGTGGCGCGGGCGATGGCGGTCGGCCTGTTCGCGGCGTTTCTGCCGATCCCGTTGCAGATGCTCCTGGCCGCGGTGCTGGCGATCATGGTGCGGGGCAACATGCCGATAGCGGTGAGCCTGGTCTGGCTGACCAATCCGATTACCATGCCGGCGGTGTTTTTCTGCACGTACCAGACCGGGGCGTGGCTGTTGGATGTGCCTGCCCGCCAATTGCCTGATGCATTGTCCTGGGAATGGATCAGCGGCGAATTATCGACGTTATGGCAACCGTTTTTGCTGGGGTCGGTGGTGACGGGGCTGGTGTTGGGGGCTCTCGCCTACTTCCTGACCATGACGTACTGGCGGTGGTGGGTGGCGCGACAGTGGAAACGGCGCAAGAAAAACCGGATGTAGGAATGCAAAACGGCCTCCAGTGTGGAGGCCGTTTTTTATGCGGTGTTTGTGTTGGCCCCTTCGCGAGCAGGCTCGCTCCCACAGGGATCTTCAGCGAGACATAGATCCAGTGTGTGAGCGAGCCTGCTCGCGAAAGGGGCAACGCGGTGTTGAATCAGGTACGCATCCCGCGCCCGCTGACCAGCAACCGTGCACAACCGACATACAACACAAGCGTCGCCACCAGCATAAAGGTGATCGCGATGCTGATCTTGATGTCCGAAACCCCAAGGATGCCGTATCGGAAGGCATTGACCATGTGCAGCACCGGGTTCGCCAGGGACACGGTCTGCCAGAACGGAGGCAACAGGGAGATCGAGTAAAACACCCCGCCCAGGTAAGTCAGCGGTGTCAGCACGAAGGTCGGGATGATCGAGATGTCATCGAAGTTGCGTGCAAACACGGCGTTGATGAAGCCCAGCAGCGAGAAGATCGTCGCCGTCAGCACCACCACCAGAATGGTCACGCCGAGGTGATGCACCTG
Organism: Pseudomonas sp. GW821-FHT10C09; assembly: GCF_059415465.1. Lineage (NCBI taxonomy): Bacteria > Pseudomonadati > Pseudomonadota > Gammaproteobacteria > Pseudomonadales > Pseudomonadaceae > Pseudomonas > Pseudomonas sp. GW821-FHT10C09. The sequence goes on from NZ_JBWKNG010000016.1 coordinate 162,878, forward strand.
CAAATCGGTGAAGAACAGCGACAGGATCGTCACGATGATCCCGACCATCAACCCGCGCAGCACGCCGCCCAGGGTGTAGCCGATCAGAATTGTATGCGGAGACACCGGCGACACCATCAGTTCCTCGATGGAGCGCTGGAACTTGCTGCCGAAGAAACTCGACACCACGTTGCCGTAGGAGTTGGTGATCACCGACATCATGATCAGGCCCGGCACGATGTACTCCATGTAGGTGAAGCCACCCATGCCACCAATCTGCTTGCCGATCAGATTGCCGAAGATCACGAAGTACAAAACCATGGTGATGGCCGGCGGCAGCAGCGTCTGCGGCCAGATCCGGGTAAAACGCCGGACCTCACGGTAAACGATGGTATTGAGGGCAACGAGGTTGGGCTGCAACTCGGAACTCATACCGCCACCTTCGACAGATTTTTCTCCACCAGGGACACGAACAACTCCTCGAGGCGATTGGTTTTGTTACGCAGGCTCAGCACTTCAATGTTTTGCTGCGCCAGTTGAGTAAACAGCGCGGTGATGCCCATGGCCTTGTCGACCTGGACTTCCAGCGTGTGACCATCGAGCAGACGGGTCGGGTAGCCGAGCAACTGCGGCGCGCTGGTCAATGTGTTTTTAATATCGAGCAGGAAGGTTTCCACATGCAGCTGGCTGAGCAACTGCTTCATGCTGGTGTTCTCGACAATGGTGCCGTGGTCGATGATGCCGATGTTGCGGCACAACTGCTCAGCCTCCTCCAGGTAATGCGTGGTGAGGATGATGGTGATGCCTTTCTGGTTCAGCTCGGTGAGGAAGGTCCACATCGAGCGACGCAGTTCGATGTCCACGCCCGCCGTCGGTTCGTCGAGGATCAGCAGGCGTGGTTCGTGGACCAGCGCACGGGCGATCATCAATCGACGCTTCATACCACCAGACAGTGAACGCGACGGCACATCGCGTTTGTCCCACAGCCCCAGTTGGGTCAGGTATTGCTCGGCGCGTTCCTTGGCAACTTTCGGCGGGATGCCGTAATAACCGGCCTGGGTCACGACGATATCGAAGGTCTTTTCGAACTGGTTGAAGTTGAATTCCTGGGGCACCACGCCGATGGAGCGCTTGAGCTGCGCAGGATTCTTGTCCAGGTCGTGACCGAAGATATTCACCGTTCCGCTGGTCTTGTTCACCAGGGTCGAGAGAATGCCGATGGTCGTGGATTTGCCGGCACCGTTAGGGCCGAGCAAGGCGAAGAAGTCACCTTCGGCAACGTCCAGATCGATACCACTCAGGGCCTGGAAACCGTTGCCGTAGGTTTTGGTTAGCTGCCGGATGGACAGAGCGGAACTCATATCGGATTACGCACCAAGAAGGAAGAAAGGGATAAAAGACGGCCGGCGGCGACGGGAACAACCACGGCACGTGAGCGCAATGGTGCTTGTCGCCGCCACACAAGTACAGTCAAGTGTGTCGATAGTGAGTATTAAGTCAACGCGGTCATAACGGCTTTTTGATACGCCGGACGCTGTTTCAACCGGGCGTACCACGCCTCGAGATGTGGCAGTGACCGGCGCTCGATCGGCATTTCGAACCAAGCATAAATAGCACTGCCGAGCGGAATATCGCCCATGCCGATTTCATCGCCAGACAAGTACGGCGTGACGGCCAGTGCCTGATCGGCCATCGACAGCAAGTCCTCGCATTCCTTGATCGCGGCATGGATGGCTGGCCAGTCCTGCTTGTCGGCCGGCGTGCGCAATACCCCCCAGAACACGGTGCGGAACGGGCCGGCAAGGCTTGAAGTGGCCCAGTCCATCCATTTGTCGGCCGTGGCGCGAGCTTGCAGATTCGCCGGATACCACGCCGTGCCGCTGGCGTGACTGGCCAACAGGTAACGCACGATAGCGTTGGATTCCCACAACACAAAACCGTCGTCTTCGATGACGGGCACGCGGCCGTTAGGGTTCATCGCCCGGTACTGCGGAGTATCGACGACACCAAAGGCGCCGCCCGCATCGATGGCCTCGTAGGCCAGCCCCAGTTCTTCGGCGGCCCACAAAGGCTTTCTGACATTCGACGAGTTTTTACGACCCCAGATCTTCAGCATGACCGCCTCTTTTTCGACAAGTGGGCAGGCAGCATACGCCGGATCAGGCGCGACTCAAATCGCTCTGCATATCTCCCAGCAGGACCGGCAGTGTGTCGCTGAACAGGTGCGGATAGCACTTTTCCAGGTGCTCGAAAAAGAACGCTTCCGGCACATCGGTGAACTGGCCGTGATCGACCAGATACTCCATCAACTGTGCGCCATCGCGATTGAACGGATGAAAGACACTGTCGCTGATCCCGTCGAACTCCAGCGGCGCGACATTGAACAATTCACACAGTTGCTGGTTGAACGCCGGCGTGGCCTTGACCCAGCGGTCGTTCAGATACAGCTCGGTGTAGCCGTGCATGGCGAACACATCGCTTTTCAGCAGTTCAAGCAAGCGCGGGGTCGATAGGTGATTACGCACATCCGCAAGACCGATGCGCGCCGGGATCGCGCAATGTCGCGCGGCGCCGGCCAGCAACGTGGCTTTGGGCACGCAATAGCTTTCCCCGGCGGCCAGCGCATAACTGCCGCGCAAGGTCTCCGGGTCGCGGCTGAACGTGTAGGGGTTGTAGCGCACCGCCTCGCGCACCGCGTAATAAAGTCTGATCGCCTGCTCGAGCGGATCACGACCGCTGCCGCGATGTGTTTCGGCGAACTCCACCACCGAGGGGTGGTCACTATCGATGAAGCGGCCGGGACTCAAGTACTCGTGCATGAGATCAATCTCCTGGGGAAGCCTCGAGTCTAGCGACAGGTTCAGCACAGAGATAACGACGTTTCGGCCAAACTTGGGCGCATTGTCGCGTAGGAAACGAACGAATTCCCAAGCGTGTTGCCAACCGAGCCTACAAATCTCGTCCAAGGTTTCCCACGATTTCAATCACCTCGCTCTGACCACCCTGTTTGGCGGATGCCGTCTAAGCTCTGAAGGTTGGTTTTACCCTGGTTCACGGAGGATTAAATATGCTGCTGTTGTGGATACTGGTTCTGATTGTCGGGATAGCCTGGTTAGCCCATCGTCGCACCGCCCCCCTGCCCGCCCTGTGCATTGTTGCCGTCTACATCGTCGCGATGGGGGCTTTCAGCCGCGCGCCGGGTTGGCTGCTGCTGGTGTTCTGGGTGTTGATTGCAGCCGTTGCGGCGCCATTGCTGCTGCCCGACCTGCGTCGCAAGTTCTTCAGCGCGCCGCTGTTCAGCTGGTTCCAGAAAACCCTGCCGCCGATGTCGCAAACCGAACGCGACGCCATCGACGCCGGCACCGTGTGGTGGGACGGCGAATTGTTCAGCGGCCGTCCAGACTGGGACAAATTGCTGTCCTATCCAAAAGCCCAGCTGACTGAAGAAGAACAGGCGTTCATTGACGGCCCGACCGACGAACTCTGCGCCATGGTCACCGACTGGCAGATCGGCCAAGACATGGACCTGCCCGCCGAAGCCTGGGCGCACATCAAGGAAAACGGCTTCTTCGCGCTGATTATTCCCAAGGAATTTGGCGGCAAGGGCTTCTCCGCCTACGCCCACTCCCAAGTCGCGATGAAACTGGCGACCCGCAGCGGCGACCTTGCGTCCACCGTGATGGTCCCCAACTCCCTCGGCCCGGCCGAACTGCTGCTGCATTACGGCACCGACGAACAACGCAATCATTACCTGCCTCGGCTGGCCCGTGGTGACGACATTCCCTGCTTCGCGTTGACCGGCCCGCTGGCCGGTTCCGACGCCGGGGCAATGCCCGACACCGGGGTGATCTGCAAAGGTGAATGGGAAGGCAAGGAAACCCTCGGCCTGCGCCTGAACTGGGAAAAGCGCTACATCACCCTCGGCCCGGTGGCGACCCTGCTCGGCCTCGCCTTCAAGGCCTATGACCCGGACCACTTGCTGGGTGACAAGGAAGACCTGGGCATCAGCCTGGCGCTGATTCCGACCGACACGGCGGGTGTTGAAATCGGCCGCCGTCACCTGCCGCTGGGGGCCGCGTTCATGAACGGCCCGAACTCCGGCAAGGACGTGTTCGTGCCGCTCGATTTCCTCATCGGCGGCCAGGAAATGCTCGGCAAAGGCTGGATGATGCTGATGAATTGCCTGTCGGTCGGGCGATCGATCTCGTTGCCGGCAGTCGGCACCGGCGCGGCCAAGTTCACCAGCCTGGTGACGGGGCAATACGCTCAGGTCCGTGAGCAATTCAACGTTCCATTGTCGGCGTTCGAAGGGATTCAGGAAGCCATGGCGCGCATCGGCGGCAACGCCTGGATGATGGATGCGGCGCGCATGCTGACCGCCAACGCGGTGGACCTGGGCGAGAAACCGTCGGTGCTCTCGGCGATTCTCAAGTATCACCTTACCGAACGCGGTCGCGAGTGCATCAGTCACGCGATGGACGTTCACGGCGGGAAAGCCATCATCATGGGGCCGAACAACTACCTCGGTCGCAGCTGGAATGGCGCGCCGATTTCCATCACCGTGGAAGGCGCGAACATTCTTTCGCGCAACCTGATGATCTTCGGCCAGGGTGCCATTCGCTGCCATCCGTTCGTGCTCAAGGAAATGGCCCTCGCCGGTCGTGAAGACAAGGACCAGGCACTCACCGAGTTCGATGGCCTGCTGCTCAAACACATTGGTTTTGCCGTGAGCAACGCCGCCAGCACGCTGGTGCTGAACCTCGGTTTCGGGCACTTCGAACACACGCCGGGCAATAAGCTCAGCCAGGGCTATTTCCGCGCGCTCAACCGTCAGGCCGCGGCGTTCGCCATGCTGGCGGACCTGAGCATGATGCTGCTGGGCGGCGAACTGAAACGCCGCGAACGCCTGTCGGCACGCCTCGGGGATGTGCTCAGCAACCTGTACCTCGCCTCTGCCGCTCTCAAGCGTTACCACGATCTCGATTCACCGGAACACATGGCGCCGCTGTTCACCTGGGCCATGGAGGAAAGCCTTGGCCAATCGGAACGGGCACTGGATGAACTGCTGAGCAATTTCCCGAACAAGGTAGTGGGCTGCCTGTTGCGGGTGATCGTGTTCCCGTTCGGCCGTCGACACAAAGGGCCGTCGGACAAACTCGGCGCCGAAGTGGCTGCAGTGATTGGTCGCGCCAAGGGCGACCCGACACTCGAGGAGTTGCTGGACGGGTGCTACCGTCCGCAATCAGCCGAGGATGCCGTCGGTGCCTTGCAACACGCCTGCAATCTGTTGAACGCTGCGCAGCCACTGCAGAAAAAACTGCACATTGCGCTCAAAAGTGGCCAGGTCAAACCGGCCGCCGGCGAACACGTGATCGATGCCGCGCTGGAGGCGGGTGTATTGCAGGCAACGGAAGCGCAGACCCTGCGGGCCGCCGAAACGGCACGACGCAAGGTGATCGACGTCGATGATTTCGACAAAGAGGAGCTGGCGCTGGCACCCGGAAAGGTCCGCTGATCCAGTGCCCCCATGCAAAACGGACGCAGGGGCTTTATACTCCCGCGCCCGTTTTGCTCTTGAGGACTTATCTCGTGTCCAACGTCGTTGCCGACCATCTCGTCTTGCTTGACCACTTGCGCAGCATCCTGGTCGCCGTGGGTGAGGCCGAACAGGTTCCCGAAGAAAGCCATGCCTTGTTCCTGGAGCGCTTCGATGAATTGCGTGCGTTGCTGCCGGTCGATCCGATCGAAAGCCAATACCTGGGCCAGGACATTCTCTGCCAGGTAATCACTCGCTACCCGCAAATTGCCCACCTGGTCCCGCGCGACCTGCTGTGGTACTTCGCCGGTGACTGCCTGCATTACATGCCCGATGATGAAATCGATCTGTATCAGGCGCTGGAAGAACGTCGCTTCGAAGCTGAACAGAACGACGAACCGTTTGACTGGAATCAGGAAAAGCAGCTGCTGGCGATGTCGAACGACGACAGCAAGCACTGATTTCCGATCAGTAATGCAAAAGGCCCGCATGGTTGAACATGCGGGCCTTTTTTGTGGCCGGTAATGTGGCGCCTGGGAGGACGCCTTCGCGAGCAAGCCCGCTCCCACATTTGACCGTGTTCCAATGTGGGAGCGGGCTTGCTCGCGAAGGGGCCAGTCAAAGCAACCCATCACTCTCAGGCAACTCATATTCCGCAGCCACCCTGCCGGCCTTCCCCGGCTTGCTCAACGTCGGCTCCTTCTCCAGACACTCCACCAGATAATCAATAAACACTCGCAACTTCGGCGGCAGATAGCGTGTCGGCGAATGCAGCAACCACGCACCACCATGGTACGAAGCCAGAAACGTCCAGTCCGGCAACACCTGCACAATCAGCCCCTGCTCCAGCGCATAACGCGCGGTGAAATACGGCAGGCTGCCAATGCCGATGTGCTGCAACACAGCGCCCAACCGCACACCCGTATGATTGGCGGCATACCGCCCACGCACGCCAACCGTCACCGCTTTGGTGCCTTTCTTGAATTTCCAGCGCGCATCGCTCGGGGTTTCGCCCAAGTAGATGCAACTGTGATTGAGCAAGTCATGGGGATGGGTCGGCGTGCCGTGCTCGGCCAGGTATTGCGGCGTAGCACAGAGCAAATGGTCGATGGTCAGCAGTTGCCGCCCCACCAGACCCGCGGGCGGTCGGTCGGTAATACGGATGGCGAGATCAACGTTATCGTCGATCAGATCCACTTGCCGATCCTCAAGCAACAACTCCACATCGACCTTGGGATAACGCCGCAGAAATTCCGGCATGTGCGGGTGAATCACGAATCGCCCCACGGCCTTGGGCACACTGACCCGCACCAAGCCTTCGGCTTCATGGGTGAACTGCCCGCTGATTTCCATCACCGATTTAGCCGCGCTGACCATGTCCTGGCAGCGCTTGAACACCTCTTCGCCACCGTCGCTCAAGCGCAATTTGCGCGTGGTTCGTTGCAGCAGACGCGTGGCCAGCGCCTTCTCCAGACGCGAAATGCTGCGGCTGACCGCCGAAGGTGAAGAACCCAGTTGGCGGGCCGCCTCGGAAAAGCTGCCGGTCTCGACAACCTTGACGAAAATCGCCATTTCACCCAGCAGCGGCAGTGGAAGATTTATGCTCACAGCGCAACAGTCCTTTGATGTTTGAACGGATTATCACGCAATTCCACGCTTCATATAATAAAAATAGAAACTTTAATAAGGGCATGGAATATGACGCTTCGCCTCTTTTTCCATAGTGATGACCTCAAGGCCAATGTGGAAGTCCTGGACTGCACGCCCCACGAGAACGAATTTGCGGTGGTACTTCGCGCCACACTGTTCCATCCCCAGGGTGGCGGACAGCCCTTCGATACAGGCTCGATAGGCGATAGCCAGGTACTGCGAGTCATCCAGGATCCCGAAGGGATCATTCATTTCGTCGACCAGCCGGTAAAACCCGGCATGACCCAGATTCGCGTGGACGGCGAGCGGCGTCAGTTCAATACGCGCATGCATTCGGCCGGGCATCTGATCGGCCACTTCGTCCAGGCCAAGGGCTGGATGCCGATCAAGGCGCATCACTGGCCGGGCGAAGGGCGGGTGCAGTTCAAGGCGCTGGAAAGCGCGCAGGACATCGATACCCAAACCGTTCAACTCGGCATCGAACAGTGGATTGCCGAGGACTTTCCACGCCTGACGTCATTGCGCGAAGGCGCCCGGGAAATCGGTTTCGGTGCACTGCCCGCCTACGGCTGCGGCGGCACCCATGTACGTAGCCTGAAGGAATTGGGCACGGTCACGATCGCCTCCCTTTCATTGAAGAAGGGAACGCTGTCAGTCCACTACACCGTGGATTGAGCATTTGGGCGATGGCGCCACCGTCATCGCCTGACGCCGGGGGAGCCTGCGCTCGCGGGTTCTGTTGACTATCTGATAGATGGACCTAAGACATGATGCTTGACGTCGAGCGTCTCGATGAGACGTGCATAAAAAAACTGGCCAATGAAGAAGTCCTCGCCATCCGCGTCAAAGGCTTGCTGCCCCCGCCGCTGGCGATCCAGATTGGCGACAAGATCCTCGCCCCCGGTTTCGAAGGCTATATCAATGCGCCGAGCATCGGCCGCATCGGCATGGCGTTTTATGAAGCGGAAAACCAGCCGCTGCTGATCGAGGACTACTTCGAACGCGCCACCCGCAACATCGCGGAATTGCGTAACCGTTGCGCGCCCTACTCGTCCCCGGTCGACACCCTGCGCTGCATGCTCGACGAATCCTGGCCGGCAGGCGCGCACCTGGAAAACCTCTACGGTCGCAAGATGTACGTCGGCCTGTCGCGAGTGGTGAAACCGGGCGTTTGTTTTCTGGCCCACCACGACATTTTCGCCAAGGACGCCCCGGACAGTTACCAAGCCAGGAGCCTGGAAGCGCAGTTCGCCTGCAACGTGTACCTGAACATGCCGACCGAGGGCGGCGCACTGCAGATGTGGGACGACGACATTTCGCCAGATCAGTTCGACGAAATGCGCGGCGACAGCTACGGCATCGACCCGGCCCTGCTCGGCCCTCCAACCCTGGAGATACGCCCCGAGCCGGGCGATTTCATCATGTTCAATTCGCGCTGCATGCACTCGGTGACACCGGGCGTGGCGGATCCGCGATTGAGCCTTTCGTTCTTTGTCGGCTACCGCGGCAATGCTTCACCCCTTACCTTCTGGAGTTGAGATGCTTTCGAATTACCTGGGCGAGTTTTTGGCGCTGGCAACCATTCACTTTCTGGCTGTGGTCGCACCCGGGCCGGACTTTGCCGTTACCATCCGCCAGAGCGTGCGTTTCGGCCGGTTGGTGGGCATCTGCACGGCATTGGGTATCGGCGCGGGGATTTCCGTGCACGTGCTTTACACCCTGCTCGGGGTCGGCGCGCTGATGCATACCACGCCGTGGCTGTTGACCGTGGCCAAGGTCGTGGGCGGTGCCTACATTTTGTACCTCGGTGTCAGCCTGCTGCGCAGCAAACCCAAGTCGACGCTTGAGGGCGATAAAATCGCGGACGAGCCTGTCGTCGAACAAACGCTGTTGAAGGCCTTCACCACCGGGTTTTTGACCAACGCGACCAACCCCAAGGCGACGCTGTTTTTCCTGGCGATTTTCACCACCATCATCAGCGCCACGACACCGCTGAACATCCAGGCGCTGTATGGGGTCTGGATGTGTTTTGTGAATGCGTTGTGGTTTGTGATCGTCGCGCTGTTCTTCTCCAGCACCCGGGTGCGCGTGCTGTTCATGCGCATGGGGCATTGGTTTGAACGGACGATGGGGGTGATTCTGATCCTGTTTGCCGGACGCCTGATTCTGTCGATGTAAAACCTGCGCCCGAGCAAAAGGCCCGCCGAGTCTGACTCGCGGGCCTTTTTCATATCTGCGTCGCTTTTGCGTTTCTGTGCGACAGATCCTGCTTCAAGGACTCCCCTTTCACGCCTGCGTGGTGTTAGGTTGGAAATGTTTCTGACCAATCGATCAGACACTTCCCACAAACTGCCTGCAAAGGAATGCCTTTCACAATGGACTTCTCACTCAAGCATCTGGCCGCTTCGACCCTGATTCTGGCCAGCCTTTCGTCGTTTTCCGTCGTCGCACAAACCAACATCACACCGCAACAGAGCGCGACCATTCTCAAGAATTTCAGTGACGCCTCAGCCACGGATTTCAGGCAGTTCCTGGCAGGCGTGGCCAAAAGCGACCTGGCCAAAACCGCCGATCTCGGCCCGGCCATCAGTGCTTTCCAGGACAACAAGACGCTTACCCCTGAACAGCAGAACGAGATCCACCGTCTGCTGGGCCTCTATGCACGGGTGAAATACGGCGCTGCGGCCACCGAGACCTTGCGTGAACTGGTGGCAATCCCGACCTTCCAGGTGGAGGGTGTTGCTCAGCACGACAACCCCGAATTCATCAAGATCGCCGACAAGATCAAAGGCCTTGCCGAGTCCTTCAACCTGAATTTCCGCAACATCGACAACCGCGTCTATGAAATTTCCCTCGAAGGCAGCGGCGATGAAGTGGTCGGCATTCACGCGCATGCCGACGTGGTGCCGGTGACGCCGGAGAACTGGGTCCTGAAAGACGGCACTCGACTGGATCCGTTCAAGGTCACGCTGATCGGCGACCGCATGTATGGCCGCGGCACCGAGGACGACAAGAACGGTATCGTGGTGGCGCTCTACGCCATGAAAGTCATCAAGGAAGAGAAGCTGCCGCTGGCGAGGAACTTCAAGCTGCTGATCGACACCACCGAAGAAACCACCGGCGACGCCATCCCCTATTACTTCGAACACAACCCGACGCCCAACTACAACCTGGCGCTGGACGGCGGCTACCCGGTGGTCATCGCCGAAAAAGGCTACGGCACCGTGATGGCCAGCTTTGCCCGGCGTGACGGCGAAGGCCAGGGCGCGGAAATCACCTCGATGACCGGCGGCCTGGCCACCAATCAGATTCCGTCGGCTTCGGTCGCCACATTAGTGACTGACAAGCCTGCCGAACTGGCCGCCAGCCTGCAAAAGGCCGGTAACGAGTACGCCAAGCGCAATGGTGGAAACTTCGAAGTGAGCGCCAAGGTCGTCGACAAAGACGTCAAGCTCACCGTGACCGGCGTTTCCGCTCATTCCTCCGAGCCCGAGTCTGGCGTCAACCCGGTGGCCAGGATGCTGGACTTCATCAACAGCCTCGACGGAAAAGTCGCGCTCAAGCACAACCACATCACCGACGCTGCCCGCTACGCCGCCGACAACTGGGGGCTGGATTACCTGGGTGGAAAATTGGGTGTCGGTTTTGCCGATCAGTTCATGGGGCCGCTGACCACTTCCCTGACGTTCGTCGGGATGGATGACAAAACCTTCAAGCTGGCGGTCAACCTGCGTGTGCCGAAAGGTAAGTCCCCAGAAGCGCTCAAGGCCGAAATCGCCGAGAAAATCGCGGCCTGGAGCAAGAAAACCCACGTAGCGGCAACGTTCGACTACTCGATCGCTGAGCCGATGTACCGCAACCCTGAAGGCGAATGGGTCAAGGCACTGTTGGCCGTGGCCAGCGAAAACCTGGGCATGGAACACAAGTACGGCACCTCTGCCGGCGCGACCTCGGTGCATGAACTGCCCAATGGCGTGCAATTCGGCCTGGCCCGGCCGGAAATGAAGTACACCGGCCACACGGATAACGAGTTCAAGACGGTCGACCAGTTCCTGCTGGACCTGCAGATCGTGACCGAAATGATGGGGCGCATCGGGCAGTTGCCGAAGCTCTGATCGTCTCTTGGACCTGCCCTGCTGGCGGGTCCAAACCTGGCACTGACCTGTGGCGAGGGAGCAAGCTCCCTCGCCACAGGATATTCAGCGCAGGTCAATTACTGAACTGATCGGCATTTCTCGAAGAAGGTTGTTTGCTGTTGCGCCATAAAAAACGCACAAACAAAAACGCCGCTCATTGCTGAGCGGCGTTTTCGTTAAATATGGAGCGGGAAACGAGACTCGAACTCGCGACCCCGACCTTGGCAAGGTCGTGCTCTACCAACTGAGCTATTCCCGC
>NZ_JBWKNG010000016.1:174535-177901 GCF_059415465.1 Pseudomonas sp. GW821-FHT10C09
TTGGCGTCCCCTAGGGGACTCGAACCCCTGTTACCGCCGTGAAAGGGCGGTGTCCTAGGCCACTAGACGAAGGGGACACACGTACAACATTCACTCCCTACCGCGTTTCGCTGTGTGCTTTACGCTGTAAGTGGCGCGCATTCTATGGATGGATTGAGGGGTCGTCAACCCCCAGATATAAATTTATTTAAATCAATGACTTCGCCCTGCTTTCAGACGCGTTTCGGGCTTTTCCACAGACTGGGGCCCAACGCCTATATTCCGGCCTCCTTCAAGACGCTATAGTCCACGCCATCAAGATGATGGCAATCTGAAACATCTTCGCCACCATTTATATAAGCAGGACAACGGCCGATACATTCATGGCCATGGCTGATTCAAGTCGTCGAGCGGCCTATGCGCCCCAATGGCAGCCCACTACACTCGAACGCAAACCCTATAAAGAGGTCTTACCGGTGACACCACTCATGATCACCCTGCTAGTTGTAGCCGGGATCGCACTATTGATCGCCATTGGCTACATGAACCATGTGGTGGAAAACAACAAGCTGGAAAAGGCCCGCACCAAGGTTGAGCTCAACGACCGCCTGCGTCGTTGTGGCGAGATCACCGAGACCTTCCCCGGCCAGTTGATGACACCGGCGCTCAAGCTGCTGTTGACCCGCCTGGAACTCAACGTCTGCCAGCGCCTGCTCAACCTGGAAAAGACCAGCGCCAACCTCAGGGCTCGGATCACCGAACTGGAGGCCCTTGCCGCCCAGGGCGAGTCGATCCCGGTCAACAACCCACCGGCACCGATCCAGACCGAAGCCAAGGCCAAGGACGTACGTTTCCTGCTGGAAGCCCTGCATGGCCAGATCACCCGTGCGGCCCAGGACGGTTACCTGCCGACCAACGAAGCCAAGCGCTGGATCCGCGAAGTCCGCCATATCCTGGTGCTGCTGCACATCGAGTTCTTCAACAACCTCGGCCAGCATTGCTTGCAACAGAACCAGCCGGGTCAGGCGCGCCTGGCGTTCGAACGTGGCGTGCAGTACCTGCGTAAACAGCAGGAGCCGCAGGTCTACTCCGAGCAGCTGGAATACCTGGAGAAACTCCTGGCTCGCGCCAACGCCATGGTGATGGACAACATCGCTGCCGTTGAGGGCGAGGCAAACCAGTTGAACGTCGGCCTCAAACAAGTCGACGCCGATGCCGACTGGAAAAAGAGAGTGATCTACGACTGATCAGCGGAAACAGAAAAGCCACCTGAGAAGGTGGCTTTTTTTTGGGTTGGGTTTGGCGGGGAGTACATTCGGGAAAGATCGGTTGACTGTGAGGCTGTCATCGCGAGCAAGCTCGCTCCCACAAGGCTCCCACAGTGATCACAGGGCTCTTCAGAGCCGGAAGTGCCCCACCATCCCTTTCAGTTCAAGCCCGAGCTGAGCCAGCTCGATGCTGGACGCCGCGTTGCCCTGCATTGCCAGCGATGACTGATCCGCACTCGCGCGAATGCTCGTGACGCTGCGATTGATTTCCTCGGCCACCGAACTTTGCTCTTCGGCTGCCGCGGCAATCTGCTGGTTCATCTGCTGAATCAACGACACCGCCGCCGCAATACTTCCCAGCGCACTCTCGGTCTGCAACGCATCGCTGACCGCCAGCTTCACCAGTTCGCCGCTGTTCTGAATCTGCTGCACCGACGATTGAGCGGCCGAGCGCAAGGCACTGACCAGTCGCTCGATCTCCTCGGTCGATTGCTGGGTACGCTTGGCCAGCGCCCGGACCTCGTCGGCCACCACGGCAAAGCCCCTGCCCTGCTCGCCTGCCCGCGCGGCTTCGATCGCCGCGTTGAGCGCCAACAGGTTGGTCTGCTCGGCAACACTTTTGATCACGCTGAGCACCGTGCCGATGTTCTGGATCTCTGCGCTCAGGCTTTCGATGCTGGAACTGGCCGACGTCGCCGAATCCGCCAGTTGCTCGATGCGCGCCATGCTCTGGCGCACCACTTGCTGACCACTTTCAACCTTGCCATCCGCGGTCTGTGCAGCCTGGGCCGCCTCTTCGGCATTGCGTGCCACGTCGTGCACCGTCGCGGTCATCTGGTTCATCGCCGTGGCGACCTGCTCGGTTTCTTCTTTCTGGCTGCTGACTTCCAGGTTGGTCTGCTCGGTCACTGCCGACAGCGAATGCGCTGAACTGGCCAATTGCTCGATACCGGCCTGCAAGCCACTGACGATGCTGCTGAGCCCGGCACCCATCTGCTGCATCGCTTGCATCAATTGGCCGATCTCGTCACGGCGGGTCACCTCGACCGTCGCACTCAAATCACCCGCGGCAATTTGCTGGGCCACCAGGATCACACTGCGCAGCGGTGCCACGATCAACCGGGTAATCACCCACGCCGCCACCAGCCCGACCAGCAACGCCAGGGCTGAGGAGCCGATGATCAGCAACGAGTTCTTTTTCAGTTCGGCCTGCATCGACTGATCTTCAGCGACATAGGCCTGATCCACCCGCTCCACCACTTGCGCGGCGCGTTGATGCAGTTGTTCGTAGACGGTTTTCTCCTGGGCCAACAGGCCGGTGTACTCCGTCAGTTTTTCGCTGAAACTGCCGATGTGGCCGCTCACTTCATTGAGGACCGTCTGATAGCCCTCATCCTTGACCGTGGTTTTCAGCTGTTCGGCCTGAGTCAACGCCTGGTCCGCCTGCTCGATCTTGCCCTGGCCCGCGCTGTCGTCGCCCTTGCGGCTCTGGTCCAGACGCACGCGCGCTTCGTTCATGGCCTGCAACATCAACCGCGAGACCTGGCTGACCTGACTGGCCTGCTCGAGGAATTGCCCACCGTCCTTACCCTCGGATTGCTTCAAGGTGTAGGCGCCGTCATCGGCCAGGCCGGCTTGCAGCACATCAAGGTTGTTGGCCACGCTGGACACCGACCAACTGGCCATTTCCAGCGCAAGGTCCTTGGCCTGACTCAGCGAGACGAACTCATCGAACGCCTTGCGATAGGCACCCAGCGACTGCTCGACATCATTCATCACCGGCACGTTAGCCGCCGAGGCAGCCTTGAGCTGGGTCGCCAGAGCGATCAGGCCATCAACGCCTTCGTGCAGGGCATCGGCGGTTTTCGGGTTGCCGTGCAAGGCGTACTCCTGCTCGAGCAGACGCACCTTGAGCAAGCCGCTATTGAGCGACGACATCTGCTTGAGCCCATCGAAGCGATGACTGATGGTTTGCAGGGACCATACGCCGATGGCTGCCACCAGTGCGGTCAGCAGCAGCACCAGGACGAACCCGACACCCATTTTTTTGGTTCTTCACGGAATCCCGGGAAACACAGAAACAAGAACGCCGATTTGATTGATGATGTTCGTGCGAGCA
>NZ_JBWKNG010000017.1:0-165732 GCF_059415465.1 Pseudomonas sp. GW821-FHT10C09
TGCGTCAACAGTCAGAATCGAGCCTAGTCCCTCCTCCTCCCTTCAAGTCCTACCATACAAGCGAGCCTGCTCGCGAAGGCGGTGCGTCAGCCAACATAATTATCGACTGATACTGCGCCTTCGCGAGCAGGCTCGCTCCCACAGTAGTTTGTCCACTCCAGATCAGCTGCGTGGTTCAAACGGAGAAAAAATACCGAGTCAGGTGAAAGAAGATCGGTGCCGCAAAGCAGATTGAATCCATCCGGTCGAGCATGCCGCCATGCCCTTTGATCATGGTGCCCCAATCCTTGGCGCTCAGGCTGCGCTTGATCGCTGACATGACCAGCCCACCGAGAAACCCCATCACCACAATCACCAGCGACATCAGCAACGACTGCCAGAAATTGAACGGCGTCATCCAGAACATGCACCCGCCCATCAGCGTGGCCGACAAGCCGCCACCCACCAAACCTTCAACGGTTTTCGACGGGCTCACCAGCGGCGCGACTTTGTGTTTGCCAAAGAGCTTGCCGAACACGTACTGCAACACGTCACTCAACTGAACGACAAACACCAGATAGAACAGCAACAACGCGTTCTGCCCGGTGAACCCTTGCAGGTCCAGCAACAACAGGGCCGGGGCGTGGCTGATGCAATAGATGCAAATCATCACCCCCCATTGAATCTTGGCCGCGCGCTCCAGAAAGCTGTCGGTGTCCTGGCTCAGCACCGCTATCGCCGGCAGCAGCAGGAAGGCGTACACCGGAATCAGCAGGGTGAACAGCGAATACCAGTGCGTGCCGATCAGCACGTATTGCAGCGGGATCAGGATGAAAAACGCCGAGAACAGCGCGTTATGGTCGCCGGGGCGGGTGGGCGTCAGGGTGATGAATTCCCGGAGGGCGAACAGCGAAATGAAGCCGAACAGAATGACCGTCGCATTCCCGCCCAGCAGGTAGGAGACGAAGAAGATGATCACCATCCCCCACCAGGCATTCACGCGCTGATTGAGGTTTTCGATGGTCGAGATCGAGCCCTCGGTTTTCGCCCGTTTGGCCAGCACGCGGCCAATAATCGAAGCCACCGCCAGCAGGCAGGCGATGGCGCCAAAGAACCACAAAAACTTTTGTTCGAGCGTCATGCCGACAACCTCACGATGGCGTCACGCGCCCGTTGCAGAAACACCTGTTTTTCCTCATCGGCAATCCGTGGCATCGGGTTGCCGATACGGATGGTGCAGATGATGGGCAGCGGCACGTGTTTGCCCTTGGGCATGGAGCGGTGCAGGTTTTCCAGGTAGATGGGCACCAAATCAACTTCTGGGAACGCCTCGGCCAATCGGTACAAGCCGGATTTGAATTCCCCGGGCAAGGCCTGGCTGGAGCGCGTGCCTTCCGGAAAGATGATGATCGAATGGCCGGCGCGCACCACATCGAAAATCGGCTCCAGCACATTGGCACCCGGCGTCGGGTTGCGGTCGATGAGCACGGCATTCAGGCCTTTCTGCGAGATGTAGCGCAGAAAGCGGTTCTTGCCCCAGTAGTCGGCGGCGGCCACCGGTTTCACGTTGACCCGGGCTTCGGGGGGCAGGGCGGCGATGATTGCCAGCGTGTCCATGTGGCTGGTGTGATTGGCAAAGTAGATGCGCTGGCGGGTCAGGTCCGGCGGGCTTTCCCAGCGGGCGGTGACACCGATCAGGAAACGCAGCACTGAAATCAGCGCATTACTGATCCACATGGAGATTCCCCTTGAGCTGACGCGAGATAGCCAGGGTGCGCGTGACGCAGGTCGCGGCGGCCCCGGCGGCGATGATCACCAGCGCGATCAACAGTGCGTAGTGCGTGCCATACATCGTGGCTTCGAACGCGTTCAGCAGCAGCCCGGCGGTCATCACCGCCATTCGGTGCTGCTTGGCCATGGGGCCGATGAAGGTCTGCTTGAGGCCCAGCGAACCGCCAAACACGCGAACATACGCCGTCAGCGCCGCGGCCAATGCGGCAAACCAGCCGAGGTCGATGTGCCCGATGGCATAGCCGAGCCCGATGATCAGCAGGCTGTCGGCAATGCGGTCGGGGAATTCGTTGTAGAGGCTGCCGATGTCGGACTTCTTGCCGCCCTCGATGGCCACCATGCCGTCGAACAGGTTGCACAGCAGGCGCAGCTGAATGCCGATGGCGCAGAGGATCGAGCCGACGAGGCCGTTATCGATATTCAGGGCCGCCGCCCCGGCGAGCGCGAAAGCGATGCTGGCGACGGAGATCTGGTTGGGGGAAATGTCGCGTTTCACCAAGCGGTCGGTGATGCGTTTTGCCCAGCCCGCCGACCGTGTCTTGATGGGCCTTCTGTTGTCATCCATTTACCGATATCCCTATTCATGATGATGCGCCGCAAGGGCAAATCGCCCGGCAGCGCCCCACAATATAGAGGCTTTCCTGCGCCCCTGCGTCTGTTTACTGACTGGCAGGTCGAATCGGCAACTTCAACTCTGCACACAAACCACCGCCTTCACGATTACTCAAGATCAACGACCCGCCGATGGCCAACGCCAGTTGCTGGGCAATCGCCAGCCCAAGTCCGGTGCCGCCGGTACTGCGGTTGCGCGAGTTTTCCACCCGGTAGAACGGCTCCATTACCTGTGCCAGCTCTTCCTCGGCAATGCCCGGCCCGCGGTCCATGACTTTCACCGACAGGCTGCCGTTTTTGCTTTCCACCTTGAGTTCGGCTGCGCCCGCGAACTTCAAGGCATTGTCGGTCAGGTTCACCAACACCCGCCGCAACGCATGGGGTCGAGTGTTGATGACGGCTTCACTTTTGCCGCCCAGTTGCACGTCTTTGCCCATGTCCTGATAGTCGAACACCAGGCTGTCGAGGAATGAGTCCATGTCGGTACGCCGGCTTTCTTCGGTCGAACCGTGAATGCTGCGCGCGTACGCCACGCCTTCGCGTACCAGGTGTTCCATCTCGCCGAGGTCGTTCCACAGTTTGTCTTTTTCGACCGAGTCGTCCATGAATTCCGCACGCAGTTTCATGCGGGTGATCGGGGTTTGCAGGTCGTGGGAAATCGCTGCCAGCAGTTGCATGCGTTCCTTGAGGTACGCGGCAATGCGCGCCTGCATGGCATTGAACGCCTTGGCCGCGTGGGCGACTTCGGTCGGGCCTTTTTCGTCCAGGTGCACCGCGTGGGTATTGGGGTCGAGGGTTTCCACGGCTTGGGCGAGGCGTGTCAGCGGGCGGATGGCAATGCGCACGGCCAGCCAGGTGCAGGCGATCAGCAACGCCAATTGACCGAGCAACACGAACGGCAGCCATGGCGACAACGGCACCATCGATGGACGCACGTCGATGGTCACCGGGCTGCCATCGGCCAGTTTCAGGTGGACCTGGAAGTGTTTGATCGGGCCGGGAATGTCGGTCACGGTCATCGGGTAGTCCTTGCCGATGGCGTCCTTGATCGACGTCACGGCAATCGGCGTGTCGCGCATGGCCGTGCCCGGCGAACCTTCATCCAGCAAGTAGCGGTAATTTCGCCGTTCCAGTTGCTGCAGCCAGCTCGCCCGTTCTGTGGCCGGCAAGCGGTCGAGGATGGCGATGGAGGTCGAGACGTCGGTCTCGAGGTTGCCGAGCATGGTGTTTTTCGCGGTTTCGTAACGCTCGTAATACTGCGCGCCGAAGGACAGCGCCTGGGCCAGGATCAAGCCGACCAGGAAGATCAGCGACAGCCGCGAGGCGAGGGTGCGGGGCCAGCGGATCGCAAGGTTCATGAGGGCGCACCGATAACTTCCACTGCCAGGGAAAACACATAGCCTTCACTGCGCACGGTTTTGATGTAGGCCGGTTCGCGGGCGTCGTCGAGCAAACGCTGACGCAAACGGCTGACCAGCAAGTCGATGGAACGGTCGAACAGGTCGGCGTCGCGGCCCTGGGTCAGGTTCAGCAATTGATCGCGATTGAGCACCCGCTGCGGGTGATCGAGGAAGACCCGCAGCAAACGATATTCGGCGCCGCTGAGCGCCACCATGGTGCCGTCCTCGTCCAGCAGGTGCCGGGCCGAAGTGTCCAGGCGCCAGCGACCGAAGGCCAGCAGCCGGCCGCTTTCGGTCACCACCAGGTTCGGCGGCAACATGCGCGTGCGGCGTAGCACGGCGTTGATGCGGGCGAGCAGCTCGCGGGCGGCGAACGGTTTGACCAGGTAATCATCGGCGCCCATTTCCAGGCCAATGATGCGGTCGGTTTCGTCGTTGCGTGCGGTGAGCATCAACACCGGCGTGGCCTTGTGTTTACCGGCGCGCAATTCGCGGCAGAGCATCAGGCCGTCGTCGCCGGGCATCATGATGTCGAGCACGATCAGGTCCACCGGCGTGGTTTCAAGGAAGGCGCGCATCTGCCGGCCGTCGGCGACGACGGTGGTGCGCAGGCCGTTCTTCTTCAGGTAATTGCCTACCAGTTCCCGGATCTCGCGGTCATCGTCGACGATGAGAATGTGATCGACGTGTTCCATGGGGGCCTTGCCTCTGTAAGTGGGGGATGCCACGCAGTCTATCGAGCCTTGGCCCGCTTGCCCGCCGCCCTTTGTATTGCAGTGTATCTGGCTTGGCGGCGGATACACGCAGACGCAAAAACACGGTTTTTCAGGGGTTTTGTATCGCTGTGTATCAGGGGGCGGCTTTGATACGTACCGATTTATACGCGTCTGTTCTCGACACAGACCAGATACCTCGCGGGCTTCTAATAGGTTCCATCGAGGCAAACCAGACCGCCTCGGCTCAATTGAACGACCTACCCATTGAAGCCTTGAGGAAACCGCCATGAACACCAAAGCCATCTACGCCGCTTGCCTGTTTGCTGCCCTGAACATCTGCACCTTGTCGGCCCGTGCCGAAGCAGACGTTACACCGAAAACCTACACCTACGGCACCCATCTGGACATCAAGAAGGTCGTGTCGCTGAAACAGGACGCAACCCCGGTCTGCGGCGTGGTCGATGCGCAACTGACTTACCTGGATTCGCAGAACAAAACCCAGGTCCTGGACTACCGCAAAGTGGCTGACAACTGCAATTCGGACAACTGATTGCTGCGCTCACCCATTGCCCACCCCTTTGAAACAGGAAGACCCTCATGAACAACGTAAGCCGCTACCTGACCGCCATTGCCTTCTCCGTCGCCGGCGCCGCCGCCCATGCCAATGCCGCTGTTGAACAGAACAGTTGCGGCAGTGCCACCTGCTTCCAGCTGACGCCGGTGGCGCACAAGGATTCCAACGCATTGCTGGCCGAGGATGGTTATAGCCGTACGCCGCAGGGGCAGATGGTTGCAGAGAACGGCGGAAGCCGGACTCCCCAGGGGCAGCAACTGGATAACCAGACTGCCTGATGCCAGACACAACTTATCCAACCACCACCATTCCACTGTGGGAGCGGGCTTGCTCGCGAAGAGGCCAGTACATTCAACATTGATGTCGACTGACACTCCGCCTTCGCGAGCAAGTCGAATCGTCGCACCGCCGCTCCCACATTTGATCTGTGTGATTTGTCGCCCTTCATTTATTTCAAGGTGATCCCATGTTTCTCATCGCTTTCCTGGGCGGCATATTGACCGTCCTCAGTCCCTGCATCCTGCCGGTGGTTCCGTTCCTGTTCGCCGGGGTCAAACGTACCCGTTCCTCCATCCTGCTGACCCTCGGCGGCATGGTCCTGACGTTCGCCCTGATCTCCAGTCTGGCCGTGGTCAGCAGTGAGTGGGTGGTGCAAGCCAACAACACCGGTCGCCATGTCGCGCTGTTCGTGATGGTGCTGTTTGCCCTGTCGCTGATTTCGGCCCGGGTCGGTGACTGGATGGCCCGTCCGTTCGTGGCACTGGGCAATCGCCTTGATCCGGACACCCGCAAAATGTCCGGCCCGTTGAGTTCGGTGATGATCGGTGTCGCCACCGGTCTGCTCTGGGCGCCGTGCGCCGGGCCGATCCTCGGGGTGATCCTCACCGGCGCCATGCTGCAAGGCGCCAATGCGCAGACCAGCCTGTTGCTGCTGGCGTACGGCCTGGGCAGCGCGCTGTCCCTGGGGACTTTGATCTTCGCCGGTCGCGGCTTGGTCAATCGCTTGAAAGCGTCGATTCCGGTCACCGGTTGGCTGCGCAAGGGTGCAGGTGTTGCGGTGCTGGCGGCTGCGGCGGTGATTTCCACCGGTGCTGACAAAACCCTGTTGGCCGGCACCTCGTCTGAAGGCGTAAGCAGCCTCGAAAAAGGCGTGCTGGAAAACGTGCCGAAAGTCGTCGATTACTTCGTCAGCAAAGTGAAGGCCGATACGATGGACAACGCCCAGGGCGTCATGCCGTCGCTGAACGGCGCCGTCGAATGGATCAACTCGCCAGCCCTGACCAACGAATCGCTGAAAGGCAAAGTGGTGCTGGTGGATTTCTGGACCTTTGACTGCATCAACTGCCAGCACACGCTGCCGTATGTGAAGGACTGGGCGAAGAAGTACGAGAAGGACGGTCTGGTAGTGATCGGTGTGCACACCCCGGAATACGGTTTCGAACGCATCATCGACAACGTCAAGGATCAGGTGAAAAAGCTTGGCATCACCTACCCGGTGGCCATCGACAACAACTATGCGATCTGGCGCAACTTCGATAACCAGTACTGGCCCGCTCACTACCTGATCGACGCCAAGGGCCAAGTGCGTTACACCCACTTCGGCGAAGGCAGCTACGAGACGCAGGAGAAGATGATCCAGCAACTGCTGGAAGAGGCGAAAGCCCCGGCAGCGTAAGCGATCAAATCAATGGCCCACAGGCGCCGCGCCGTGGGCCATTGGCTTTTTCACCTGACTGCGCCGCCACGCGGCCGGCGGTGCACCGAACTCGCGACGGAAGGCTCGACTGAATGCGGTATCAGTCTGGTAACCCACCTCTTCGGCGATGCGCATCAATGAGCTGTTACTGCTGCGCAACAGGTTGGCCGCCAACAACATCCGCCATTGCGTCAGGTACTGCATCGGCGAACTTCCCACCAATTGTTGAAAGCGTTCGGCCAACACCGATCGTGAGGCACCGGCCGTACGTGCCAGCTCATCCAGGGTCCAGGCGTGACAGGGTTGGTTGTGCAGTGCGTTCAACGCAGCACCGACAATCCGGTCACCGACCCCGGCCAGCCAGCCGGTCCGCCCTTCGCCCTGTTCGTTCATGTGCAGGCGCAGTACTTCGATGAACAACACCTCGGCCAGTTTCGCCAGCACGCCTTCGCCACCGGGCCTCGGTGAGCGGGCTTCCGCCAGGGCATAACGCACCGAAGATTCCAGCCACATGCCGGCATTCGAGCCGCGCACATTGACACGGACCACCGCTGGCAGCCCGGTCAGCAACATGCCGGCCAAGCGTGTGTCGCACGCCAGATAACCGCACACCAACCGCGTGACCGCACCGCCTCCGCCATAGCTCAATTGCCGGGGACGCCGCGCCAGCACCACGTCCAGCCGCGCACCTTTGGCGGGCGGGAGTCCCGGTCTGGAAGTCATGCGATGGGCATCACCTTGCGGAAACACCACCACATCGCCCGCCGTCAGCAGCAGCGGAGGATCATCCCCGAGTTCGACGTAACACTCGCCCTCGGTGATCAGGTGAAAGATCACCACGCGTTCAGCGCCGGGTTCCAGAAACGGCGCCGCCGTGTCGGCGCTGGGCGACTGGTAGCACCAGGGCGCGGTAAACCGCGCGTTGATGAAAATCGCGCCGACCAGGCGTACGACCCGCAAGGTTTGGGACAGGGCGTCCATGGAGGTTTTCCGGTGTAGGGATCGCATTGATTGTGAGCCTGTCGTCGCCGGGCGGCCAACCTCCGGACGATCGGACAAGGTTGGCCGACGATCGGGCAGGACGCCGGCGTGCGCCGGGGTGATAGTTGGCTCACAGGGCCACCACCGACCCTGTCATCAATAACAAGAATGAGAGGTTGCCATGCCTAAGTTCGTCATAGAACGCGAGATCCCCGGCGCTGGAACACTGTCAGAACGGGATTTGAAAGCTGCCGCGCTGAAGTCCTGCAACGTATTGCGCGAATTGCCAGAGGTGCAGTGGCTTCAGAGTTACGTCACCGGTGACAAACTTTACTGCGTGTACATTTCACCCAGCGAAGCGCTCATCAAAGAACACGCGACCCGTAGTGGTTTCCCGGCCAGTCGTATTTCCCAAGTGGCAAGCATTATCGATCCCACCACGGCGGAATAGGCCGCGGTCGGTTGCTATCCGTACGGAGCAGACTTCATGAGTACACCGATTGATCTCACTGCCCTGAAAAACCGCCAGATGGCCTCTTGGGCCAGCGGCGACTACGCCATTATCGGCACCACGTTGCAGATTGTCGGCGAGCAACTTGCCGAAGCCTGCGACCTGCTCTGTGACGAGCGGGTGCTGGACGTGGCCGCCGGCAACGGCAACGCGACACTCGCCGCCGCACGCCGGGGTTGTAACGTGACCTCGACTGACTACGTGGCCGCCTTGCTGGAACGTGGCGAAGACCGGGCCAGGGCAGAACGACTGGAAGTGACCTTCCAGGTGGCCGACGCTGAGGCGTTGCCGTTCGAGGACGCCAGCTTCGATGCCGTGCTGTCGACCTTCGGCGTGATGTTCACGCCTGACCAGCCCAAAGCGGCCGCCGAACTGGCGCGAGTCTGCCGCCCCGGTGGGCGGATCGGCCTGGCCAACTGGACGCCGGAAGGCTTTGTCGGGCAGGTATTCAAGACCCTGGGCCGGCACATGCCACCACCGGCGGGGGCACAGCCGCCGTCCAATTGGGGCACGGAAGCCTGGTTGCATTCACACTTCGACGAACGCAACTTCCAGGTCCAGGTGACGCGCCGCACCTTCAACTTCCGCTATCGCTCGGCGGCGCACTTCATCGACATCTTCCGCAACTGGTACGGGCCGGTCCACAAAGCCTTCGCCGCGCTGCCGCCCGAGGGTGCCAAAGCGTTCGAACAGGACCTGACCGAACTGCTGAACCGGATGAACCGGGCGGGAGAGAAGTCGCTGGTGGTGCCGAGTGAATACCTTGAGGTAGTCATCACAAGGCGCTGATATGGCGCAGATCCAAATGTGGGAGCGAGCCTGCTCGCGAAGAGGGCGTGTCAGTCAACCATGATGGTGTCTGATACACCGCTTTCGCGAGCAGGCTCGCTCCCACAGGGGATTTGGGTGTTTGTCGGGTCTACACGAGGCTGGCGCCTCGGGCTGTCAGGAGTTCGCGCAATACCGAACAGCAGCGGCTGCCACACATCATAAAAATCACGACTGGCAAACTCGGCCTTCGGTACGCCACGGGGCGGGCGGCGGACCGTGCCCAGGCGCAGGCCTTCATCGGGCGTGCGCGGTGAGCCGAGTCGAACGATATGAATGGCCATGGCGGGTTACGAGTGACGCGAGCCGTCAAACCACTCCAGTGCCGTGCGCCAGATGCAAATCCCCAAAAAATACGCCGACATCAGCAACCACAGCCCCATCACCATCGGGTTGATGACCGGATGATTGATCACCAGCGACAAACTGCACAGCAGCCAGATGGCCGTCACCGCGATGTTGATCGGCATGAACCGGCGCACGCGAAACGGGTGCAGGAACTTCATCCGGGTCACGGTCAACAAGGCCAGGCCGATGACGGTGAGCAAGGTGATCCAGGGTGATGGGGCGATGATGTACAGGCACAGCGCAACCACATTCCACGCGGCCGGGAAGCCCTGGAAGTAATTGTCTTTGCTTTTCATGTTGACGTTGCAGAAGCAAAACAGCGACGACACCAGGATCAGCGACACGGTCAGCAGCAGCGTGTAGTCCGGCAGCGGGATGTAGCGATAGATGAACAGCGCCGGGATAAACACATAGGTCAGTTAGTCGATCACCAGGTCCAGGATCGAGCCATCGAAACTGGGCAGCACCGACTGTACATTGACCTTTCGCGCGAGAGCGCCGTCCAGCCCGTCGACGATCAGCGCGACGCCCAGCCACAGCAGGCAGTGGGTCGGTTGGTTTTCCAGCAGTGCCAGGGTGGCGAGGAAGGCGGTCACCACACCGGTGGCGGTAAAACCATGGGCGCCCCATGCTTTGAGCCTGGCAATGTGTAAGGTCGAAATCACGGGGGCGTTCTCCAAAAAGTGAAGCAAGCCTGTTATCACCCCTTCAAGTGGGGGTGTCGGCAAACCGGGTCGGGTGCAGGTATCGACCGGAAATTCGGGCATAAGGTTCACCATCAGTAAATCTTAGCCAATACCCCGGAAAAAACCGTGGTTTTCATTGGGGCGAGCAGGTTTGACGTCAGCCCAACGGTGGTGGCGCATTTGCGGGCGAGGACTATCGTTGCCTGACTGGGTCACTTTCGTTTGATGAGGACGTCGTCATGAACACCAGCGATTTGCTCGAACAGTTACTGCGGGCCGGCCAGGGCTCGATGACGCAACAGGGCGGCGGTGGTGCGTCGTCGCAAGACCCGCTCGGCGGACTGGGTGGATTGCTGGGCGGTCTGATGGGCGGCGGCGCGGGTTCCAGCAGTGGCGGTGGCGGGTTGGGCGGATTGCTCGGTGGTTTGCTCGGCGGCGGTTCACCGATGGGTGGCTCGACCCAGACGCGCTCCGGTGGCGGCACCAACTATGCTGCCCTGGCGTCGCTGGGGATGATGGCTTTTCAGGCGTATCAGGCCTGGCAGCGCAGTCAGGCCTCGGCCCCGCAACAGGCGCCGCGCACGGTCGATCTGTTGTCCGGTCCGGAAGTCGAGGATCACAGCCATGCGGTGCTGCGCGCATTGATTGCGGCGGCGAAGGCCGATGGCCGGATTGATGAGGCCGAGAAGGGAATGATCAGCGCGGAAATCGGCAAACACACCAATGACCCGGACCTTCAGCAATGGCTGGATGAAGAGGTCGCCCGGCCGCTGGATGCCTACGATGTGGCGGTGTCGGCGACCGATCCGGCGATTGCGGCGGAGATGTATCTGGCGAGTGTGATGCTGGTGAATGATCAGGGGGAGGCTGAGCGTAACTATCTGGATGAATTGGCTGGGGCGTTGAAGATAGATCCTGAGTTGCAGGTGCATCTGGAGCAGCAGGCCAAGAGTGGTGCTGCCTGACACAAAAGCTGTGTAGTTCATTAGATTGCTTTCGCGAGCAGGCTCGCTCCCACAGTTGATCTTCGGTGTACCCAAGATCCAATGTGGGAGCGAGCCTGCTCGCGAATCTGACTCAACCAAAAACCTGACGCCATACGCTTCGGCAATCTCCAGTATCCGCGGCAAATCCTCCGGCACCCGCAACCGATCCACCGCCGCAAAAAACCATCGGAGCTGCGCCACAGGCCCGTCTGTCCGGGCAATTTCAACGCCGATTGAATTTTTCTCCAGCGTCGTCGCTCTGCTGATGTAGAGACGTGTTGCTTGAACGTCCTGCCACTGGCCATAGACCGAGAGATGCGCCCATGACTGCCCTGACACGACTCCACTCCCGGCCTGCCCATGAGCAGGCAATGACTGCCGCTGGCAGCCTGAAACAAACTTACGAGCAGTTGCTGCTGAGCGAAGATGCGCAGCCGCTTGCGCAGACATTTCTGCACGCACAACTCCAGCAGGCGCAGAACCTGCCGCAGGCGATGCCCCAAGACCTCGCGGCCCTGCAAGACTTCGTCGAACAGCACTTTGCCGAAGTGGCCCGCCAGTACGCCGACTACCTCAAGGCCCGCAAGGCAGGCGGCGGGCGGCAGTTCTTCAGCAACAAGGCCCACGCCCTGTTTTTCCTGCAAGCGGTTGCCCCGACCAAACTGGTCGACGGCGCCTGGCTGTCCGGGTTGCTGCAACACTGGCGCGATCCGCGTTTCGACGGGCTGATCTGTACGTATCTGGAAGAACTGGGCGACGGCAACCCGGCGCAGAATCATGTGGTGATTTATCGCCGGCTGTTGGCCGAATTGGGCTTGCAGGACAGCGGCGTCATCGCCGACGAGCATTATCTGCAAGGCGCGATTCAGCTGGCGTTAGGTGAGTGCGCTGACGAATGCCTGCCCGAGGTAATCGGCTACAACCTGGGCTATGAACAACTGCCGCTGCATCTGTTGATCAGCGCCTATGAACTGACCGAACTGGGTATCGATCCGTATTACTTCACGCTGCACGTGACCATCGACAACGCCAGCACCGGCCACGCACACAAAGCCGTGCAGGCGGTAGCGCAACTGATGCCGCTGGAAGCTGATCGCGAGGAGTTTCTGCGGCGGGTTGCGTTGGGCTATCGGCTGAATGATCTGGGGCAGGGCAGTCAGGCGATCATTGAGTCATTCGACCTCTATGGCGAAGTGCTGAACATGCTCGAACGCAAACGACCGTTCGGCCAGCACATGCATTCCGACTACTGCCGGTTTGAAGGCAAGACCGTCAACCAATGGTTATCGGCACCCGAGCAGTTGCCCGGTTTCCTCACTGCCCTGGAAAACAAAGGCTGGATCAAGCGTCACCAGGACCCGCAAGCCAGCCGTTTCTGGCAGTTGATCGAGGGTGACGGCGCGGCCATGTTCGGGGTGTTCAGCCCCTATGAAAAACAGCTGTTGCACGACTGGATTGCCGGCGACTGGACACCCGAGTGCCCGCCGCCGGCCTATCGCCGCAGCCAACACGACGACATCGAACCTGAGTTGCCGGCCAGCGATCCGGATGTCCAGAGCCTGCAATCCGCGCTAGAGGGACTTCCCGCCGGCGAACAAATGCAGGTGCTGATCCCGTGGCTGTCGGCACGGCGGCATGCCGATCCCGCCGGCCTGCTGGCCACACGTCGCTTCATCGAGCTCAAGTCCAGCCTTCGCTAAGGAGCCTTACATGAATCAGGAAGAACACCTGAGCGCTGCCGACCTGGCGTTACTGCAACTGGGGCGCCGCTTGCAGGCCGACGGTTATCGATTCATCACGCCGACACCGCTGACGCACCAGCGCGTCCTCGACCGCGCCTTCGGGCGACAGGCCCAGACCCTGCGCGACGTGTTCGGTTGGTCGCGGCCGTTCGAGCCCGGGCTGTTGTCGGCGGATGAGCAGCTGCAATTGCAACGGGCTGGCGTGCTCGAGGAAGGCAATGGCCACCTGAAAAGCCGGGTGCGCTGGTCGAGCCTGGATGACCTGCTGTTTGTGCATTCCGCGTTTCCCACCGATGCGGCGGACGCGGTGTTCTTCGGGCCGGACACCTACCGCTTTGCGCAATTGATCCATGCCCATCTGCAACAGAATTTCGCCCCGATCCGGCGCGCCGTCGACATTGGTTGTGGTGCCGGGGTCGGCGCGATTGTGATTGCCCGCGCGCGCCGTGAGGCCGACGTGCTGGCCGTGGACATCAACCCGGCGGCGCTGCGCCTGACCACGATCAATGCTGCGCTCGCGGAAGTGGCCAATGTCAGCGTTGAGACCAGCGACGTGCTGCAGGACGTTGACGGACAGTTCGACCTGATCGTCGCCAACCCGCCCTACATGGCCGACCCGGCCGAGCGGGCATACCGACATGGTGGCGGGGCGTTCGGTGAGCAACTGTCGCTGCGTATCGTCGAGCAAGCCTTGAATCGACTGGCACCCGGTGGTTCGCTGGTGCTTTACACCGGGGTGGCGATGATCGATGGCCACGATCCTTTCCTGCAAGCGCTGAAGCCGCACCTTGAGTCGCCGATGTTCAGCTGGACCTACCGCGAACTCGATCCCGACGTCTTTGGCGAAGAGTTGCTGACCGCTGGATATCAACGGGTGGAACGGATTGCGGTGGTGGCGCTCACCGTTACACGAGCCGGCCCCGGTATCGGAGGGATTGTTGAGTCAGCAGCGGGTGCGCCATGAACAAGAACCTCGACGACTACAACCGCATGCGCGATTTTTCGGCGACCTCTGAACCCGCTGCAAACAAGCGCCAAGGTAAAAAAGCCGGGAAAGACCACGCGCTGCAGTTCTGCATTCAGAAGCACGATGCCTCACACCTGCATTACGACTTTCGCCTGGAACTCGATGGCGCCCTGAAAAGCTGGGCGGTGCCCAAAGGCCCGTCGCTCGACCCCAAGGTCAAGCGCCTGGCGGTCCACGTCGAGGACCATCCGCTGGACTACGCCACGTTCGAGGGCAGCATTCCCGAAGGGCATTACGGCGCCGGCGACGTGATTGTCTGGGACCGTGGCGTGTGGATTCCACAAGAGGATCCGGCCAAGGCCTACGCCAAGGGCAAGCTCAAGTTCGAGCTGCAAGGCGAGAAGCTGGGCGGCCTGTGGAACCTGGTGCGCACGCACATGCCAGGCAAGCAGGAGCAATGGTTTCTGATCAAGCACCAGGACAGCGCGGCCAAACCCGAGAGCGATTACGACGTGGTCGCGGCTGAGCCCGACAGTGTGTTGAGTGACCGGACCATCGTCGCCAAAAAACCGAAGTCGACGGCCAAACCCAAACCCGTCAAGCAGCCCGCGCGCAAGGCCGTGCCCAAAGAAAAAGCCACGCCACTCACCGGCGCCCATAAAGCCCCACTGCCAGACCAGCTCAAACCCGAATTGGCAACGCTGGTGGAGAAGGCGCCGGACGGGCAGTGGAGTTATGAGATCAAGTTCGACGGCTACCGGATCATGGCCCGGATCGATCACGACGAAGTCAGACTGTTCACCCGCAACGGCCACGACTGGACCCACAAATTGCCCCGGCAAGCCGAAGCCTTGGCGGCGCTGGGGCTCGAATCGGCCTGGCTCGACGGTGAAATGGTGGTAGCCAACGAGCAGGGCGTGCCGGACTTTCAGGCGCTGCAAAATGCCTTCGACGCCGGTGCCAGCGCCAACATCCTGTACTACCTGTTCGACCTGCCTTACCTCAACGGCGTGGACTTGCGCGAGGTGCCGGTCGAAGAGCGCAGGGTCGCACTGGCGACCGTGCTCAATGCCAATCACGACCCGTTGCTGCGCTTCTCGGATTCGTTTGGCGAAGCGCCGGACGCCTTGCTCACCAGTGCTTGCCAGATGCAGATGGAAGGGCTGATCGGCAAGCGACTGGGTTCGCCTTATGTGTCCCGGCGCAGCAGCGACTGGATCAAGCTCAAGTGCAAACACCGACAGGAATTCGTGGTGGTCGGCTACACCGATCCGAAAGGTTCGCGCAATGCGTTTGGCGCGTTGCTGCTCGGCTTGCATGACCGTGACAGCGGCAAGTTGCGTTACGCCGGCAAGGTCGGCACCGGGTTCAACGAGACGACCCTCAAGCGCATCTACGCGCAGCTGAAACCGTTGCTGGCGAAGAAGCCGTCGGTGGTCAATCCGCCGACCGGTTTCGAGGCCAAGGGTGTGCACTGGCTCAAACCCACGCTATTGGCGGAAGTGGCCTTCGCCGAGATGACCAAGGACGGCTCGGTGCGCCATGCGGTGTTCCATGGCCTGCGCGATGACAAACCCGCCGAGAGCATCACTGAGGAGCGCCCGAACGTGGTGAAAACCCCAGAGAAAAAAACCGCCGCTGCGGCAAAAAAGAAAACCGAGCCACCCGCGCCGTCGCAAATCGGTTTGGGCGAGGGCAAGGTGCGCATCACTCATCCTGACCGGGTGATCGATGCCTCCAGCGGCACCACCAAAGTGCAACTGGCCGAGTATTACGCCCGTGTTGCCGAGTGGATTTTGCCCGAACTCAAGGACCGTCCCGTGGCACTGGTGCGCGCGCCGGATGGGATCGCCGGCGAACTGTTTTTCCAGAAGAACGCCGAGCGCCTGGCCATTCCGGGCATCACCACGCTGGACAAGGAACTGACCGGCCAACCGGTGATGATCATCAACAATGCCGAAGCGCTGATCGGCGCCGTGCAAATGAGCACCGTGGAGCTGCACACCTGGAATGCCACCGCTGACAACCTCGACCGGCCCGACCGCTTTGTGCTCGACCTCGACCCTGATCCGGCGCTGCCTTGGAAAAGCATGGTCGAGGCGACTCAGTTGACGCTGTCGGTGCTCGATGAGTTGGGCTTGAAAGCGTTTCTCAAAACCAGTGGCGGCAAGGGTATCCACCTGGTGGTGCCGTTGACCCGCAAGCTCGGCTGGGACGAAGTGAAGGACTTCAGCCATGCGATTGTCAGCCATATGGCCAAGCTATTGCCGGAGCGTTTTTCCGCGGTGTCAGGACCGAAGAATCGGGTAGGGCGGATCTTCATCGATTACCTGCGCAATGGTCTGGGCGCCACCACCATTTGCGCGTACGCGGTGCGCACCCGTGAGGGGTTGCCGGTGTCAGTGCCGATCTTTCGTGAGGAGGTAGCCGAGCTCAAGGGCGGCAATCAATGGAACGTGCACAACGTGCATGAGCGCCTGGCCGAGGTGGGTGACGAGCCGTGGGCGAATCTGAAGAAAACCCGGCAGACGATTACGGCCGAGATGCGACGGCGGGTGGGGATGAAAAAGTGATAGAGGGCACGCTGATTACCTGTGGCGAGGGAGCTTGCTCCCGCTGGACTGCGTAGCAGGCCCATTTTTGGGGCCACTTCGCGGCCCAGCGGGAGCAAGCTCCCTCGCCACAGGTTCAGTGTTACGGCTACTGACATGTGTTAGCCGGCAAGGACTTATTTTTTATTGATGAACGCCCACAAGTCGGCGTTCAGCTTGTCGATGGCGACTTTGAAATCCTTGGCAGTGACATTCTGGCTTTCGTTTTCCAGGGTGGTGCCAAAGACCTTGCGCACGACTCTGCCCACGGTCTGGTTGGTGTTGGCATCGACGAATTCAGCCTCGATATACAATTCGGTGTCCTGGTCGCGGTGACCGGTGGCTGCTTGTGTCGCGCCGACAACGGCCGCAATAGGCACCACTTCATACCACTTCATGCCTTCGTTCGACGCGCTGACTCCGGTGATTGCTGCGCGCAGGACCAAGGTCCTGGAGCCGGCCGGTGCTGTCGTCGAGTTGGTTATAACCCGGTATTTGCTGCCCAGCGTGGCTTTGGCTTTGCTGGTCATGTAGTTCTGAATATCAGTCAGCGTCTGCTGATTCACCCGCTCATTGGGTTTCGGCGCCGGGTAGAACTCCAGCTTGTTGAACGCCACGGTGTCATACGCACTTGGGTTCCACGACGGGCTCACCCAGCGCATCGCCGTGCCACCGCTTGGCGTTTCGACTTCTTGCAGGTTGTTGTAACTGGTCAGGTAGCCGGAGTACTGCTCCTTCTCTGTGACTTTCGAGGTACAACCGCTCAGCAAGACGCCGGTCAATGCAGCACCGATGAACAGGTTTCGGGACAGATTCATAGTGGTGTTTACTCCATGGTTTGATTCATTTTTTTTCATTAACTACACATCAAAAACGCCAAGTCATGTTCCCGGTCAGCGCTTGTATCCAGGCGTTGTCGAATTGACCGGAAATTCGATCGCCTGACACGGACTTGGTCTGGTCGTCGGGCATATCGCCGAGCCAAACCATGGCCCAACTGACATTCACGTCGGTGTCCTTGTTCAGAGCATAGGTGGCTCCTGTGGCAATGCGCCAGGATTCGTTCATCGGCAAGATAACGGAGCGATTTCCGTCCGATACGGCACTGCTGTCGTAGGCCACGCCGACGTTCCACAGCCATTGCTCGGTGGCCTGGTATTGCGCGCCCAGCGAGAGGTGCCAGGTGTCCTTGAACCCGGCGTCGATCGTTTTCGATTGAGCACCCAACGCGGTGGTATCGACCTCCACGCCGATTTCGCCGAACTCCGACCAGTCCTGCCAGTTCGCCGAGGCCAGCAAGGCCCATTGCCGGTCCAGTTGCTGGAACAGGCTCAAGGTCACGGTCTGCGGCACTGTGGTGTCGATTTTAGTGTTGGTGTTGTTGATGCGATCCAGCAGGCGACCATCGCCTTTCACATCCAGCCGGTCCTCGAAGTCCAGATCGACTTTGCTGGTGTAGGTCAGGCCGATGCGCGTGCCGGGTTGCGGGGCATAGATCACCCCCACGTTGGCGCCGTAGCCCCAGGTGCCGTCCTTGTACTTGAACTGGCCATCCGCGCGGTCGGTGAAGCCAAAGGGCGAGCGGTCGATGGCGGTATCTGCCTGCAACATGCCGTACATGGCCTTCACGCCTACGCCCACGGACCATTGCTCGTTGAAGCGGTAAGCCACGCTCGGCACCAGGGATAAACCGAGCAGGGAGGCGTTCTGTGCGAAGTAGCGCCCGGACCAATCGTTGTCGTAATTGAGCGCCAGCCCGAAGTCGCCGTACTGGCCGAAACCGACGCTCCAGTGATCGTCGAGCTCATGGGTGATGAAGAAGCTGCCGCCAGGGATGGGGTCGAGGGCATTGCCACTGCCACTGCCAGGGGTATTGGTGCCGGAATCGCGATCAAAGGACAGGTCACCGTAAAGCACTTGCAAACCGCCGGTGATTTGCGTGCCCGGCAGGTAACTCATGCCCGCCGGGTTGCTGGCGATGGTCGAGGGGCCTTGAGCGCGGGCAGCAGCACCGGCGTTGGCCAGTCCGGCGTTATCGGTGCCGATTTCGTAGAGCATGATGCCGCCGGCCCAGGCTTGCTGGCAGCACATCGTAAGGAGTGTGAAAGCGGGTAGGGCAACTGTTCTTGTTCGCATGATTTTCCCCCCAGAAAATGTCCCTTCGAACAAGGGTAGCTGGCGCCAGCCACCCTTGGATTCGGCTGCTTACTTGCCCATGGCTGCCCGGGCTGCCTCGATCTTGGCCTTGACCGAGTCGAGGTTGAAACTCGCGCCTTTTTGCATCGGCGGGAACTCAATGGCGGTCTCAGCCAGTTTGGCCACCTGTTGCTGCACGAACACAAAACGCCAGAACTGAAACTTGAACCAGTCAAAGTATTGTGTCGAACCTTCCGCAGCCCCATTGTTCGCCCAGCCCATGCGCTCGAACGGGTCGAGGCGCAGGTTGGTCAGGAACGGCACGTCCACCTGAACTTTTGCGCCCAGCCATGCACTTGGCTGGTCAATGAAACGATATTTGTAGTCATCGATGCGCACTGCACCGAGGGTGCTCTCTCCAAAGTAGAAGATTTCATGCCGGTTGGACGGGCCTTTGCCGGTAATCATCGGCGTCTGGTCGTAACCGTCGAGGTGCACCTTGTAGGTGGTATCGCCCAGTTGTTTGCCCTTCAGCAGCTCGGCAGTGATGTTCGTGTTGCCCGCCGCAGCCACCAGGGTCGGGAACCAGTCCATGCCCGAGATGATGCCGTTGGCGACCTGGTTGGCCGGTACTTTGCCCGGCCAGCGAATAATCGCCGGTGCCCGGAAGCCGCCTTCCATCACGGTGCCTTTACCCATCGCAAACGGGGTCGTGCCACCGTCCGGCCAGGTGAAGTTTTCCGCACCATTGTCGGTGGTGAAAATGACGATTGTGTTGTCATCCAGTCCGTCTTTTTTCAGCTTGGCCATGACATCGCCGACGACGTCATCAAGCTGAGCCATGCCGGCTTCCTGTTCCGACCAGCCGTTTTCTGCATTGCGCATGCCTTCGTACTTGTCGGAAAGGTGGGTAACGATGTGCATGCGGGTCGGGTTCAGCCAGACGAAAAACGGTTTATTGTCCTGCTTGGCCTTGTCGATGAAGCTGAAGGTTTTGTCACGAATCTCGTCGTCGACGGTTTTCATCCGCTCCGGATACAGCGTGCCGGCGTCTTCGATTTTCTGTTTACCGACCTTGCCCCAGCGCGGCATGACGGTGGTGTCATCGGTGGTGGTGGCCCAACTGTGGACCATGTTGCGTGGGCCGACCTTGTCCAGCAGATCCTGCGGATAGTTGGGGTGCGCCGGGTCTTCCATGGCGTCGAGGTGATAGAGGTAACCGAAGAACTCGTCGAAACCATGGACGGTCGGCAGGAATTCGTTCAGGTCGCCCAAGTGGTTCTTGCCGAACTGGCCGGTGGCATACCCCATGGCTTTCAGGGTGGTGGCAATGGTCACGGCTTCGG
Source organism: Pseudomonas sp. GW821-FHT10C09 (assembly GCF_059415465.1). Taxonomy (NCBI): domain Bacteria; kingdom Pseudomonadati; phylum Pseudomonadota; class Gammaproteobacteria; order Pseudomonadales; family Pseudomonadaceae; genus Pseudomonas; species Pseudomonas sp. GW821-FHT10C09. Next base: position 19,891 of record NZ_JBWKNG010000017.1, read on the forward strand.
CGGGAATACCAATCGGCGAACCGGCCTGGCCAACGGTGGTCATGCCGGTACGGATCGGCAATTCGCCGGTGATGAAGTTGGCGCGTCCGGCCGTGCAACTGGCCTCGGCGTAATAGTCGGTAAAACGCATACCCTCATTGGCGAGCTGGTCGAGATGGGGCGTACGACCGGCCATCATCCCTTGGTTGTAGACGCCGATGTTGGACCAACCGATGTCGTCGCCCATGATCACCAGGATGTTGGGAGGCTTATCGGCGGCGTGAGACATGCCGGCCATAGACATCGCAGACAACAGTAGAGGCACGGCGAGTACGGAGGATAATTTTTTCCGGTTCATATCGAGTTCCTGTGCAGAGCGTTAGCACTCGGAGAGAAGCCCCCCGGCCTCACTGAAATATTGGATCCCCCCGCGAACAGCGTAGGTAAATATCGTGGAATATCCAGAAACGGACATGCGAAAAGCGGCCAGGCCGGCTCAAAAATGCGATTTGCCGAGCAATTGAATGTCGTGCGTCATCACACAGCACTTTCGACGCCAGCCTGTTCATGTTCATCCGCGAGCGTTAACCGCCTTGTGGTACCACCCGGGCATCGTTCCCTGAGCCTTCGATGTAAACGTTCATGCCCTTACCCAGGGAGGGATTGATCGGCTGGGTCACCGATACCAGCACGCCACTTTTGACCCGCACGATGATCTGCTGCGCCTCAACCGGTTGGTCGTACTTTTTCTTCTCGGCGTAGTTACCGCCTACCGCACCGGCGAGCGCGCCGGCAACCATGGCGACATCGCGCCCGGTGCCATGCCCGATCAGGCTGCCGATGCCGAGCCCACCCAGGCCACCGAGCACAGCGCCGACACCACTGTCGTGGTTGGTTTGCATCTGTGTGAGGGTTATCTGCTCGATCTTTCCTGAGCGAATCTCCATCTCACCGGCACCACCACCGCTTGAGCCCACGGCGGCACAGGCACTGATCAACACCATCGCTAACGTGACAGTCATCCAGGACAGGACAGTTTTCATACTTTGACCTCTTTATCAGGAGTGGGTTGGAACAGGACTCAACTGCTAATGAACGCCCGCAGATCGGCAATCAGTTTGTCGATCGCGTCTTTAAAGTCCTTGGTGGTGATTTTCTGACTCTCGTTTTCCAGTTGACTGCCGAATACCTTGCGCACCACTTTGACCATCGACTGATGGGTTCTTGCATCAACGAACTCGGCTTCGATGAACAGATTGGTGTCTTGATCCCGGTGGCCGGTGGCTGCCTGTGTCGCGCCGATAACGGCCGCGATCGGCATCACCTCATACCACTTCATGCCTTCGTTCGAAGCGCTGACGCCGGTGATCGCTGCACGCAGGGTCAGCGGATGTGACCCGGCCGGTGCGGCGGCCGCACTGGACGCCCTGCGGTACTTCTGGCCCAGCACGCTTTTGGCTTTGCTGGACATGTAGTTCTGCAAGTCGGCCAGGGTTTTCTGATTGACCTGCTCATTGGGTTTCGGCGCGGGATAAAACTCCAGCGTCCTGAACGCGATGGTGTCGTACGCATCCGGGTTCCACGACGGGCTCACCCAGCGCATCGCCGTTCCACCGCTGGGCGTCTGGACTTCCTGCAGGTTGTTGTAGTTCGACAGGTAGCCGGAGTACTGCGTCGTCTCGGTGACCTTCGAGGTGCAACCGCCGAGCAGGAGCCCGGCCAATGCGGTGCCGAGGAGCAGGTTGCGGGACAGGTTCATGGTGATGCGTGCTCCATCGATCAAGCCCAATGGTTCATTCGTGATACAGCCGGTCAGCGCCCACCGGCTCTCGATATCCAGATACCGCTGCGGAGAGCGTAGGTAGCAATTGCGAAATATCCAGCAATTGCTGTCTTCGCTGATCATTTGCGTTGCGTTGGGCCCGCTATTTTGTCGTTGGAATGGCGGATGCCATAAAACTGGGCTTTGCTGAAGTGCGACGTCACATCCGTCGCCAGGCGTTTAGCGCCTGACCTCTCTGCGGAGAACAGCCGATGCCCACCTTCCAACAACCTGTTCGCTGGCTCTCTCTCAGCGTTGTCATCGCTGTGTTCGCGACCCCGTTGTATGCCGCCCAGGCGCCAGCCGTCGATGCACCGACGACGCAATTGGAGCCCAAGGCGCTGGATGTTCTCAAGGCCATGAGCGCCCGGCTGACCAGCACTCAGGGCCTGAGCTTCAAAGCCGTGACCACCTACGAGAAGCCCAGCCGGCTGGGGCCACCCCTGGCCTATAGCACGGTGGCGCTGGTCAATGAGCAGCGCCCGGATCGTCTGCGTGTCTTGACCTCGGGCGATGGCCCGGCCACCGAATTTTATTACGACGGCAAGCAGGCCTATGCCTATGAGCGAAAAGGCAACTTGCTTGCACAAGCCGATGCGCCGCCCACCATCGATGCGACGCTGGAGGCTGCGTACAAGCGCGCCGCCATTTATTTTCCGTTTACCGACGTGATCGTGGCTGATCCGTATAAAGACTTGTCCAGGGACATGCGTGTGGCGTTTTACGTCGGCCAGTCCACGGTGGTCGGCGATACCACCACCGATGTGGTTGCCTACACCAGCGACACCGTGTTCGTCCAAGCCTGGATCGGTACCGAGGACAAGCTTCCGCGTCGGTTGCGCGCCGTGTTTCTCGATGACCCGAGCCGATCCCGGCATCAAGTCGATTTCAGTGACTGGAAGCTCAGTTCAGCGATGCCTGCGGCGTTCTTCAAACCCGACCAGATCGAATCGTCGCACCGGATTAAATTTGCCCCGCCTCCTGCCCTTCGTGCCCCGCAAGGCGTTAAAGACCCGGTCACAAAACCCTGAACGAGGAGGGTGAATCATGCACAGATCTACCTTGAAGTTCGCGGGCCTGTTAATCGCCGCGCTGATGTGTAACGAGGCGGCAGCCTGGTCGCACGCCGGCGGTTTTGGGCGTTCATACGGCGGTGGCGGTTCATGGAATCGTTCCGGCGAATTCGGCTCGGCGTCGGGCGGCGATGGTAGCTGGAGTGGCGAAACCGATCGCGGCGGCTCGGCCTCCGGCGGCGACGGCAGTTGGAGCGGTTCAGGCTATCGCGGCGGTTCGGCGTCCGGTGGCGATGGGTCTTGGGCAGGCACGGGTGCCGAAGGTGGAACAGCTTCCGGTGGGGAGGGTGCCTGGCATGCACAAGGTGAAAATGGCGCCGCTGCTGCTGGCTACCACGCGGACGGTTATGGCACGACGGCTTACCGGGGACCTGCTTATGGGGGAGGCGCTTACCAGTCCGTCCCCTACGGGACGGCTTACTACCATCCGCCCGCCGCTGTGATTGCCAGCAGCGGCTGTTATTACTGCGGCGGAGTCAATCCGGTTGCCGCCGCTGCGACGGGCGTGGCGGTGGGCTCGGCTGTCGGGTCGATGGTCGACGAGAACGCCGACGCCGACGATTTCAGCGCTGGCTATAACGCCGGGATGGTGGCTTCAGGACCGCCGACATTGCCCTTGGGCCAGACTTACGCCAGCCTGCCTCCCGGATGTAATTTGCAGACTTTCTCCCAGAACACGTACTACCAATGCGGCAATGCCTGGTTGCAACCGGCCTATGGCGCCAACGGGGTGTATTACACCGTGGTGACACCGCCGTGATCGCCCCAATTCCTGTGGGAGCGAGCTCGCTCCCACATTGGAGCTTCGTTGGCTTAGCTTCAGCTGACGTTGCGCAACGATCCCTTCCAGTACTTTTCCCGCACTTGTCGGCGCAGCACCTTGCCGACCACTGAAAGCGGTAGTTCATCGACGAACACCAGCGTTTTTGGCGCCTTGTAGCCGCCCAGTCGCGTGCGGGTCTGTGCGATCAACTCTTCGCAAGTCACGGTTTCACCCTGACGCAGGATGACTTCGGCATGCACGGCCTCACCCCATTCTGCATGCGGGATGCCGACCACGGCCGCCATCAGTACCGACGGATGCGCCGCCAGCGCTGCTTCGACTTCCACGGCGTAGACGTTGAAACCGCCGCTGATGATCATGTCCTTGAGCCGGTCGACGATGTACAGGAAACCGTCGCGGTCGATGTAACCCAGGTCGCCGGACTTCCACGCACCGTCGTCGAACTCGGCGGCCGTTGCTTCCGGGTTCTCGTAGTAACCCTTGATCACCGCTTTGCAGCGAATGCGGATCTCACCGGTTTCGCCAATCGGCAACGGCGTGCCGTCGGTATCGGCGATAAATATTTCGACACCGGGGGTCGGACGACCGGCCGACGACAAGCGTTGCAACGCGGTGGCGTCGCCGGGCTGGTGCGAGGCCTTGTCGAGCGCGGCGATGATCATCGGTGCTTCGGTGGCGGCGTAGCCCTGGACAAAAATCTGCCCGAAGCATTCCACCAGTTCACCCAGCTTGTCCGGGCTCATCGGCGCAGCACCGTAGATCAAGGTACTCAGCGAGGAGAAATCCTTGGGCGCGGCGCGTTGCATTTCCAGCAAGCGATACAGCACGGTCGGTACCAGGAACGAGTGGGTCACGCGCTCCTTTTCCACCTGCTGACGCCAGGCTTCCATGTCCAGCTGGTTCATGGTCAGGTTGGTGCCGCCGCCGTAGAACGTCGGGAAAAACAGCATGATCGTGCCGTGGGACAGCGGCGACACATGTAACAGCCGAGTTGCGCAATTCAAGCCCAGATCGGTGTTGATAAACGCCGCGTCACGGCAGGCCATCCAGTTGTCGATCGAGTACATTGCGCACTTGCCTTTGCCGGTGGTGCCACCGGTGAAGCGCAACATGCAGAGGTGCTGGTCGGTATCGAGGCTCACATCGTTATCGAGGTCGGACGCAGCGTCCACCAGCGACCAGAAGCTGTGAACCCCTGGCAGGCTGGCTTGCTCGGCTGTGGGCGGGTCCATCACCACGATCTCGCAACCACGGTGGCGCAACATGCCGTAGTAGCTGTCCAGCAAGCGGGTTTCGAGAAACACCACCCGGGGTTTGACCAGCTCGACCTGCCGCGCATGCTCTTCAAGCGGATCGCGCAGGTTGGTCATGACCACCGTGCCTTCCTGCTTGAACGTGCTGGGAAACATCATCAGGCTGAGGTTGTCGTTTTCCAGGATCAGCATGAAGCGTTCGCCCGCGCGCACGTTCAGCATCGAGCGCAGGACATCGGCGATACGGTTGGTCAGCAGATGGTACTGCTCGTAGGTGTAGCGCCGATTACGCTCGATGTTGACGATGGCTTCCTGGTCGCGATGACGCAACGCGAGCAAGCGCATGACCCGGCTAAAGTTCATTTTCATGGTGGACCGCTCCAATAGCTCCAGAAGACCGCAGCGCGAGTTATCGGGCACGCATGCGCGAGGCGGCATCCAGGCGGATGGTCTCGCCGTTGACGTAGGCGTTTTCGATCAGGAACGCGCAGCAATGTGCGAACTCACGCATGTCACCCAGGCGTTTCGGCGATTCCATCTGCTCTTTCAGCGAGTTGAGAATCTTCTCGTCGAGACCGGCGACCATGGTGGTCAGGAACAGGCCCGGCGCGATGGCGTTGACGCGCACACCAATCTCGCCCAGTTCACGGGCAGCCGGCATGTTCATGCCGATCACGCCAGCCTTGGTGGCCGCGTAGGCGCACTGACCGACCTGGCCTTCATAGGCCGCGCCGGACGACACGTTGATCACCACACCGCGTTCTTCGCCGGCTTCGGCTTCGTTGTTGGCCATCTGCTCGGCGCATTTGGACATGACGTTGAACACGCCGTTGAGGTTGATCGCGGTGGCCTGGGCGAAGCGGGCCAGCGGGGCAGCCTTGCCTTCGCGGCCCAGTACTTTGAAACCGGTGGGTACGGCGGCGCCGTTGATGCACACATGGAGGGCGCCGAATTTTGCGACCACTGCGTTGACGGCGTTTTGCACCGAGGCTTCGTCGCTGACGTCGGTTTGCACGAACATCGCGCGATCGCCGCCAATGCTGGCCACGGCTTTCTCGCCGGCTTCGATGTTCAGGTCGAAAATTGCCACGCGGGCGCCTTTTTCACCGGCCATGTAGTGCGCAGTGGCCAGGCCCAGGCCCGAAGCGCCGCCGGTGATCACGATCACTTTGTCTTGAATACGCATGAGTGTGTCCTTGTTCGCTGCCCGGCCCAAACGGACCGGGTTGTTATTGTTAGAAGTGGAACGAGCGGTTGATCAGAACGCGTTGACCCCGGTCAGGGCGCGGCCAATGATCAGTTGCTGGATCTGCGTGGTGCCTTCCGGAATCGGCACGATGATGGCTTCGCGGGCGAGTTTCTCGACCAGGAAGTCGGTGGTCACACCGGCACCGCCGTGAATCTGCACGGCTTGGCGGGCGATGGTGACCGCCGCTTCGCACGCGAAGTACTTGGCCATCGCCGCTTCCATTTCGGCCGGGATGCCGGCACCGATCATCTCGGCGGCGCGGTAAGTCAGCAGGCGGGCGGCGTCGACGTTGGTGGCCATTTCCGCGAGCATGGCGCTGATCAACTGGTGGCCAGCGATCACTTTGCCGTGCTGCTTGCGTTCCTTGGCGTAACGCACGGCTTCTTCCAGTGCGCGACGGCCGATGCCCAGGCCTTGAGCCGCCACGAACACGCGGGAGCGTTCGAAGAACGACAGGGTGTTTTTCAGTGCCTGGCCTTCGCCGCCGATGATGTTGCTGGCCGGAACGCGCACGTCGTTGAGGAAGATCTGCGCGGTGGACTGGCTGTTCCAGGCCATCTTGTGGATGTTCTGCACTTCATACGGATGTTCTTTGCGGTCGAGCAGGAAGTGCGTCAGGCCCTTGCGCGGGTCTTCGCCGGTGCGGCAGGTGCAGATCAGGAAGTCCGAGTACGAACCGTTGCTGATCCAGGTTTTTTCGCCGGTGATGATGTAGTCGTCACCGTCGCGACGGGCGCGGGTCTTGATTTCCAGCACATTGGAGCCGACATCCGGCTCCGAGATGCCGACGCTGACGAACGAATCGCCGCTGATCAGGCCCGGCAGGTAACGTTCGCGCAGGTGGTCCGGGGCGAGCTTCTCGAGCATTTGTGCGCCGAAGGAGTTGATGACCACCGGCGTCGACAGGTCGACCGAGCAGGCGGCGACCTCTTCGAACAACATAGTCATGGTCGGCCAGTCCAGACCGAGACCACCATGGGCCTCGCTGACGGCGCCACTGACCATGCCGAACTCGGAGAGCTGGCGCATCATCTCGGCCATTTTCTCTTTCGGCATGAACTTGTCGCGGTATTCCTTGTTGAACACCGGGTCGATCTTGTCGGCCAGGAAACGACGGAAACTCTCGACGGCTTCGAGTTGTTCCGGGGTGCGCATGACGTGTCCCATGGGGGCTCCTTAATTATTCTTGTTGGCGAGGATGTTGACGGCGACCACGGCTTCTTCGATGCCGAACAGGCCACCACCGTTTTCCTGAATGGCAATGCGTGCGCCTTCGACCTGGCGCTTGCCGGCTTCGCCGCGCAGTTGCGTGACCAGCTCATGGATTTGCCCAAGGCCCGTGGCGCCAATCGGGTGGCCCTTGGATTCCAGGCCTCCGGACGGGTTGATCGGCATGCGTCCGCCAACGGTGAAATCACCGCGCTCGGCAGCCGGGCCGCCTTCGCCGAACGGCACCAGCATCAGCGATTCGGCGTTGAGGATTTCGCCGATGGCAGAGGCGTCGTGGACTTCCGCGACGTCGACGTCGGACGGATTCACACCGGCCAGGGCGTAGGCTTTCTTCGCGGCGAGATGGGCGATGATTTTTTCCGGCTCGTCCAGGCCACGGTTGCTGCCGGTCTGCACCACGCTGGCGAGGACACGAACCGCGCGCTCGCCGGCACTTTTCAGGCGCTTGAGGCCGTCGGCGTTGCACAGCAGCACTGCGGCAGCGCCGTCACTGATCGGCGAACACATCAAGGTGGTCAGCGGGTAGCAGATCGCGGGCGACCCCAGCACTTCGTCGATACTGAAGGCTTGCTGGAACTGCGAGAGCGGGTTGTGCACCGAATGCTGGTGGTTCTTGGCGGCGACTGCGGCAATTTGCCGTTGCGTGGTGCCGTAGCGCAGCATGTGATTGCGGGCAATGGAGGCATAGACGTCCATAAATACGCTGTAAGGACGCTCGGAAACGGTGCCCGGCGGCGGCACGATGCCTTCGCCCATGGCCAATAAAGTCTGCTTGTTCTGCTCGACGGTGGACACGTCCCAGCCGCCATCGAACACGGCGAACATCTTGGATTTGTCCGGGACATTCATCTTCTCTGCGCCGACGGCGAGGGCGATGTCGCACTGTCCGGCACGCAAGGCCAGGGTGGCGAGGTTGAACGCCGAAGAGCCGGAGGCGCAGGCGTTCTCGACGGAGAACACGGGTACGCCTTCGATGCCGATGCGGCGCATGGCAATTGGGCCGGGAATCCCGGTCTGACCCTGCAACATGCCGTTGGTCATGGTGCTGTAATACACCGAACCAACGTCGGCGGTGGTGGCGCCGGCATCTTTCAGCGCCAGGCCCACGGCTTCGTCGACCATGTCGTAGACGCTGCGGTCAAGCAATCGGCCAAACGGCGTCATGCCAACGCCCACTACATAAATATCGTTCATTGTCTGTTCCTGCGGGGGTGGGGGCGTGGTGGCCTAGCGGCCCTTGAAGTTCGGTGCGCGTTTTTCGCCGAAGGCTTGCAGGCCTTCCTGGAAATCGGCGGTGCGCAGGTGCTGACGCAGCATCACTTGCTCGTGCAGCAAGGCGTCGTCGCGGGATTTGTCAGCCGAGGCGCGGGCCACTTCTTTCATGCGGCACAGGGCGATCGGGCTCTTTTTGGCGATTTGCGTGGCCAGCTTCACGGCGGCGTCGGCGAGCTCGTCGTCGGCGTGGACTTCGCATACCAGGCCGTAGCCTTGCATTTCAGCAGCCGAGAGGGATTTGCCGGTCATCAGCAAGTACATCGCGATGTTCAGCGGGATCAGGCGCGGCAGCACGGCGGCGCCGCCAGCGCCAGGAAAGACACCGAAATTGGCATGGGCGTCGGCCAGGGTCGCGCTTTGTGCGGCGACCACGATGTCGGCGCACATCGCCAGTTCCAGACCCCCGGCCATGGTCACGCCGTTAAGGGCGGCGATCACTGGTTTAGGGAAATTACGCAGCTGACCGAAGACTTGATTGGCGCGGTCGAGGAAATCGGCTTCGCCAGCGGGCAGGCTGCTGCCGGCCAACACTTCTTTCAGGTCGGCACCGGCGCAGAAGGCCGGACCGTTGCCGGTGAGGATCACCGCCCGCAGATCATCGTTGAGCGCGATGTCGTTGAGGCAGCGTTCCAGCTCGGCGAGCGTCGCCAGGTTCAACGCGTTCATGGCTCGTGGGCGATTGAGCGTCAAACGCGCCACCGGGCCGACGATTTCATACAGCAGCACATCATCACTCATGACAACTCCCCTTATTGTTTGCGCTCTATTGGCGTTGTTGATGGGCCGATAGTAGGAACGCAAGCGGGGCCGTCGCAGGTCATTGCAACGAAAGCGGTTGTCCGCAGGGGAGGGCTATCCGTCAGTTCGGATGCTGACCTGTGGCGAGGGGGCTTGCCCCCGTTGGACTGCGCAGCAGTCCCTATCTTTATTACGGGCGAAGGGGGCCGCTGCGCAGCCCAGCGGGGGCAAGCCCCCTCGCCACAGGTAATCACTCACCACAGGTTATTCATTGCCCGGTCTATCTGTACGGTCTGTGAAGACAGATGAATTGATTGAGAAGACCAGCAACCCGGGCGCCTTGCTTGCACCATCGGAACGGTATTCGAACAACAATTAGAGAGAGACCGTGCGATGAAGAAAGTCCGTGTAGTGCTGACGGTGTCAGTGTTGGCCGCCAGCATTGTCGGTGGGCTGCAATGGTCGCGAGGTCAAAGCGGCCTGCATCTGCAAGCAGTCGACAACAGCGCCGGGCAGGGTGGCCAGAAAGCCGCGACCGAGTCGACTATCGCCGCCAACGCGAACACCGCGCACAGCATGCCGGCCGTTGATCCGCTGGTAGAAGCGGACATCCAGCACGGTTTCATCGCCAGCCTGCCCGACGCCGAAACCATCGCCGCCGACGGTCACGTGGTGTACAGCCTCAAGGGCTATGAATTCCTCGGTGCCGCCGACGCGCCGGCCACGGTCAACCCGAGCCTGTGGCAGCAGGCGCGCAAAAGCATGGCCAACGGGCTGTTCAAGGTCACGGATGGTTTTTATCAGGTGCGCGGTCTCGACCTGACCAACATGACCATCATCGAAGGCAAGACAGGCCTGATCATCATTGACTGCAACCTCGCGACTGAGGTGGCGCACGCCTCGCTGGAACTCTATTACCAGCACCGCCCGCGCAAACCGGTGGTCGCGGTGTTCTACAACCACAGCCACGTCGATCACTTCGCGGGTATTCGCGGCATCGTCGATGAAGCGGACGTGAAATCGGGCAAGGTGCAGATCATTGCGCCGAAAGGCTTCATGGAGACAGCGGTCGCCGAAAACGTGATGGCCGGTAATGCCATGAGCCGTCGCGCCGAGTACCAGTTTGGCACCACGTTGCCGCGCAGCCCCCAGGGCCAGATTGACCTAGGCGGCGCCAAGGCCTTGTCCAACGGCACCATCACCCTGATCCCGCCGACCCTGGAACTCGACCAGCCGGTGCAAACCCTCACAATCGATGGCGTCGAAATCGTCAACATGCTCGCACCCGGCACCGAAGCCCCCGCTGAGTTCATCCACTACTTCCCGCAGTTCAAAGTGCTGGATACCGGTGAACTGGCGCTGCCGACCCAACATCAATTGCTTACGTTGCGCGGGGCAACCATTCGCGATGGTCTGGCCTGGTCCAAATACCTGAACCAAGCGTTGCATCAATTCGCACCTGGCGCCGACATTCTGGTGGGGCAGCACGGCTGGCCGGTGTTTGGTCAGGAGCGCGTGGTCAACTATCTGTCCAAGCAACGGGACATGTACAAGTGGCTGCACGACCAGTCGTTGCGCCTGATCAACAAGGGCTACAAACCAGTCGAGATCGCCGAATACATGCGCAGCCACGTGCCGGCGAGCCTGGCCAGCGAAACCTTTACCCATGGTTTTTACGGTTCGGTACAACGCAACTCCAAAGCGGTGTATCAGCAATACATGGGCTGGTATGACGCCAACCCGGCCAACATGGATGCGTTGTCCGATGGCGATTACGGCAAGAAATTCGTCGAATATGGCGGCGGTGCCGACGCCGTGCTGGCCCACGCGCGCACTGACTTTGCCAACGGTCAGTACCGCTGGGTGGCGCAAGCCATGAGCCATTTGATCTACGCCGAACCGGACAACAAGGCGGCGCGAGAGTTGTCCGCCGATGCTCTCGAGCAACTGGGTTATCAGGCCGAGTCCGCAGTGGAGCGCAACAGCTACCTGGCCGCGGCCATGGAACAACGCAGTGGCGGGAAGAAACTCGCTTCGCCATTGCGCACCGCCAGTCCCGACATGCTGCGTTCGCTGACCATCGACAACATTTTCGATTACCTGGGTGTGCGCCTGAAGGCGCCGGATGTCGAGGGCAAGCACATTGTCCTCAACTGGAACTTCACGGATGTCGGGCCTGACGGCAAGCGCTACATGCTCAATCTGGAAAACTCGGCGTTGACCTACGTCGCCGACTACAACGCCGACAAGGCCGACGCCACGCTGTCCCTGACTCGCGAAACGCTGAATGCCATCCTGGCGGAAAAGCTCTCGCCGATTGAGGCGGTGATCAAGGGTGAGCTGAAAATCGACGGCAGCAAGATCGCGGTCTATGACGTATTGGGATCGCTGGACAAATTCTCGCCGGACTTCGAACTGATCGGCCCTAATGCGCCTGCACAATAGGATGACGACCATGAACTCGCCTCTTGCTGATGATGCGCACAGTCTGTTTGTTCCTGCCTCGACACGGGTCGCGGCGGTGCTCGCCCGTCAACAGGCCGCTTCCTTGGCCGAGGGGCCGCCGTCCGCCGAGCTGCGCATTGAGCGGATCAACCGGGTGATCAAGCTGTTGCTGGACAACCAGCAGGCACTTTGCGACGCCTTGGCCAAGGACTTCACCTGGCGCAGTCATGATCAGTCGCTGCTGGCGGATGTGTTGCTTCCGGTGCAGGGCCTGAAATATGCGCGCGATCGCGTGCGCCAATGGATGCGTCCGCAGCGCCGCAAAGCCGAACTGGGCAGCGGTTGGCTGGGTGCCCGGGCTGAAATCCGTTTTCAGCCGCTGGGAACGATCGGCATCATCTCGCCGTGGAATTTCCCGATTGCCATCGCGCTGGGGCCATTGGCCGAAGCGCTGGCGGCGGGCAATCGGGCGATTCTGCTGTTTTCCGATCAGTCGCCCGCCACGGCCAGCCTGCTGATCGAACTGCTGACCAGGCAGTTCGACGACACCGAAGTGGCAGGCTTCATCGGCGGTGCCGAGTTCGGCGCGGCGTTTTCCGCGTTGCCGCTGGATCACCTGGTGTTTACCGGCAGTCCACGGGTCGGGCGGCTGGTGATGCGCGCCGCCGCAGAAAACCTGACACCGTTGACCCTGGAACTGGGCGGCAAGTCGCCGACCATCATCGGTCGCGGCGCCGATCTGAAAAACGCCGCCAAGCGTATCTGGGGCGGGAAGGGCGTCAGCGCCGGGCAGGCCTGTATCGCCCCGGATTATGTGTTTGTGCACGAGGATGACCTCGAACGCTTGTTGACCTTCATGCAGGTCGAAATGCAGCGCCTGTTCCCGACGCTGCTGAACAATCCGGACTACACGGCCATGGCGACGCCCGGGCAATACCAGCGGATGCAAGCCTGTCTGCAAGACGCCCGTGAGCATTGCGTCAGGGTGATCGAGGTCAATCCGGGTAACGAGGATTTGAGCGCTTCACGCAAGATCGCACCGACCCTGGTAGTTGATCCGCCAGACTCGACGCGGGTGATGCAAGAGGAAGTGTTTGGCCCGTTGCTGCCGATTCGCGGTTATCGCGATATCAACGAAGTGCTTGCTTACATCAATGCGCATCCAAGGCCTCTGGCGCTGTATTACTTCGGTGACAACCGCGCTGAAGCCAAGCACGTGCTGGAACGCACCCATTCGGGGGGCGCGTGTATTAATGAAGTCATGCAGCACCTGTTCCAGACTGACTTGCCCTTTGGCGGCTGTGGACACTCAGGTTTTGGTCGTTACCGGGGCGGATACGGGTTCAAGGCATTCAGCCTGGAACGTTCGGTGTTCACACCGCCGCGTTGGGACGTCATGGGTCTTTTACGCCCGCCCTACGGCCGGCTGTTTCGCCGGGTCGTTGGTGCTCTATTGAAACCCTGACCCGAGCCCAACACCCATCAACTGTGGGAGCCATGTGAAACAGATTTTATGACAGGCAAAAACAAAGGAAACCCTGGATGACTCCGTTGAAGCCACTAGCCCTGGCAATGTGTTGCCTGGCGTTCGCCAGCCAAAGTTTCGCCGCCCCCAAACAGCCGAACATCGTGGTGCTGGTCGCGGACGACTGGGGCTACAGCGATGTCGGTTCTTTCGGCAGTGAAATCGCCACGCCGAACATCGACACCCTGGCTCGCGAAGGTGTGCGCTTTTCCGACTTCCATGTCACCGCCTCCTGCTCGCCGACGCGTTCGATGCTGCTGACCGGCGTCGACAACCATCGCAACGGTGTCGGCAACATGCCGGAAACCATGCCCGAGGAACACTTGGGCAAACCCGGTTACAGCGGTGTACTCAACGACAATGCAATCACCGTCGCCCGCCGCCTCAAGGAGGGCGGTTACCGCACCTACATCACCGGTAAATGGCACTTGGGCAAAACCCCGGACACCTTGCCAAACAACCGTGGCTTCGACCGCTCGTTCATCCAGGCCGACAGCGGCTCGGATAACTGGGAAGAACGCCCTTACGCGCCGCTGTACGACAAGGCCGCCTGGTTCGAGAACGGCCAGCCGGCGCATCTGCCGAAGGACTATTACTCCTCGACCTTCATCGTCGACAAGGCGCTGGAGTACATCGAGAACGACCGGCAGGACGGCAAGCCGTTTTTCGCCTACCTGGGTTTTCAGGCCAACCACGTTCCGGTCCAGGCGCCCAAGGCGAACATCGACAAGTACAAGGGACGCTATGACGCTGGCTGGACCGCGTTGCGCAATGAGCGACGCGACCGGGCGGTGGAACTGGGCCTGATCCCGGCCGGTGTCGGTATGCAGACCATGGCCAGTACCGCCGACTGGAACGCGCTGGATGAGCATGAAAAACGCTACGAAGCGCGGCGCATGGAAGTCTATGCCGGCATGGCGGAAACCATGGACCAGGAAATCGGCCGCTTGATCCAGCACCTGAAAGACACCGGCGAGTACGACAACACCGTGTTCGTGTTCCTGTCCGATAACGGCAGCGAACCCACCGACCCGTATGCCATCCCCGCCGTGCGGCTGTGGCTGGAAATGAACTACACCCGCCAGCTCGATCGCCTGGGCAGCAAGGGTGCCTTCACCAGCATCGGCCCGAGCTGGGCCAGTGCCGCCGCGTCGCCATTGAGCGGCTACAAGTTCTTTGCCGGCGAGGGCGGTTTGCGCACGCCGTTGATCGTTTCAGGCGTGCCAGGCATTCAGGCCAATCACATCGCCAAAGCCTTTACCCACGTCAATGACATCGTCCCAACCTTGCTGGAAGTGGCCGGCGTGCCGGTGCATAACGGCCAGTTTCAAGGTCGAGCCGTGGAGCCAATGATCGGCAACAGCCTGATACCGGTGGTCACTGGCGTGACGGAGCGTGTGCACCCAGAAGATCAAGCCATCGGCTATGAACTGTCCGGCAGCGCCGCGTTGTTCAAAGGCGATTACAAACTGGTGAAAAGCCTCAAACCGGTGGGCAACGAGCAATGGCACCTCTACAACATCGTCACCGACCCAGGTGAGGTCAACGACCTGCAACAGCAGATGCCCGAGCGCTTTGTGGCCATGCAGGCCGACTACGCTGAGTACGCCCGCGTCAACGGCGTGCTGCCGATGCCGGCCGGTTATGACTACATGCACCAGGGGCAAATGTATGCCTTGAAACACGTGGTCATTCCCAAACTCAAGGCTGCCGCGCCACCGGTGGTGGCGGTGCTGGTGCTGCTGGTGGGCGTGCTGATGTGGCGCCGTCGCCGCCGCAAGCAGGGCGTTTGAATATGACTGACGAACTTGATGTATTCGGCCGCCGGTTGATTCACCGGCGCACGGTGGAATGCCAGGGATTTTTGCGTGCCGATGGATTGTGGGACATCGAAGGGCGGCTGAGCGACAGCAAAACCCATCCGGTGACGCTTGCAGAAGGCCGCACCGTCGAAACGGGCCAGACATACCACGGCATGTGGATACGCCTGACCCTGGACGATGACTTCATCGTGCGGGACATTCAGGTGACGATGCCGGACGTGCCCACCAGCCAGTGTCGCGGGGCAATGCCGGGTTATCAGAAGTTGCTGGGTGAGCGCATAGGCGCGGGGTTTTCGCGGCGGATCAAGGAACTGTTCGGCGGGATCGGCGGTTGCGTGCATTTGACCGAGTTGCTGCTGCCGATCGCGACGACGGCGTTCCAGACCATCCCGATGGCGCGATCACTGGTCGCGCCGCGCACGGCGGCAGATGTGGACGCTTATCGCAATGCCAGGGGGGCTTTGCTCAACACCTGTCATGCGTTGCGCGAGGACAGTCCTGTTGCGGTGTTCCTGAAAGTCTGATGCACCAATTGCCTGTCAGCTAAAACGCAAAGCCTGTGGGAGCGAGCTTGCTCGCGATGGCGTCGGGTCAGGAACATCCATGTCGACTGACACTCCGTTATCGCGAGCAGGCTCACTCCTACAGGGGATTGTGGAACTCGGGGCCTTCGGCCCCGATTATTCAGATCAACCGTTGGATCTGCTCTTCACTCAAGCCTGCCTTGCGCAGAATGCCTGTGCTGTGTTCGCCACGGATCGGCACCTTGCCCACCGCCGAAGGCGTCGCGGAAAACCGTGGCGCCGGTGCCGCCTGCAACACGCCATCCTTGCGCGAATACACGCCGCGTTCGGCCATGTGCGGATGTTCAAGGGCTTCGGCCGGCGTCAGTACCGGGGCAAAGCACGCATCGCTGCCTTCCAGTAGATCGATCCAGTGCTGGCGTGGCTGGCTGGCAAACACGGCTTCCAGGCGCGTGCGCAACGGGCCCCACTGGCGCGGATCGTACGGGCTCTTGAAGTCCGGGTCGTCACCCAGTCCCAATTTGCTGAACAGCAAGGCATTGAACTGCGGTTCAAGGGCTTGCACGCTGACGAACAAACCGTCGGCGCAGGCGTACGTGCGGGCCCAATGGGCGCCGTCGAGCAACCCGCGACCGCGTTCCAGCGGCTGCTGACCGGCGGAGTGCGCGGACAGCAACAGGTTCATCAGGTTGGCGCTGCCATCGACAATCGCCGCGTCCACCACCTGCCCGACGCCGTTGGTGCTGGCGTTAATGATCCCCGCCAGAATGCCCATCGCCAGGTACAACGCACCACCCCCCAGATCACCCACCAACGTCGGCGGTGCCATCGGCGGCTGGCGGGCCTCGCCGCTGAACCACAAGGCGCCGGAGAGGGCGATGTAGTTGAGGTCGTGGCCGGCAGCCTGGGCCAACGGCCCGTGCTGGCCCCAACCGGTCATGCGCCCGTAAACCAGTCGCGGATTGCGCGCCAGGCACACGTCGGGACCTAGGCCCAGACGCTCCATGACACCGGGACGCATGCCTTCGATCAGCGCGTCGGCGCCCTCGATCAGACGCAGCACCGCTTCGATGGCGTCGGGGTCCTTGAGGTCGAGGGCAATCGACTGTTTGCCGCGATTGACGATGGCGTGCTTGCCCAGGTCGAGCATGTCGCCGCCCTTGCCGGCGCGTTCCACCAGGATCACCTCAGCGCCCATGTCCGCCAGCAACATGCCGCAAAACGGCCCCGGTCCGATACCGGCAATTTCGACGATACGAACGCCGTCCAATACGCCCATGTGCGTACTCCTTTGGATGTTTGAGAATGAGGGGAGGTTAACGACGCAAAAACAACGCGCTCAGCACGGCATGCAACACCACCGCCGGCCACAGCAATAAACCGCCGCCGACCAGCAAGCCGATGTACGCCAGGTACAACGCAATCGCGCCGTTGTAGAACAGCATCGAACGCAGCGCGCCAGGGTTGGCCGGTCGCGGCCAACAGGCGATGCCGAGGGCAATCAAAGCGATGCCAAAACAACGGGCGATCAGATCGCTCGCGTCCGTCGCGATGCCCAGCAACAGCTGGCTGACCAGGACCGGCGTGAGCAGCAACGCTACGCCGGTCGCCAGTTCGATGACCGCTGAAACCACCAGCAGCTTATGCGGGGTAAGGCTGCGTACTGGATTCATGATCGTCCTTCGAAGAAAGAGAGGCGCTTGCAGCGCGGTCCTGACGAATAAACTCGGCGGCTTTTTCGCCGATCATCACTGTTGCGGCGGTGGTGCTACAGCCAATGATAGTCGGCATGATCGAGGCGTCGGCCACGCGCAAACCTTCCAGGCCATGCACCTTCAATCGGGCATCCACCACCGCCAGCTCATCGGCGCCCATTTTGCAGGTGCCGACCGGGTGATAGAGGGTGTCGGAACGGTTGCGCAACACCTGCTCGACTTCAGCGTCGCTGTTCATCGGCGCGTCAATCACATCCTGCGGGCAGAACGCCTTGAACGCCGGGGTGGCCATGACCTTCTGGATGATCCGGTAGCCTTCGACCAGCGTCTTGATGTCATCAGGATGGGTCAGGAACGCCGGGTCGATCAGCGGCGCGACCATCGGGTCGGCACTCGCCAGGGTCAGTTGCCCGACGCTTTTCGGATGCAATAGGCAGGCATGGACGCTCAGCCCGTGACCTCGATACAGCGTGCGCCCATGGTCGGCGAACATGGCGATGGTCAGCGCCAGTTCGATGTCGGCCTGGGCCAGTTCTGGTGAGGTTTTGACGAAGGCGCAGGCCTCGGCGAAATTGGTGGTCAGCGGCCCGCTGCGGCGGCGCCAGTAACGGATCGCCGCTTTGGCGATGTCCCAGGCACCGGCCAGCGACAGACCGATCAAGTTGCGCGACTTGACGCGATAGGAGTGCACGTAATCGATGTGATCCACCAGGTTCTGACCGACCCCTGGCAGTTCGTGAACCACCGGGATGTCGAATTTCAGCAACTGGCTGGTTGGCCCGATACCGGACAAAAGCAGCAGTTGTGGGGAGTTGAAGGCACCGGAACTCAAAATCAACTCATGCCGGGCGCGCAGGGTGCGTTTGGCGCCGTTCTGCACAAACTCGATGCCCACCGCTCGCTTGCCGTCGAACAGGATTCGCGTGGCGTGGGCGTGGGTTTCGATGTGCAGGTTGCTGCGATGGCGGTTAGGGGTGAGGTAGGCCTTGGCCGCGCTGCAACGCTGTCCGTCCTTTTGCATCACCTGAACGCGACCGAAGCCTTCCATGGTCGCGCCGTTCTGGTCGGGGCAGGGCGGATAACCCGCCTGTACACCGGCCTCGACAAAGGTTTCGCCAAACGGATTGGGCGAGGAATGGAAGCGCACATTCAACGGACCGTTCTGGCCGTGCAGTTCGTCTTTGAAGTGTTCGTTGTGCTCGGCGCGCTTGAAGAACGGCAGCACGTCCTGATAGCTCCAGCCGGGGTTGCCCAAGACAGCCCAGCGGTCGAAATCACGCGGGTGGCCACGGTGATAGGCCATGGCGTTGATCGAAGAACTGCCGCCCAGGGTCTTGCCCCGTGGCTGGTAGCCGATGCGACCATTCAAGCCCGGCTGCGGCACGGTCTGGTACTGCCAGTTGTTGATCGACGTCGGCACCATCGCCGCGACACCTGCCGGCATATGCACCAGCGGATGGCTGTCGGGGCCACCGGCTTCGAGCAGGCAGACGGAAATCGACGGATCTTCCGACAGGCGACTGGCAACCACGCAACCGGCCGCGCCCGCGCCAACTACGATGTAATCGAACTCTGCGTTCTGGCTCATGCTGTTCTTCTCTTTTTATTTGATGCACCACATGAACGCATTGTGGGTATAAGGCCGGCGCGGCACCGGTCAATAGAATCAATTCGCTGGTCAGTGGGGCAGGTGTCTATCGCGCCAAGCACTGGAACATCGTGAATATGCCCATCACCGAGCATTGACCGATGGACGGGGGGGGGCGAGTATCGGATTTCGCATCCCCAACAGGCAGGCCCATGTCAGGTTCGAAAATGGATACGCCCGGCACCGAAAACTCGTTGCGTGAAGAAGCCTTGCAGCCTTCCACCATCAGCAGCTACACCGTGGCCATCGCCCGCGCGCTGGACGCCAGTGGGGTCGACAGCAAGCGGATTTTCCTCGCGATGGGTATTCCGCTGGGCGTGGCGACCGATCCGATGACCCGCCTGCCGGTCGCGACGATGACCAAGCTCTATCGGGCCTGCGTCGATGTGACCAACAATCCGTATTTCGGCCTGACGGTGGCCAAGCATATTCATCTGACGCACCTGCATGCCTTGGGATACTCCCTGGCGGCGAGTGGCACATTGCTGGATTTCTGTCGGCGACTGGAGCGTTATTTTCGCCTGGTGTCCCAGGTCGCCAAGGTGCATGTCACGCAGGTGGATGACCAGGTGCTGTTCCGCTGCGATCACCTGCTGGAGCTGTGCTACGAGACTGAAGATGCGTTTTTCGGCTTTCTGATCCGTACCATGCGCTTGCTCTATAAACAGGAGTTCAAGCCGGTACGAATGGAGTTCTGTCGCCCCATGCCCCACGAAGGCGGGGCGCCTTACGAAACGTTGTACCGGTCGCCGGTATTGTTCGGGCAGGCCAGCAGCCTGATGGTGTTTCACAAGGCGGATATGGTCTATCCGCTCAGCGGATCGTGCCCGGAACTGGCGCAGGTCAACGACAACATCATCATCAGTTACCTGGCGCGCCTGGACAAAAGCGATGTGATCACCGGCGTGACCCAGAAGATCATCGAGTTCCTTCCGGACGGCGATTGCACCCGCGACCGGGTGGCCGGCGCGCTGCACATGAGCCCGACCAAGCTGCAGCTCAAACTGTCCCAGCGTGGCACGCATTTCCAGCAACTGCTCGACGACACCCGCAAGGAACTGGCGTACAGCTACCTGAGCCAGGCATCGCGGCCGGTGACTGAAATCACCTTTCTATTGGGTTTCAGTGACACCAGCAATTTCACCCGCGCGTTCAAGCGCTGGACCGGGCTGTCGCCCACGGATTTCCGCCAGCAACTCTAAAACCCAACCCCCCAGACAAACAACAATTCCTCTGTAGGAGTGGTCCCTGTGGCGAGGGGGCTTGCCCCCGTTTGAGTGCGTAGCACTCACAAGATCCTAGGTGCGATCAGTGATTTTGGGGCTGCTTTGCAGCCCAACGGGGGCAAGCCCCCTCGCCACAGTGAGCGGGAAGTTGCGCTGACCGATGATTTGGCCCAATTGACCGGCGACCCCCCCACCCCTCGCGATACAACAGTCTCGACCGATCCGGTCAGTGCTCCTTAGAGCAGGGCACTCCACCAAAGTCGGCATTTTTTGAATGACTTTTCGTGAAACCACAGAGAAGGCGAGCACGCTAGATGAATAACAACAATAAGATCTGCCATCCAAATCTGCGGCGCGGGCTGCTGGCTTCGGCGGTACTCGCCGGGCTGGGCATGGCGCCAGCGCAGGCGTTCGAATTTGATACGGGGAACGAGGACCTGACGGTTCGTTTCGACAACACCCTGAAATTCAACTACGCCCAGCGCGTAGAAGCACCGAACAGCAAGCTGGCCAACTCGTGGAACAACAACGACGGTGACCGCAACTTTTCTTCCGGCAGTCCGGTCGCCCAGCGTCTCGACGTCATGTCTGAACTGGACGTGGTGTACAAAAAACAGATGGGCTTTCGGGTCAGCGCCAACAGCTGGTACGACCATGCGTATGACGATATCGGCAGCTACAACCCGTCGACCAACCAGCTGAATGATGGCAAAGCTGATTCCAAGCACCAGAGCGGCTATGCCGACCGTTATTACAATGGTCCGTCCTCCGAGATCCTCGACGCCTTTGTGTTCGGCAGCACCGAAATCGGCGACGAGTCGATGCTCAGTGGCAAGGCCGGTAAGCACACGGTCTATTGGGGTGAAAGCGTTCTGGCCTTTGCCCACGGCAACAGCTATGGCCAATCGGGTCTGGACTTGTCCAAGGCCCTCGCAGTGCCGGGCACCGAAGCCAAAGAGCTGTTCATCCCGCGTAATCAGCTGTCCACCAGCTTCACCGTCAATCCGGAACTGACCCTCGCTGCGCAGTATTTTCTCGATTGGGATGCCGCACGCTTGCCGGAGTCCGGCACGTACCTGGGCTTCAACGACGGCATCCAGAGCGGCGGCCATAACCTGTCCTTGATTGGTGCGGCGAACCCGTTCTTCGGCGTCGCCGGGCCATTGGGTGCCAACCAGTTCCTGCGCCTCCAAAACGGTCATACGTTCACGCCTAGCAACAGCGGCGACTTTGGTTTGATGGCCAAGTGGAGTCCGGCGTGGCTGGACGGCACCATGGGCCTCTACTACCGCAAAACCTCGGACATCCTGCCCAATCTGGTGTTGCAACCGGGTGCTGTCACGCCTGCCGCAATCGCCTCGGGCACCATCGGCAGCTACAACCAGTTCTACGTGGATGACATCGATGTCTACGGTTTCAGCCTGGCCAAAAACATTGCGGGCGTGAGTGTCGGTTTCGACCTCAACTATCGCCACAACATGCCGCTGTCCAGCGTTCCGGCCACCGTCAACCCGACATTGGGCGCACGCGAAACCCCAGGGTTCATCAGCAGCTTCGATGGCGAAAACGGCGTGGCGCGCGGCAACACGGTGCACGCGGTGCTGAACGGCCTGACCACCTTCGGCGAAACACCGCTCTGGGACTCCTCCTCGTTGCTGGTTGAACTCGCCTACAGCCGCTGGCTGGACGTGACGGAGAACAAGCAATTGTTCAAGGGTGAGGACTGGTACAACGGCGTCGACAAGGTCACCAAGGACAACTACATCGTCGGCATGAACTTCAACCCGACCTGGTACCAGGTGTTCCCCGGCATCGATATGTTCATGCCGGTCAGCTACAACGTTGGCCTCGCGGGCCAGTCGTCCGTGCAACTGGGCGGCAACAAAGGCACCGGCAGCTACTCGGTCGGCGTCGGCATGGATGTGCACAGCCAGTACCGCTTCGACCTCAAGTACGTCGATAACTTTGGCGATTTCGACACCTGTGGTTCTGCCGGCAACGCTTCCGCCCATGGCGATGGCGCCGCGCCCGGTGCCAACGGTCAATACAACTGCGTGCCCGGCCAGACCACTGCGTTTGCCGGTACCGTGGCCCAGCTCAAGGATCGCGGCATGGTCACTTTCACTTTCAAAACCACCCTCTGATCCGAGTGCTGTGAGTTAACAGGAGACACCCCATGAATTTTGCTAAAACACTATTGGCCACCGCCCTGGCGCTGGCCGTCGTCGGCTCCGCCCATGCGGCGGTCAGTGCCGATCAAGCGGCCAGACTGGGCACCAGCCTGACGGCAGTCGGTGCTGAGAAAGCGGCCAGCGCCGACGGTCTCATTCCGGCGTACACCGGCGGTCTGACCACGATTCCGACTGATTTTAAAACCGGCGACTCGTTCCGTCCGGACCCGTTCGGTGCCGACAAACCACGCCTGGTCATCACTGGCAAAGAATTGGCGGAGCAGAAAGACAAACTCACCGCGACCACGCAGGCGTTGCTCACCCGCTACCCATCGTATCGCCTTGATGTGTACCCGACTCACCGCAGCGTCGCCATGCCTCAGGCCGTCCTGGACAACACCGCGAAAAACGCGGTGACGGCCAAGACCACCGATGGCGGGCTGGGTCTGGAAAACTCCCTGCCGGGCGTACCGTTCCCGATCCCCGCTGACGGCTACGAAGCCATGTGGAACCACTTGCAGCGCTATCAAGGCGTGGCAATGACCAACAAGTACGACTCGTGGAACGTCGACTCCTCCGGTACTGCCTCGTTGAGCTCCACGGGTGTGTTCAACATCGAATACCCGCTCTTTGCTCCGTCGCGTGCAGCCGGTCCGGTAACGTCCGATGAAACATACTACAAGATCAAGCTGACCTACACCGGCCCTGCACGTCGTGCCGGTGAAGCGCTGCTGTTGATGGACTCGGTCAACCCGCTGCAACAACCGCGTCGCGCCTGGCAATACCTGCCAGGGCAACGCCGCGTGAAACTGGCACCGGACCTGGCCTATGACACGCCAAACCCGGGTACTGTCGGCGCAGCGACCTATGACGATGCTTTCGTGTTCAACGGTGCGATGGACCGTTACGACTTCAAGCTGGTCGGCAAGAAAGAAATGTATGTGCCGTACAACACTTACAAGTTGAGCTACCACAAAGACGCGGCCGACGTGATGAAGGCCAACCACGTCAATCCGGATCTGATGCGCTGGGAGCTGCATCGGGTGTGGGTGGTGGAAGCCACGCTCAAACCGGGCAAGCGTCACATCTACAGCAAACGTACGTTCTACCTCGACGAAGACACCTGGATCGCCCTGGCCTCCGACGAGTATGACGCCCGTGGCCAACTCTACCGTGGCGGTTTCGCGCACCTGACCTACAGCTACGACGTGAAGGCTCCGGACACGATCAACCACATGACCTATGACCTGATTTCCGGTGCCTACAACGTCAACGGTTTCTACGGTCCTTACGGCGGCTTGAAGTACATCGATCCGCTGTCGAAGGCGCAGTGGTCTGCTGAATCGCTGGCTGGCGCTGGCATCCGCTAAACCCCCGCAATCCAATGTGGGAGCGGGCTTGCTTGCGAGGCCAGCACATTCAACAGGGATGTCGACTGTGTGGCCGCTATCGCGAGCAAGCTCGCTCCCACAAGGGAACCGTGGTGTGCACCGAGATAATAATAATGACGATGATCAAGTGGTTCCTGCTGGCCGCGTTGTCAGCTGCCCTGGCCGTGCCGTTCACCCGCCCGGTGTTCGCCGGCGAATTTGCCGATGTGCTCGACACGCCGGCACTGCCAAGCGAGCTCGCCGCGCGGTCGACGCTGACCGGACTGACTCACGCCGGTGACCGCCTGGTTGCCGTGGGCCAACGCGGGCACATTCTCTATTCCGATGATGCTGGTCAACACTGGCAACAGGCCCAAGTACCGGTCAGTTCCGACCTGGTTGCCGTGAATTTTCCAACCCCCCAACAAGGCTGGGCGGTCGGTCACGACGGCGTGGTCCTGCACAGCAGCGATGCCGGCCAGACCTGGACCCGACAATTGGACGGCCGTCAGGTCGGTCCGATCCTGCTCGATTACTACCAGCACCAACTTGCCAGTCAACCGGATGATGCCGACCTGCAACACCGGGTCAGCGACGCGCAACGCATGGTCGAGGAGGGCGCCGATAAACCCTTCCTCGATGTCTGGTTCGAAAGCGATCAGGTCGGCTACATCGTCGGCGCGTTCAACCTGATTCTGCGCACCGACGATGGCGGTCGCCACTGGACGCCGTTGCTGGAGCGCACCGAAAACCCGAGCGCGCTGAACCTCTACGCACTGCGCCCGGTGGGTGACGATTTGTTTATCGTCGGCGAGCAGGGCCTGGTGCTGAAACTGGACCGTGCGAGCGGCCGGTTCAACGCGATGCCGACACCGTACAACGGCAGCTTTTTTGGCATCACCGGCAAGCCGGGTGCGGCTCTGGTATTCGGTCTGCGCGGCAACGTTTACCGCAGCACTGACAGTGGCGTGAGCTGGAACAAAATCGAACTCGGCTTGCCCCTGAGCATCACTGCCAGCTCCGTCACGACCGATGGCCGCATCGTGCTGGTCAGTCAGGCCGGCCATGTATTGGTCAGCAGCGACGACGGCGCAAGTTTTCATATTCAACCCACCACCACGATGGCCCCGGTGGCTGCTGCCCAAGTGGCCAATGGCAGTTCGCTGGTGCTTGCAGGCACCCGTGGCCTGCGTCAATTGCCTCTCGAATAAGCCCGGCATCACAAAGAGAACACCATGATGGGTCACTACGAACTCGAAACAATGCCGGTTATCCGCGAGCTCAAGGGCTTCGACGCACGCTCCGGTAACGCCCTGGAACGGCTGATCTTCAACAACCGCTTGTGGGTGGTGCTGGCCTGTCTGCTGGTGACGATTGCATTGAGCTTCTTCGCCACGACCCGGCTGACGCTCAATGCCAGCTTCGAAAAGATGATCCCGCAGAGCCAGCCCTTCATCAAAAACTACCTGGAAAACCGTCAGGCCTTGCGCGGCCTCGGCAATGCGGTGCGAGTCGTGGTGGAGAGCAGCAACGGCGATATTTTCGACCCGCACTACCTCGACGCCCTGAAAGAAATCAACGACGAACTGTTCGTCACGCCGGGCGTCGACCGTGCCTGGATGAAGTCGCTGTGGACCCCGGCGGTGCGCTGGACCGAAGTCACTGAGCAAGGCTTTCAGGGCGGCCCGGTGATGCCCGATTCCTATGACGGCTCGGCGCAAAGCGTGCAGCAGTTGCGGCAGAACATTGCCCGCTCGGGCATCGTCGGCAGCCTCATCGGCAACAACTTCAAGTCGAGCATGATCTTCGTGCCGTTGCTGGAGAAAGACCCGGTCACCGGGCAGGCCATCGATTACCACCAGTTCTCCAAGACCCTGGAAGAGAAACTGCGCGACAAATACGAATTTTCCGGCAGCGTTCGCGTGTCGGGCGAAGAGGGCAAAGGGCCGATCAAGATCCGCGTGATCGGTTTCGCCAAACTGGTCGGCGACCTGCTCGACGGCCTGATGCAGGTGATGATGTATTTCGGCGCCGCGGCGGTGATTGCCACGGCGATCATCTTCTACTTCACCCGTTGTGTACGCAGCACCGCGCTGGTGATTCTCTGCTCGGTCATCGCGGTGGTCTGGCAGCTTGGGTTGGTTGCGCTGTTCGGCTTTGCGCTTGACCCGTTCTCGATTCTGGTGCCGTTCCTGGTGTTCGCCATCGGTGTGTCCCACGGCGCACAGAAGATGAACGGGATCATGCAGGACGTCGGGCGCGGCACCCATCAACTGGTCGCCGCGCGCTATACCTTTCGCCGTCTTTTTCTCGCCGGTCTTACCGCGTTGCTGGCCGATGCGGTCGGTTTTGCGGTGTTGATGCTGATCGATATCCCCGTGATTCAGGACTTGGCAATCACCGCGAGCATCGGTGTGGCGGTGCTGATCTTCACCAACCTGGTATTGCTGCCGGTGTTGCTGTCGTACTGGGGGGTGAGTCGCAAGGCCGCCGAGCGCAGTTTGCGCGCCGAGAACAAGGAGCTGCGCGGTAAAGGCATCGGGGCGCTGTGGAGTTTCCTCGACAAGTTTACCGAGCGCCGCTGGGCCACCATCGCGGTGAGCGTGGCGGCTGTGTTGGCGGTGGGCGGTATTATCGTCAGCCATCATCTGAAGATCGGCGACCTCGATCCAGGTGC
This sequence comes from Pseudomonas sp. GW821-FHT10C09, assembly GCF_059415465.1. Taxonomy (NCBI): domain Bacteria; kingdom Pseudomonadati; phylum Pseudomonadota; class Gammaproteobacteria; order Pseudomonadales; family Pseudomonadaceae; genus Pseudomonas; species Pseudomonas sp. GW821-FHT10C09. Next base: position 46,418 of record NZ_JBWKNG010000017.1, read on the forward strand.
TCCGGAACTGCGTTCAGACTCGCGCTACAACCGTGATAACGCTTACATCACCAGCAACTATTCGCTGTCCAGCGACCAGTTCGCAATCATGCTCAAGACGCCGAGCGAGGGCTGCCTGAAGTACCAATCGCTGGTGGAAGCCGATCGCCTCGGCTGGCTGTTGCAGCAGATCCCTGGCGTGCAAACCACGGTGTCGCTGACCAACGCCGTACGCCAGATCACGGCGGGTTCCTATGAAGGCAACCCGAAGATGCTGACCATCGCGCGCAATCAGGACGTGCTCAACTACGGCGCGCAGCAGGCCTCGGTCAGCAGTCCGGACCTGTTCAACAACGATTGCTCGATGATGCCGATCGTGGCGTACCTGTCGGATCACAAGGCCGAAACCCTCGACCGCGTAGTGCAAGTGGCTGAAACCTTCGCCCGAGAGCACAGCAACGGTGATCGTCAGTTCATGTTGGCGGCCGGCAGTGCCGGGATCGAGGCGGCGACCAACATCGTCGTGCGTGACGCTAACCGCACCATGCTGCTGTACGTGTACGGCGCGGTCATTGTGTTGTGCTTCATCACCTTCCGCAGCTGGCGCGCGGTGGTGGTGGCCGTGGTGCCGCTGATGTTGACCTCGATCCTCTGCGAAGCGCTGATGGTCTGGCTGGGCATGGGCGTCAAAGTCGCCACGCTGCCGGTGATTGCGCTCGGTGTGGGGATTGGCGTGGATTACGCGTTGTACCTGTTGAGCGTGCAACTGGCGCAGCAACGTGCCGGGATGTCGCTGACCGAGGCGTATCGCAATGCCGTGGCGTTCACCGGGAAAGTGGTGGCGTTGGTCGGGATTACCCTGGCCGCGGGTGTGATCACCTGGGCCTGGTCGCCGATCAAGTTCCAGGCCGACATGGGCATTCTGCTGACGTTCATGTTCATCTGGAACATGGTAGGGGCGTTGGTGTTGATCCCGGCGCTGTCGCACTTTCTGTTGCGCAAGGTGAAATAGGCCGACGCGCGGTCAGGCATCTCGCAACAAGTCGTTGGCATTGAGAATGTTGTAGGCAATCTCCGGGCGCTTCTCAAGGCCACGGCGAATGGCGGCCGGGATCGACTGGCGGGTTTTGCGACACAGGCCGGGCTGCTCGCCGAGGGTGATGCCGATGCCGCGCATGGTCCGCACTTCGTTGAAGCTGGGGGCGATCTCGACGCGGATGCCCAGTTGCTCGTACATCCGCTGTTGCAGGCGTTCGAGGTCGGCCAGGCTCTGGAGGTTTTCCAGGCGGTCGAGCAGGCGCTTTTCTTCCGGGCGGGTCAGAAACAGGATGCGCACGTCCGCACCCGGTGTTTCCAGCAGCGGGTCACGCCCGCAGGTGCAGGCGCCGGGCGGGCAGGGTGAGCGGATCGGAACAGTGGTCGTCATGGGCCCTAATCATAGAGCGCTCTAATCCGCTTTGCCCATAGCTGAATCGTCAGTCCGAGAGATCGGTCGTCGGGATGATCTGCTCGTCCTCAACCGCGACACTGCTGGCAGTTTTCTTTTCCCGTCGATCACTCATCCAAGTGTGCAATTGCTCACCGAATTCGGCCGGGGCTTTGCGCCCGACTCTTCTGGCGAGGTCGAGAATGGTCTGCTGGGCGAGCGCTTCTTCCATGCGTTTTTGCGCCGTCATCATCACCGCGTGTACCGCGCAAGGACCGTCGAGGGCCCACGCCGGTGGGGCGCCGTCGAACAAGGCGCAACGCCCGCGAATCTCGCGGCAATCGAAGATCAGTTTCTTGCCGTCGATGGCGTTGACGATATCCAGCACGCTGATTTCGTCTGCCGGCAGCGCCAGTTTGAATCCGCCGCGCACGCCTTCGGTGGCGATCACCAGTTTGGCCTTGGCCAGTCGGGTGAAGATCTTGGCCAGGTAATCCAGCGGCACGCCTTGCAGTTCGGCGAGGTCGCGCACGCTCGCCTCACGGCTGTCGCCGTAATCGCCTACCAAAAAAATCAGGCAATGAATGCCGTATTCAACGCCCGCACTGTAAAGAGACATCAGGATCTCCGACTGAATGAGTCGCCAATGTTATCAGTCGATGGATAGGCGGGCAATAATCCATGCTGATCGCTATCTGCCCCGTGTTGCTTATAGATAAAAGCTGTTGACGGGATTGTCGAGGTATCGAAGTGGATGATGGCAGTCATCGTAAAAAGGATATTGCACACTGCAACTCGGATATCTATAGTCGCCGTTGTCCGCTCGGCAACGAGTTCAGTCTTTGGTCATCCTCGGAGTTAAAACCATGAAACAGCACATCCTGGTTATCGGCGCAGGTTTCGGCGGCATGTGGACGGCGTTGAGCGCCACACGCCTGTTCGACCTGCATGATCACAACGGCGTCGAGGTCACGGTACTGGCGCCCCAGGCCGAGCTGCGCGTGCGTCCGCGCTTCTACGAACCGAATGCTCATCAGCTGGCTGCACCCCTCGGCGAGCTGTTCGATGCGGTCGGTGTGAAGTTCATCAAGGGCGCCGCAGAGACCATCGACGTGCAGCACAAAAGTGTCGGTTACACCGATGCTTCAGGCACCCGCCAGACCCTCAGCTACGACAAACTCGTTCTGGCGACCGGCAGCCGTCTGGCCCAGTCGAACACCCCGGGCGTGTCCGAGCATGCCTTTGATGTGGATCAGATCGAACAAGCCGTGCGTCTGGAAAACCACCTGAAATCCCTGGCCAACCAGCCAGAAAGCAAAGCCCGAAATACCGTGGTCGTCGCCGGCGGCGGTTTCACCGGGATTGAAACGGCGACTGAAATGCCCGCACGTCTGCGGGAAATCCTCGGTGAGGGTGCCGACATCGAAGTGATCATCATCGACCGTGGCGAGAAGGTCGGGGCTTCGATGGGCGCCGAAATCAGCCAGTCGATTGCCGAGGCGAGCACTGAGCTGGGAGTGAAATGGCGCGTGAAGTCGTCGGTGGCGGCGGTCGACGCCAAAGGTGTGACCCTGGCCGACGGCCAGCGCATCGAGGCCAAAACCGTGATCTGGACCACCGGTGTGCGCGCCAGCTCACTGACCGAGCAAATCCCTGCCGAGCGTGATTCCCAAGGCCGTCTGCACGTGGACAGTCATCTGAAAGTCATTGGTCAGGACGACATCTTTGCCACGGGCGATGTGGCTTACGCGGCCTGCGACGACATCGGCAACTTCGCGATGATGACCTGCCAGCACGCCATCTCGCTGGGGCGTCACGCCGGAAACAACGTGGCGGCGCAGATTCTGGGCGTGGACCCGACGCCGTATAGCCAGCCCAAGTACGTAACGTGCCTGGACCTGGGTGCCTGGGGCGCGGTCTACACCGAGGGTTGGGATCGTCAGGTCAAACTGGTCAAGCAGGAAGGCAAAGACTTGAAGACGCAGATCAACACCGTGTGGATCTACCCACCGGCCGCTGACCGTGCCGCCGCATTGGCCGCCGCGGATCCGATGATTCCAGTGGCTTGATAGCGTTGTCGTGAAAAAATCCCGCTCAAGTGACCTTGGGCGGGATTTTTTTTAAATATGGAAAGCTAGATGTGGAAAGCCTGGCGGCCGACCAGCAGCCATTTGCCATCCTTTTTCTGCCAGATCTGGAAGTTCTCGATTTCGGTCGGGATCACTTCGGTGCCCTTGAGTGCCTGGGCCGAGAAATGATTGCGCACCAACGCTACATCGCCGGAGACGTTGATGGTCTGGTTTTGCATTTCCAGGGTTTTGAACGCGCTTCTGCCGGTTTCGATGTCGGCGATGAATTCGCTCTTGTCCTGAACCTTGCCGCTGGAATGCCCGTAGGTCAGGTTCTCGGCGGTCAGGGTTTTAAGTTCGGAAATGTTCTTGTGCAGCATGGCTTGGGTCAGATGGTCGACGGCGCTGGCGACCTCTTTCTCGCCCGGCGCCGGCGCAGCGACGACGTAGCCACTGAAGAGGCAGAGAAAACCGACCAGCAGTTTGACGTTTTTCATAGGTGTTTCCTTGTTGTTATGGGAAGGGTGACTCATCGGTCATCGTACAACCTATAAAGAATTTAGAGAATACCCGGCACGCCCCGTCTTCAAGGTCGTGCACGGGCAGAGGGTTTCAGGCCAGCATCGACAACAAACCACCCTGACGGTCCAGCTTGGCCAGGTCATCGAAGCCACCGACATGGGTGTCGCCGATGAAAATCTGCGGCACGCTGCGTCGACCGCTGCGGCTGAGCATCTCCTCGAACTTGCCGGGGCTGGACTGGACGTTTATTTCCTGCGCCGCGATGCCTTTACTGGCCAACAGCGCCTTGGCGTTGCGGCAATAGGGGCAGGTGTCGGTGGTGTAGATCGTCACGCTGTTCATTGTCGATACTCCTGAATTTAGTGTCCGCGCTTACGCATCGATGGCGGGGAAGTCGATCTCGGTGAGGGCGAGGTTGTTGAGGTAGTTGGTCAGGGTTTGTGCCGCGATGTGGCCCACCACTTCAATGATCTTGGCGTCGGTGATACCGGCCGCCCGTGCAGCGTCGAGTTGTTCGAGGCTGAGATGGCCACGGCTTTCGGTAATTTGTTGGGCGAGGGTGGCGTAGGCATTCAGTTCGCCGTGTCGGGCGCTGAGGATGTCTTGCGCGGACAGCCCGGCTTTACCGGCAAACAGCGTGTGCGCGGCCAGGCAGTAATCGCAGCCGTTGACTTGCGAGGTGGCCAGGAAGACCACTTCTTTTTCCGTCGCGCTCAGGGACGTTTTGCCCAGCGTCGCGCTTTGTTGCAGGTAGGCCGCGAGAACCGCAGGGGCATGCGCCAGGGTTTTGAAGACATTCGGCAAAAAGCCGATTTTTTTCTGCACGCCTTCCAGCAGCGGGCGGGTGGTGTCAGTGGCGTGTTCGAGGCTCAGGGCGGTAATGCGGCTCATGGGTATAGCTCCGTAGATTCAAGCGCGGTGTGCGCTGGGTACGGGGTCTATGCTATGGGGCGACGCTGGCCTTTAGGGTGCAAATCGTCGAGGATGTGCGACAGATCGTCCAGATATTTGCCCGGGAGCCGTGCCATGGATCGCTTGTCCACTTTACTCACCCACTTCGGTGTCAGTGCCGGGAGCTTCTACAGCGGGCATTTTTGCGGCTCGGTGGTGTTTGACGGCGAGCAGTCAACCGGCCACTTGCACCTGCTGCAAGCGGGCGAAGTGACGCTGAAACTGGCCGATGAACCCGACCAGGTGCTCAGCGAGCCGACGCTGATATTTTTCCCGCGACCTTTCCGTCACCGTTTGTTCGCCAGCGAAGCCTCGGACGCGCAACTGGTGTGCGCAACACTGGATTTCGACGGCGGTGCCGGCAACGCCCTGGCCGCCGCGCTGCCGGATTTCCTGCTACTCAAACTCGACAGCATTCCGACGATGGCCGGCACCCTGGACTGGCTGTTCAGTGAAGCCTTCGGCGGCATCTGTGGTCGTGAAGCGATGATGGATCGACTGTTCGAATTGCTGGTGATCCAGCTGCTGCGGCATATCCTCACCGACCGTGCTCAGAGCCCCGGCATGATGGCCGGCCTCGCCGATTTGCGTCTGGCGCGGGCCATGAGCCTGATGCACGACGCACCTGAAAAATCCTGGACCGTGGCCGAGCTGTCGGCGGCGGCGAACATGTCCCGCGCCAGTTTTGCCGAGCATTTTCGCCAAGTGGTGGGGCAGACCCCGGTCGACTATCTGGTGAGCTGGCGCATCAGCCTGGCGCAGAAACGGCTGCGCGAAGGCAAGTCGATTGCGCTGATCGCCGATGAAGTTGGCTACGAAAGCCCCTCGGCGCTGGCCCGTGCCTTTCGCCGAAAAACCGGGGTCAGCCCGCGAGAATGGACGCAGGCGGGCAAACGCCCGCGGTGATGGGGGCCTTTTGTGGTGGTGGGGGCTTTTGTGGTGATGAGGCACAAGCCTCATCACCACAAAAGCCCGCTTACCACAGGGTTTCAGCATCGTGAGATAGACTAACCAGCGGACATCCAACGAAGGGAGTGACCACCGTGGCGCGATTCACATGGACTCGCTGATCACCGCCGCCGCCCGTGCACTGGCGGCGGGTGACCCCCTCGGGGCGTTGAACCGGGTGGCCTTGCGCGAAGATGCGCCGGCGCTGGCATTGCGCGGTATCGCCATGGCGCAGCTCGGCGATCTGGAGCGCGCCAAGGCATTGGTCAAACGGGCCGCCCGTGCATTTGGTCCAAAAGAGCCGATGGCCCGAGCCCGCTGCGTGGTGGCCGAGGCCGAAATTGCCCTGGCTTCTCGCGATTTGAGCTGGCCCGAAAAAGCCCTCGACGCCGCGCGAGCAACGCTGGAGGCCCACGGCGATTGGGTGAACGCGGCTCATGCGCGCTATCTGGAAATCCGGCGTTTATTGCTGATCGGTCATATCGAACAGGTCGAGGAACGGCTCGCCCAACTGGACCCTGCGCCCTTGCCGCCGGCCTTGCGCGCCGCCCATGAATTGGTGGTGGCCGGCATCGCCATGCGACGGCTGGAGATCAGAAAGGCGCGGTCTGCACTGCAAAGGGCTGAACGCTTCGCAAGCGACGCGGGGATCCCGGCGCTGAGCGCGGAAGTCGAGAACGTCGCTCACGTCCTCAACGTCCCCGCCGCCCGGTTAATCCACCGGGGCGAGGTGCGACCGTTGCTGTTGGATGAGGTTGAAACGCTGCTGACCTCAACATCGCTGGTGGTCGACGCGTGTCGATACACGGTGCGCGGCGCCGGAATGTCGGTGTCGCTGGCCAGGCGCCCGGTGTTGTTCTCCCTCGCGCGGGCATTGGCCGAAGCCTGGCCGGCCGATGTCCCCCGCGAAACACTCATCGCCTATGCTTTTCGCTTGAAACTCAGTGACGAATCTCACCGTGCGCGGTTGCGCGTCGAAGTCGGACGGCTGCGTGCGGCGCTTCGACCGCTGGCCGGGATCACGGCGACGAAGCGCGGCTTTGCCCTGCTGTCGCCGGACGTCGTGGTACTGGCGCGGCCGGTCGAAGAGCAGCACGCGGCGCTGTTGGCGTTTCTGGCGGACGGCGAGTCATGGTCGAGTTCGGCGCTGGCGATGGCGCTGGGCACCGGTCAGCGCAGCGTGCAACGGGCGCTTGATTCGCTGGCGGTCGCCGGCAAAGTGCAGGCGTTTGGTCGTGGCCGCGCGCGTCGCTGGATGACGCCACCGATGCCGGGATTCGCGACGACTTTGTTACTCACGGCTTTGTTACCGGGTGATTAGGCTCCACTCCACACACCCAGTGAAGAGGATGCAACGATGAAACGTTCAACCGCTGAAATCATCCGTGAATACGGCCCGTTTCCTGGCGTCGACAGCGTGCACGGCGTCTCGTTTGACGGCCAGCACGTCTGGTTCGCTTCAGGAGAAAAGCTCAACGCCCTTGACCCGGACAGTGGCAAGCCGCTGCGTTCGCTCGATATAACCGCAGACGCAGGAACTGCCTTTGACGGCGAGCATTTGTTTCAGATTGCCGGGGAACACATCAACAAGATCGACCCCCAAAGCGGCCGCGTGCTCGCCACGATTCCGGCGCCCGGCGGTGGCACCGATTCGGGGCTGACGTGGGCGGAAGGCATGCTGTGGGTGGGTCAATATCGGGCGCGCAAGATCCACCAGATCAATCCCGACACCGGGGCCATTCTGCGCACCATCGAGTCCAACCGTTTTGTCACCGGTGTGACTTGGGTAGACGGCGATTTATGGCACGGCACGTGGGAAGAAGATCAGAGTGAGTTGCGGCGGATTGACCCGACCACCGGCAAGGTCCTGGAGGCTGTCGAAATGCCGCCAGGGGTGGGAGTGTCAGGGCTTGAGTCGGATGGTGGCGAGCGGTTTTTCTGTGGCGGCGGCAACAGCGGCAAAGTCAGGGCCGTGCGCCGGCCCGTGGCTTCCTAGAACGTAAACTGACGCGACGAGCGGGGCGCACTTTGGGCCAGTTCGATCTCCAGCAAGTGCTCAACCAACACGTCATTGAGAAAGCGGAACTGATCATTGAGGCCGACCACTTCGTTGTTGAAGTGGTTGGCAGCTGCCGGCATCAGCAACGCTTCAAAGTTTTCGTCGAACACCAGCGACAACTCTTTGCGCGACACGAATTCCTGCGCGTAGTAGTTGGTGCCAAACACCGGGAAGCTCACGGAAAGGCTGACGGAGTGGATCATGATGGTTGCTCCTCGGTCTGACCGATGTCCAGGAAGAAACGCGAAAACAGGGTCAGCGAAACGGCCGTCAGGGCCAGGCAGGTCAGGAGATGGATCAACATGATGTGGCCCTCCGATAGGGTCGTTGCGTTGTGATGGGATGATGGTGCTCCAGGCGGTTTTATTGCGGAAGGCATTCGTCGCGATGGTGAATATCAACATTAATGATGGTGTTCTTCAGGGCCTCTTCGCGAGCAGGCTCGCTCCCACAGTGGTCCGTGGTGGAACGAAAATTTGTGCACGACGCCAATCCCCTGTGGGAGCGAGCTTGCTCGCGATGAGGCCCTCAAGCACACCGAACAAACCCCAACTCCTATACTCAAACCAATAGGCCTGTGAGTTCCGGGCATTCGGCCCAAGGGCGACTGTAGGAAACCGCGATCTTGAACCTGCGTTCGCTGATCGTCGCCGTGTTGGTGGTATTGGCGGGTTGCGCCACGCCTGTGCGCGCGCCGGTGGTGGAGGCGGTCGTGGTGGTGTCCGACAGCACGTGGCACCAGGTTGATCGCGAAATCGTCGAAGCCTCGCAATCAGCCACCGAACAGACCCGAATCTATTCCCGTGGCGCCATGGATTACTGGCGGACACGGGTCTACCAACTGACCGAAGAAAACTTCATCCCCTGGTTCAGCAGCTATTGGACCCAGGAATGGCTGTCGATGAAGGTCAGCTGGTACACCATCAGCGCCAAGGGCGAGCAGGATGCCTCGGCCAAGCGCCTGGCGGAGTATTTGCTCGAGCAATACCAGCAACGGGTGTTGGCGCCAGTCGCGGTCGAGATTGATCCCGACGCGATTCTCGGTCAGGCCATGGCGTTCTACGTGGACATTCTTCAGGAAGAGCTGCAGAAGATTTCTAAACGTCACGGCATACCGATGGCCCAGCTCAACGGGCGCATCCAGAAAATCCCCGCCATCGCCCTCGGGCCACCGCCCGCGCGTAATGCCTCGCTCTACCAGATCGTCCACACGGACCCGTTGAACTCGCTGCCGGCCTACGCGGCGTTGATCGACAAGATCCACAAGGCCGGCGGTGACAAAGGCGTCGGCTCGACCGACACCGCCATGGCGCCTGTGGCCAAACGCGCCAGCCAGCGCATGGAAGCCGAAATGGCCCCGCGCGGGGCCGCCAGTGCCGTCGCTGCAGCGGCTGGGAAATTGGCTGGGGGCTTGATCACCGTCGGTGTGGCCGGGATTCGCGCATTGATCCAAGCCGCCGACCGGCCTGACAGTGAGGCGCTGATTCGCAGCAGCCTGGGCAACACGTTCGACAAGGCCTGGCTGAAACTGGTGCAGAATCCGACGACCGGCGTGATGGCGGGGACGTTGTACCTGGCGGGTCAAATCGAGGGCAACCTGGCGGCGAGCGCCGCACCCCCGTCGGTCGGTTCGCCAAGGGGTGAAGTCGATTGGAGCCCGACACAATCGACTAACCAGCAGATCGACCCTCAACCCCCCGCAGGAGAATAACCATGTCTTATGTCGATGGCTGTGTGATTGCTGTACCGACCGCCAAGCGCGAGCAATTCAAGAAACACGCCGAAATCACCAGCGCGATTTTCAAGGAGAACGGCGCCTTGAGCATTGTTGAATGCTGGGGCGATGATGTGCCGGACGGCAAAGTGACTTCGTTTCCGATGGCGGTGAAACTCAAGGAAGACGAAACCGTAGTGTTTTCCTGGATCATCTGGCCAGACAAGGCGACCCGCAATGCCGGCATGCAGAAAATGATGGCCGACCCGCGCATGCAACCGGACGTCAATTCAATGCCGTTCGACGGTCAGCGCATGATCTTCGGCGGCTTCAACATCATCTACCAGTCCTGACACAAACTCCCGGATCACTCCGCGCTCGGGGTGATCCGGCAACTCTTGCGATTACGGATCTCGTTATCTGTCGGCCGCTCCCTGACGAACTCGAAACGTGGCTCACCTTCGCTATAGTGAACCAGCCAGCCCCATTCCAGCTCGGACTCATCCTGCCCCGGTTGCGGTGGCATCGCCCACCATGGCTCTTTGCTGATGATCTGCCGCATGGCCCCCTCCCGTTGTTTCGGTTGGTTCAACTATAACGTGCATGTCAGGAGGTGCCAGGCATGAGCGACGAATCCCATGAACCGCTCAAACGGCTGTTCTTTGCGTTGAACTGTCCGCCCGAGCAGCGCAAGGCGATTGCCCAGTGGCGCAGCGCGCTTGAACTGCGCAGCGGGCGGCCGGTGCCGGCGGATAACTTTCACCTGACGTTGTTGTTTCTGGGGGCGGTCGGCGTGGCGCAGATCGGCGAGATCTGCACGGCCGCCGCCAAGGTCCGCGTGCCGGGTGTGGCGTTGAGGGTGGCGCTTGATCGACTGGATGTGTGGCGCAGGGCCGGGGTGTTGGTGCTCGCGCCGGAGCAGGCGCCGCCGGAGTTGTTGCGGCTGGTGTATGCGTTGGAACAGGCGATGTTGCCGTTTGGGCTGGAGGAAACGGCGAAGGAGTTTCGGCCGCATTTGACCTTGATGCGGGACTATCGGGTGCCGGTGCCTGAGTCCGCGACGCCGCCGGGATTTTTTCTGCGGGCGGATCGTTTTGTGTTGTTTGAATCGCATAAGGGGCGGTATCGGGCGTTGGCCGAATGGCCGCTGGTGCCAGTCTAAAAAAAGGCGCCCGAGGAGGGCGCCCAAATTCACCTTAACCGAGGAAGCCAGGTGAGGCCGTTCTGCTGCAGGGAGCGAGCAGCGGTGGTAAGACGCTGCGGGAACGGAAAACGGTTGAGTCTTGTGTTGCCAGTGCTGGCCTCTTCGCGAGCAGGCTCGCTCCCACAGGGATTGGCGTCGTGCACAAATCTGTGTCTCACCACAAACCACTGTGGGAGCGAGCCTGCTCGCGAAAGCGATTTCACATTCAGCGATTATTTCCCGAGCTTGACCCGCGTCCAACCCCGGGTCATCACCCGCTGAATCCCGATCGGCATATCCGGAATCGCATACAACGTCGCCATCACGTCCTGCGGCGGATACGACCCCGGATCATCGCGAATCGCTTCGTCCACCAACGGCGTCGCCGCCGCGTTGGCGTTGCTGTAGCCGATGTTGTTGGTGATCTCGGCAATGATGTCCGGGCGCATCAGGAAGTTCATGAACAGGTAGGCGTTCTCGACGTTCGCCGCGTCGCGAGGAATGGCGACCATGTCATAGAAACTGCCGGCGCCTTCTTTCGGGATGCTGTAGTCGATCTTCACCGCGTTGCCCGATTCCTGCGCGCGGGCCTTGGCTTGCAAGACGTCGCCGGAGTAACCGACGGCCACACAGATGTTGCCGTTGGCGAGGTCGGAGATGTATTTCGACGAATGGAAGTACGCCACCGAAGGGCGGATCTTCATGAACAGCGCTTCAGCTTCGGCGATCTGGCCCTTGTCCTGCGAGTTCACCGGGTAGCCCAGGTAGTGCAGGGCGGCCGGGAGCATTTCCGTTGGCGAATCGAGGAAGCTGATACCGCAGGCTTTCAGCTTTTCGGCGTTTTCCGGTTTGAACAGCAAGTCCCAGGAGTTGGTCGGTGCATGGGCGCCGAGCACTTCCTTGACCTTGGCCGGGTTGAAACCGATGCCGATCGAGCCCCACATGTATGGGAAGGCGTGAGCGTTATCCGGGTCGCTGGCGGACGCGTTTTTCAGCAGGACCGGGTTGAGGTTTTTCCAGTTCGGCAGCTTCGATTTGTCCAGCGTCTGATAGACGCCAGCCTTGATCTGCTTGGCCAGGAAACTGTTGGACGGCACGACGATGTCGTAGCCGGATTTACCTGCGAGCAGGCGTGCCTCAAGGGTTTCATTGCTGTCGAACACATCGTAGGTCACGCGGATACCGGTCTCGTCTTCGAACTTCTTGACCGTGTCCGGGGCGATGTAATCCGACCAGTTGTAGACGCGCAGAACCTTGTCATTGGCCTGGGCGCCGGTAACCATCGCGCCCAATAAGGACAGTGTCAGCAGAGTCCTGCCAAACATTTTCATCGGTACAACTCCATTCTTTTTTATTCAAATACGCAAAACAAAATTCAGTGAACAAATACCTGTGGCAGTTAACACAGAACCTGTGGCGAGCAAGCTCGCTCGCCACAGTTTTGTGTTCACTACAGCTGTAAAACTAAGCCGTTGCTCCAGCCATTTGCTTGTTCGGTTGCTGCCACGATTCACTGGCGGTCTGGTCCATCGCTTCCTGGATCGCACGTTTACGAGTGGCTTCAGCGCGGCGGCTGAAGTACCAGACCATGAAGGTCACGATCGAAACGGCGAGCAGAATCAGGCTGGCCACGGCGTTGATCTCAGGCTTCACGCCCAGGCGCACAGCCGAGAACACTTCCATCGGCAAGGTCGTCGAGCCCGGTCCGGACACGAAGCTCGCCAATACCAGGTCATCCAGCGACAGGGCAAACGACATCATGCCGCCGGCCGCCAGAGAGGGCGCGATCATCGGAATGGTGATCAGGAAAAACACCTTGAAGGGTTTCGCCCCGAGGTCCATGGCCGCTTCTTCGATGGACAGGTCCAGCTCACGCAAGCGCGCCGATACCACCACCGCCACATACGCCGCACAGAACGTGGTGTGGGCGATCCAGATCGTGATGATGCCACGCTCCTGCGGCCAGCCGATCAACTGCGCCATCGCCACGAACAGCAGCAACAGCGACAGACCGGTGATCACTTCTGGCATCACCAGCGGCGCCGTCACCAGGCCGCCAAACAGCGTGCGACCCTTGAAACGCGTAACGCGAGTCAGTACAAACGCCGCCAACGTCCCCAGCGCCACTGCTGCAATCGCCGTGTAGCAGGCGATTTCCAGCGAGCGCACCACAGAGCCCATCAGTTGCGTGTTGTCGAGCAGGCCGGCGTACCACTTGAACGACCAGCCGCCCCACACCGTTACCAGCTTCGAGGCGTTGAACGAGTAAATCACCAGGATCAGCATCGGCAAGTAGATAAACGACAGGCCGAACACCAGCATCATTTTTGAAAAACCGAAACGTTTCATCCCCGTGCCTCCATCTCTTTGGCCTGGCTGCGGTTGAACAGCAGAATCGGCACAATCAGGATCAACAGCATCACCACCGCCAGGGCAGACGCCACCGGCCAGTCGCGGTTGTTGAAGAACTCTTGCCACAGCACGCGACCAATCATCAGGGTCTCGGGGCCGCCCAGCAGTTCCGGAATCACGAACTCACCGACCACTGGAATGAACACCAGCATGCAGCCGGCGATGATGCCGTTCTTGGCCAGCGGCACGGTGATTTTCCAGAAGTTGTTGAAGTTGCTCGAGCCCAGGTCTGAACCCGCTTCCAGCAGGCTTTGATCGTGCTTGACCAGGTTGGCGTACAGCGGCAACACCATGAACGGCAGGTAGGCGTAAACCACACCGATGTACACAGCGGTGTTGGTGTTGAGGATCTCGATCGGGTGATCGGTCAGCCCGGTCCACATCAAAAACGCATTGAGCAGACCGTTGTTGCTGAGGATGCCCATCCACGCGTAAACGCGGATCAGGATCGCGGTCCAGGTCGGCATCATGATCAACAGCATCAGGACGTTTTGTGTTTCCTTGTTGGCCTTGGTAATGGCGTAGGCCATCGGGAAACCGATCACCAGGCACATCAGCGTGCTGAAAAACGCGACCTTCAACGAGCCGAGGTAGGCCGAGAGGTACAGCTCATCGTCGGTCAGCAACAGGTAGTTGCCGACGTTGAGGAACAGCTGAAACTTCTGTTCGGCGTAAGTGTAGATCTCCGAATAAGGAGGAATGGCCAGCGCCGCTTCCGAGAAGCTGATCTTCATCACCAAGAAGAACGGCAACAGGAAAAACAGGCACAGCCACAGGAAAGGAACCCCGATGACGAGCTTTCGACCACTCGGCATCAGCCGCATGAACTGCTGATTGAGTGTTTTCATGAGCGCAGTACCACGCCGCTGTCGTCTTCCCACCACACGTAGACGGTGTCGTCCCAGGTCGGACGCGCGCCACGGCGTTCGGCGTTGGCCATGAACGATTGCACGACTTTTCCGCTTGGCAATTCGACGTAAAACACCGAGTGACCGCCGAGGTAGGCGATGTCATGCACTTTGCCTTTGGACCAGTTGTAGCGGTTCTCGGGCTTGACCGTGCTGACCAGCATTTTTTCCGGGCGGATCGCGTAGGTGATCGACTTGTCCTGCACCGAGGTGCTGACGCCGTGACCGACGTAAATCTTCTGCTCGAGGTCCGGGCTGTGGATGATCGCGTGACCTTCAAGGTCTTCCACCACGGTGCCGTCGAAGGCGTTCACGTTGCCGATGAACTCGCAGACCATGCGGCTGACCGGTGCTTCATAGATGTCGACCGGGCTGCCGATTTGCGCAATCCAGCCCAGGTGCATGATCGCGATGCGCTGGGCCATGGTCATGGCCTCTTCCTGGTCGTGGGTCACCATCACGCACGTCACGCCGACGCGCTCGATGATTTCCACCAGCTCCAGTTGCATCTGCGAACGCAGCTTTTTATCCAGTGCGCCCATCGGTTCGTCGAGCAGCAACAGCTTCGGACGCTTGGCCAACGAGCGGGCGAGGGCCACACGCTGACGCTGACCGCCGGACAGTTGATGCGGCTTGCGCTTGGCGTATTGGGTCATGTGCACCAGGCGCAGCATTTCTTCAACGCGGGCGTCGATTTCGCTGGCGGGCAAACGGTCCTGCTTGAGGCCGAAGGCAATGTTCTGCGCCACGGTCATGTGCGGGAACAAAGCATACGACTGGAACATCATGTTGATCGGCCGCTCGTACGGCGGCATGTCGGTGATGTCCACGCCGTCGAGGAAAATTCGGCCATCGGTCGGGCGCTCGAAGCCTGCGAGCATGCGCAGCAGGGTCGATTTGCCGGAACCGGAACCGCCGAGCAGGGCGAAGATCTCGCCTTGATGAATCTCGAGCGAGACATCGTCTACTGCGCAGGTTTCGTCGAACTTCTTGGTGACGCGGTCGACCTTCAACAACACCTTTTTCGATGTCTGGTGACCTTCAAGAGCCTTCCTGTAAGTGCTGGAGGCGTTTGCCATGTGAAACTCCCAACAGGTTTCAGTCGTCGGGCCAACGCGGCCTGACTTAATAGTTGATTGCAAGCCCTGTGGAGTGATCCCAGAAGGTTCAGCGCTGGTCCCCTGTGGGAGCGAGCCTGCTCGCGAAAGCGGTAGATCAGTCAACATTGATGTTGCATGACACATTGCATTCGCGAGCAGGCTCGCTCCCACAAGGGTATTTCGCTGGCTTCACTGGTCTCACCCTAACCGGGCTTATTCGGCGCCGCCGTCCTGGCTGCCTGGTAGTACTTGTTGTTATCGCAGTGTTGCTGTCGCGAGGGGCGGGCGCGCAAAGGCACGCCCGTCTGACTCGCGGGGGCAGTAATCGGTTGTTTGTGTCTTAAGTCAGCGGCTTTTACGCAGCGCGACCCGTCGCCGGCACGCATCGCCGAACGCCTGGAAAATACTCAAGTAAGGCGGATTGGTGAGCACCTGCCATTCCGGGTGCCATTGCACGCCGACAGCAAACGTCGGGCTGTGCTCCACCGAGATCGCCTCGATCAAACCGTCCGGCGCAATCGCTTCGGCACGCAGGCCGGGGGCGAGTCTGTCGATGCCCTGGCTGTGAATCGAATTGACCATGAACTCGACTGGCAACTCCAGCGCTTCGAACACGCCGCCCGGCTGCACAGTCACCGCATGCGCCGGTGCGTATTGCACCGCCAGCTCAGGACTGTCCGCCTCGCGGTGGTCGAGCATGCCCGGCAGTTCGTGGACCTTCTGGTGCAGGCTGCCACCAAACGCCACGTTCATTTCCTGGAAGCCCCGGCAGATGCCGAGCACCGGCACGCCGGCCGCAATCGCCGCACGTAATAAAGGAAGGGTCGTGGCATCCCGCGCCGGATCGTGATCCGTGCCGGGAGCACTGGCCGGGCCTTGATAGTGGAAAGGTTCCACATTCGAAGGGGAGCCGGTCAGCAGCAGACCGTCGAGATGCGCAAGCACATCCTCGATTTCAGTCAATTCGCCTAAGGAGGGTATGACCACAGGCAGCCCCAAAGCCGCGACGCTGACAGCACGCAAATACTTGTCGCCGCTGATGTGGTAGGGGTGCAGGCCAATCTGTTTGACGCATGCAGTAACGCCGATCAATGGCTTGAATGCCATTTTTATCACCTCGAAGTTTCACACTTGAACGAGCTTTTCCGGAGCTTAGCCTTGTTGATTTTAATTAACAACTCTCATGTAAAAAATTCTAAACGCCACACGTCCGATCTTCAGCATTTACACGGTGCGCACGACTGATCTGGCACTCTCGTGCCCATAAAAGGCCCGAAAATAAAGGTTGAAGGGGCAAGTGTTCGCTATTGACTTCACTTTGCCGTTCGGGTTGACTGGGCTCGTGAAAGGGTAGTGAACATAATAATTAACAGCTAAAAAATAGGTGCATCATGTCGGTCCCTCTGCGTGCCGTTCAACTCAACGAAGCAAACGCATTCCTTAAGAAATATCCTGAGGTTTTGTACGTCGACCTTCTGATTGCGGATATGAACGGTGTGGTGCGCGGCAAGCGCATCGAGCGCACCAGTCTTCATAAGGTCTACGAAAAAGGCATTAACCTGCCGGCGTCCCTGTTTGCTCTGGACATCAATGGTTCTACGGTGGAAAGCACCGGCCTGGGTCTGGACATCGGCGACTCTGACCGAATCTGTTTCCCCATTCCCGGCACCCTCAGCATCGAGCCGTGGCAGAAGCGCCCAACCGCTCAGTTGCTGATGACCATGCACGAACTCGAAGGCCAGCCGTTCTTTGCCGACCCGCGAGAAGTGTTGGCCAATATCGTGCGCAAGTTCGATGACCTGGGCCTGACCATCTGCGCAGCCTTCGAACTCGAGTTCTATTTGATCGACCAGGACAACGTGAACGGTCGTCCGCAATCGCCACGTTCGCCGGTATCGGGCAAGCGTCCGGTGTCGACCCAGGTCTACCTGATCGACGACCTCGACGAATACGTCGACTGCCTGCAAGACATCCTCGAAGGCGCGAAAGAGCAGGGCATTCCTGCCGACGCCATCGTCAAGGAAAGCGCCCCGGCGCAGTTCGAAGTCAACCTGCATCACGTCAACGACCCGATCAAGGCCTGCGACTACGCGGTGTTGCTCAAGCGTCTGGTGAAGAACATCGCCTATGACCACGAGATGGACACCACGTTTATGGCCAAGCCGTATCCGGGTCAGGCGGGTAACGGTTTGCACGTACACATTTCGATTCTCGACAAAGAAGGCAACAACATCTTTGCCAGCGAGGATCCCGAGCAGAACGCCGCGCTGCGACACGCGATCGGCGGTGTGCTCGAGACCCTGCCGGCGCAGATGGCGTTCCTGTGCCCGAACGTCAACTCGTACCGTCGCTTCGGCGCGCAGTTCTACGTGCCGAACTCGCCGAGCTGGGGCATCGACAACCGTACCGTGGCGGTGCGTGTGCCAACCGGTTCGCCGGACTCGGTGCGCATCGAACACCGCGTTGCGGGTGCCGACGCCAACCCGTACCTGTTGATGGCTTCGGTACTGGCCGGTATTCACCACGGCCTGACCAACCAGATCGAACCGGGCGCCCCGGTGGAAGGCAACAGCTACGAGCAAAACGAGCAGAGCCTGCCGAACAACCTGCGCGACGCACTGCGCGAGCTGGACGACAGCGAAGTCATGGCCAAGTACATCGACCCGCTGTACATCGACGTGTTCGTGGCGTGCAAGGAAAGCGAGCTGGCCGAGTTCGAGAACTCCATCTCCGACCTTGAGTACAACTGGTATCTGCACACCGTTTAACGGGGCTGACGCTAAACCTGTGGCGAGGGCGCTTGCTCCCGCTGGAGGCCGAAGGACTGCCTTTTTGGGGCCGCTTCGCGCCCCAGCGGGAGCAAGCTCCCTCGCCACAGGTTACTCATCGTTCATGCCATCGGTTAACACGATCAACTATTCCTCTGCGTCGAGTCACAACCATGACAAACACTCGCAGCGACTGGGAACAACGCTTCCAGTCCCTCTCTATCGAAGCCCGTGCATTCATCGACGGCCAATACTGCCCTGCAATCAGCGGCGACACCTTTGAATGCATGAGCCCTGTCGACGGCCGTTTCCTGGCCAACGTCGCCAGCACCGACGAAGCCGACGCCAATGCGGCCGTCGCCGTCGCGCGCCGCACGTTTGAATCCGGCATCTGGGCCAACCTCGCCCCGGCCGAGCGCAAGCGCATCCTGATCCGCTTCGCCGACCTGATCCTGGCCAACCAGGAAGAGCTCGCCCTGCTCGAAACCCTCGACATGGGCAAACCGATCAACGACTCGATGAACATCGACATTCCAGCGACCGCCAACGCGATCCGCTGGAGCGCCGAAGCCATCGACAAGATCTACGACGAAGTCGCCGCCACCCCGCACGACCAACTCGGCCTCATCACCCGCGAACCTGCGGGCGTGGTCGCGGCCATCGTGCCGTGGAACTTCCCGTTGATCATGGCCAGCTGGAAGTTTGCCCCGGCACTGGCTGCCGGTAACTCGTTCATCCTCAAGCCTTCGGAAAAGTCGCCGCTCACTGCCATTCGCATTGCGCAATTGGCGCTGGACGCCGGCATCCCGAAAGGCGTGTTCAACGTCCTGCCGGGCTACGGCCACACCGTCGGCAAGGCGCTGGCGTTGCACATGGACGTCGACGTGCTGGCCTTCACTGGCTCGACCGCGATTGCCAAGCAACTGATGATCTACGCCGGGCAAAGCAACATGAAACGCGTCTGGCTCGAAGCCGGCGGCAAGAGCCCGAACGTGGTTTTCGCCGACGCGCCGGACCTGCGCGCCGCCGCACAAGCGGCGGCCGGTGCGATTGCCTTCAACCAGGGCGAAGTCTGCACCGCAGGCTCGCGTTTGCTGGTGGAACGTTCGATCCGCGAGCAGTTCATTCCACTGCTGGTGGAAGCGCTGCAAGCCTGGAAACCGGGACATGCATTGGACCCGGAAACCACCGTCGGCGCGGTCGTCGACCAGCGTCAACTGGACAATGTGTTGCGCTACATCCAGGTCGGCAAAGACCAGGGCGCGCAACTGATTGCGGGCGGCAGCCGCACCCTCGAAAGCACCGGCGGCCTGTACGTGGAACCGGCGATTTTCGACGGCGTGACCAACGCCATGACCATCGCCCGCGAAGAAATCTTCGGCCCGGTGCTGTCGCTGATCACTTTCGACAGCGCTGAAGAGGCTTTGGCGATCGCCAACGACAGCATCTTCGGCCTGGCCGCCGGCGTCTGGACCAGCAACCTGAGCAAGGCCCACACCTTCGCTCGTGGCCTGCGTGCCGGCAGCGTGTGGGTCAACCAGTACGACGGCGGCGACATGACCGCGCCGTTCGGCGGGTACAAGCAGTCGGGTAACGGTCGGGACAAATCGCTGCATGCGTTCGACAAATACACCGAGCTCAAAGCGACCTGGATCAAGCTCTAATACCTATAAAAAAAGCGACGGTCGCCGGCACGCTGCCGGTGGCCATCGGAGAAACTTATGAAACAAAGCTCTGATAAACAAAATCATGTAAACAGCTACTACGCCGCCACTCGCAACTTCACCGGCGACTTCCCAGTGTTGGAAGGGGCGGTGGACTGCGACGTCTGCATCATCGGCGCCGGCTACACCGGTTTGTCCTCGGCGCTGTTCCTCGCCGAAGCCGGCTACAGCGTCACCGTACTGGAAGCCGCCAAAGTCGGTTTCGGCGCGAGTGGTCGCAACGGCGGCCAACTGGTCAACTCCTACAGCCGCGACGTCGATGTCATCGAAGAACGCTACGGCGACAAGACTGCAGAAATCCTCGGCAGCATGATTTTTGAAGGCGCCGACATCATTCGTCAGCGCATACAACACTATGACATCCAGTGCGATTACCGCCCGGGCGGCATCTTTGCCGCGATGAACAAGAAGCAACTCAATGGCCTGGCCGAGCAGAAGAAGAGCTGGGAGCGCTACGGCAACAAGAACCTGAAAATGCTCGACAAGGCCGACATCAAGCGCGAAGTCGGTTCCGACGCCTACGTCGGCGGCCTGCTGGACATGCAGGGCGGCCACATTCATCCGCTGAACCTGGCCCTCGGTGAAGCCTCGGCCATCATCGGCCTGGGCGGCAAAATCTACGAACAATCGGCCGCAGTGGAAATCACCTACGGCGAACCAATCACCGTGCGCACCGCTAAAGGCGTGGTGAAGGCCAAGTACCTGCTGATCGCCGGTAACGCCTACCTGCCGCAAGGCCTCGACAACCGCGTGACCAGCAAAAGCATGCCGTGCGGCTCGCAAATCGTCGTCACCGAACCG
This sequence comes from Pseudomonas sp. GW821-FHT10C09, assembly GCF_059415465.1. Classification (NCBI taxonomy): domain Bacteria; kingdom Pseudomonadati; phylum Pseudomonadota; class Gammaproteobacteria; order Pseudomonadales; family Pseudomonadaceae; genus Pseudomonas; species Pseudomonas sp. GW821-FHT10C09. Next base: position 66,982 of record NZ_JBWKNG010000017.1, read on the forward strand.
TTGTCGGAAAAGGTTGCGCGCAGCCTGATCAAAAACAACTACTGCGTCGAAGACTGCAACTACCTGCTCGACTACTACCGCCTCACCGCCGACAACCGTTTGCTGTACGGCGGCGGCGTGGTCTACGGCGCGCGCGAACCGGATGACATCGAACAGCTGATCAAGCCGAAAATCCTCAAGACCTTCCCACAATTGAAGGACGTGAAGATCGACTACCGCTGGACCGGCAACTTCCTGCTGACCATGTCGCGCATGCCGCAATTCGGCCGCATCGAGAAAAACGCCTACTACATGCAAGGCTACAGCGGCCACGGCGTCACCTGCTCGCACCTGGCCGGCAAACTGATCTCGGAAATGATCCGCGGCGACGCCGAACGCTTCGACGCGTTCGCCTCCCTGCCACACATGCCAATGATCGGCGGCCGCACCTTCTCTGCGCCATTGACCGCCCTCGGCGCCGTGTACTACTCGCTACGCGACCGGTTCGGCATCTAAGCTCAAACCACCGATCAAACTGTGGGAGCGAGCTTTTGTGGCGAGGGAGCTTGCTCCCGCTGGGTCGCGAAGCGGCCCCAAAACAAGAACCGCCGGCGCAATACCTGTAGGAGCGAGCCTGCTCGCGAAGAGGCCATATCAGCCACCCATAATGTAGCTGACACACCGCCTTCGCGAGCAGGCTCACTCCCACAGTCTGTATCGCCGAACTCACAGAAATCGGGGACTTCGGCCCTTTTTCACTAACCAGTTATCGAACCTGCTGAGCAACACCCCCAAACGTGATTTAATACCCGCCTTTCAAATTTCCGGGACAGGGAAGCGGTACTCTCGCGGCCAAAAGTCGCCCGCCATCCACCCCCATAACCCTTAAGTATTCTTCGCATAAGGCTGTCATGGACACGGGCTCACGACTCAAATTAGTACGCGAAAGCTACAAACTGTCCCAGCGCGAGCTGGCCCGGCGTAGCGGCGTCACCAATGCCACCATCTCGCTGATCGAACAGAATCGCGTCAGTCCTTCCGTCAGCTCCCTGAAAAAACTGCTTGAAGGCATTCCCATGTCGTTGGCGGACTTCTTTACCTTCGACCAACCGCCACGTGAGCATCAGTACGTGTTCCGCGCCAATGAACAGCCGGATCTTGGGCGTCATGGGTTGCGGTTATTGCTGATTGGGGCTTCGGTGCCGAGTCGGCAGATGCGCTTGTTGCGCGAGCAGTACGCGCCTGGTGCGAGTTCGGGGGAAGAGCCGATTGTGCATTCGGAAGGCGAGGAGTGTGGGCTTGTCACGCGTGGCACGGTTGAGTTGACCGTGGATGGGCAGATCAGCGTGCTCAACGCGGGCGATGGGTATTACTTTCCGACGACGTTGCCGCACAAGTTTCGCAACATCGGCCAGGATGAAGCGGAAATCATCAGCGCCAACACCCCGGCCAACTTCTAATCATGAAACGGGGCATTGATTGTTCGGCTCCGAGCAGGCAAGAGTGAAGCAAGAAACATCCTCTCACGAATGACCAGATCACCTGTCGGCCACTGGCAGCACTGCGCTCGACGATCTCGGGGATGTATGATAATTGTTGGTTGTACGTACCAGACGCGACCCGGAGTCAGATATGTCTCGTAAGAAAGAGAAGCTACCCAAGACTGAAGCGCAAATCGTCGCCCAGGAGTCCTCAATACCCTCGATTGCGGCCAAGGCATTTAGAGATGCCTACAACGTTGCGCTTTCGAAAGGTGAATCCGTTCTGGTGGTTCGCGAAGGTAATTTGGTGGAAGTCTCCAGCAGCGGGACTGTGATCCTTCGTTCAGTCGAGACCTACGGCACGATCAAGGCTGGTACTCGACTGAAGGTCAAAAAGCGTGGGCAGGGAGAATTCATCCCTCAGCTACGAGCTTGAGTACACCCAGGGTCAGGATATTCGCCGGACCGAATGGCAGTGGAAAGAGTACGTTCAATTCAAAAGTACCCGCTCACTTGCTCGTCAATTACGTCAATCCTGATGCGATCGAGCTAGGCATTCGTGAGACAGGTGCGTTCGATTTTGCGCAGTTTAAACTCCAAGGGTACGTGGGGCAGGTAATCCCTTTTCTGCGCGCTAGCGCGTTTTTAACCAAATATCCTGAATCCTTCGCCAAGCTCGATGATTTGATCACTGAGGATGAACGGCTTTTATTTCCGTCAAGGCAGATCGACTCGTATATTGCTTCAGTGCTTTCTGACTTCATCCGTGTATCGCTAATTCAAGAGCGAGCTAGCTTCACCTTTGAAACCGTAATGTCAGATGTCAGCAAAATTCAGTTGCTGCGGCAAGCGCGGTTGGCTGGCTACCGTGTATATGTGTACTACGTAGCTACTGCTGACTCTGAAATCAACGTCGCTCGTGTTGCTTATCGTGCTTCGATAGGTGGGCACGACGTACCACCCGACAAAATCAGATCGCGCTACGAGCGATCTCTCGAGAATTTGTCTGATGCTATTTTGATGTCTAATCGGGCGTACATTTTTGATAACTCTCAAGATGGTGACTTCAGCTTTGCCCAGATAGCCGAAATTACTGAGGGGGAAGACATAGATGTCGTGTCAGATACCCAACCCGCTTGGTTCAAGGAGTATGTACTAGACAAGCTCACGTAGTTTTGGAGCTGGACTTGAAGGGGAGCAAAGGTGACAGTTCTATTTTGTTCAAATAGATCTGTCACCTTTTTCCTCAATCCTGTAGCAGCTGCCGAAGGCTGCGTCCGCAGACGACACCCATGCTGAATGGAAGCAGCTGTTTCAGCGTTTATCCAAAGTAAATGGACTTCAACTCATGACCTCACCCCGCATCCGCCCGCTCGCACTTTGCATCTTCCATCACGATGGCAAGATCCTGCTCAGCGAAGCCCACGACCCCATCAAAAACCGCCCATTCTTCCGCCCGATTGGCGGCGGTATCGAGTTTGGCGAAACCAGTGTCCAGGCCATTGAACGTGAAGTTCAGGAAGAACTTGGATTGGCCATCACCGATGTCCGCTTGCTCGGTACGCTTGAAAACATCTTTACGTACGCCGGCAGGCCAGGACACGAAATTGTGCAGGTTTACGATGCGAAGTTTGTGGATGTTAGCGTCTACAAGTTGCCACACTTGGATGGTCAGGAAAGCGATGGCGCAACCTTTACTGCGAAGTGGCTTGCGTGGGAAGGTTTTACTGATGAGGCACCATTGGTTCCTGATGGACTTTATGGACTGCTGACGAAATCCGCATTACTGGACTGAGATAAAAATTACAAAGGTACAAAGGTGACAGGTACAAAGGTGACAGATCTATTTAAATTAATAGATCTGTCACCTTTGTTTTTTTGTTTTCCTGTCACCTTTTTCTAGTAGTCACCTTTTTCTCCATTTACAGCAAAGCAAACACTGGCTTTTTACTGGCAAGGAAGCCCTTGTACTGAACACCTGCATTTACATTGAGATTTACGCCCAGCGCCCAGCTGCCGCTAGACGTTTTAAAATATTCCTTTACCTCTCCTGTAAATGTTTCGCCATCATAAAGTACACGTACCTGTGTTCCAGGTGCGATCGGGTGGGATATTGGAGATGAACTGCCCTCATCGCTGTTGAAAATGGCGTTTAAATCTACTTGACGGCTGGTGTTTGTTTGGTCTTCGCTAGCCTTGTCACTAAGTTTTGCTTCAGTTCCTTTTTTAAAATCATTAAGGTCTATGGATGATATTTCAGTTAATGCAGCTTGAATGTCATCTTTGCTTATGGCCATGTTTTAGTGCTCCTTTATATGGTGGTCGGTATCGAATGCGGGGCGGTGATAATAGGGTGTGCAGTTTTATCGTGGTAGTCACCTGTCATTGTTGACAGTTTTTAATGTTAAATCGCGATAATGCATATATTGCTTTTAATAAGTAAATTGGGTCTTGGTGTGGGGAGAATAGGTAGTAATGGAAGAAGGTGAGAGATCTATTTGAATATGTAGCTCTGTCATAAGTTAAAAAACCGCAGTGATGCGGTTTTTTTACGAATGAAAATTGGGTCACTGGTGCTTAGGTAAATCAAACCCACGCTGCTCAATCACCCGAAACACATCACTCACATCCTGGATCAGGATTCGGGCGATGTTGGCGACGGTGTTGATGTCGTTTTCGGCGTAGTCGGGGAGGCTGGTGCAGGCCATGAGGTTGAGGTATTTGAGGACGGCGCTGAGGCGTTCGCTGACGCAGTTGTGGAGTTCGCGCAGTGGGGCGTCACTGTCGATGAGCAGGACGGGGTAGTCGGTGGCGAGTTGGGACATTGGGGTGAAGCGGCGGGGCGGGTTTTGATTGGTCATAAATGTCAGTCCTTAAAAGAAAATCACAGCCGCCATACACATGGCGGCGCTTGGTGTTCTTCCTTTAGGGCTGCGAAACCCTATCGCTGACTGCGGTCAACGACGGGTCGAATATAGGCGTCGATTTTGGTGGCTGCAAACGGGGTTGTAGGACGTAAATGCGGGTTTTGAGGTAGTGGTGGAGACTGCGTTTGGTTGAGTCGCTGTCGTGATCTCGGAGGTTGTTTAGTGTCAGGTGGATGTTGCTTGCAGGGATTGCGGCTGCTGCGCAGCCGGACGCAGGCTTCGCCAGCTGCTACAGGATGTAAGCGTGTTTAAAAATGTGGTGAGGAATGGGGCCGCTTCGCTGCCCAGCGGGAGCAAGCTCCCTCGCCACGGAGGGTGGTTTCCTACATGATTTTCAGATGGCCAGAAACGACAAAGCCCCGAATCATCGGGGCTTTTTCGTTTGATGTTATTGCCTGGCCTGCGGCGAGTGCGGGTTGTGTTCGGTGTGCTTTGGTCCGGTCAGTGCCCATGCCACGACGCCGATCAGTGGCACGAAGACGATCACCACGATCCACAAGAGTTTGTTGCTGGATTTGCCTTGGGCTTTTCGGACTCGGTTGATGGCCCATAGTTCGATCAGCAGAAGCACTGCCACGAGTACGATCCAGATTGTTTCGGTTTGCATTGGTCACCCTCCTGATAGTCATTCAGTTAGGTGGGTTGGGGTGGGCGGGGTTCATTAAATTTTGGGTTTTGTGGGGAGTACTTGCAGAGGCCCTGACAGTCAGCATTGATGTTGACTGTCAGGGCCTCTTCGCGAGCAGGCTCGCTCCCACAGGGGGATTGGGTTTCAGTTAGAGACTGGTGGCCAGTTTGCCGGTGGAGAGGCGGCGTTTGTAGGCGGTGTCGCGGTTGGCCAGCCAGTAGTAGAGCGGCGAGGTGATTAGTAGGCCGACCAGCCAGGACAGGTCCGCGCCATTGATGTGTTCGGAGATCGGGCCGACGTACAGCGGCGTGTTCATGAACGGTATCTGCACGATGATGCCAATCGCGTAGGCCAACAGTGCCTGCGGGTTGTATCGGCCGTAGATCCCGCCGTCGACTTTAAAGATCGAATTGATGTCGTACTGACCTTTGTGAATCGCATAGAAGTCGATCAGGTTGATCGCGGTCCACGGCACGAGCACCACGAGCAGCACCAGCACCATATCGACGAAGTGGCCGATGAAGTTGGCGGAGGCGCCAACGGCGGCGAAGCAGCAGGCGGCGAGGACGATGACCGAGAGGACGGCGCGGCTTTTGGCGGTGGGGATCCAGCGGTAGGCGAAGGTTTGGATCAGGGTGATCAGCGACAGCACGGCGCCGTAGAGGTTGAGGGCGTTGTGGCTGATGACGCTGAGCAGGAACAGCACGAGCATCAACGGGCCGATGGAGCCTGTGGCGAGTTTGACGGCGTCCATGGTGTCCATGCCGACCGGCGTGGCGAGGACGGCGACGGCGCCGAAGATGAACGAGAGGCTGGAGCCGAGCACGGTACCGAGGTAAGTGGTCCAGAATGTGGCGGCGACGGGTACGTTGGCCGGCAGGTAGCGCGAGTAGTCGGAGACGTACGGCGCGAAGGCGATTTGCCAGAGCGCGGCGAGGGACACGGTGGCGAGCCAGCCGGAGAGGTTGAAGCTGCCACGAGTGAGGAAGTCGGCGGTTTGTACGTGGGTGAAGATGTAGCCGAAGCCGAGCACGATGCCGGCGCCGAGCACCCAAGTGCCGATGCGGTTGAGCACGTGAATGAAGCGGTAGCCGATGATGCCGATGATGCCGGAACCGAGGGCGCCGATGACGATGCCGACCGGCACTGGCACGCTGTCGACCACGCCGTGCAGGGACTTGCCGGCGAGGACGATGTTGGAGGCGAAGAAGCCGATGTACATGACGCCGGCGATCAGCACCACCAGCAGGGCGCCGAGGGAGCCGAACTGGGCGCGGCTCTGGATCATTTGCGGAATGCCCATCTGCGGGCCTTGCGCCGAGTGCAGCGCCATCAGCACGCCGCCGACCAGGTGGCCGACGAGAATGGCGACGATGCCCCACACCAGGTTCAGGTGGAACATTTGCACGCCGAGGGCGCCGGTGACGATCGGCAGCGGGGCGATGTTGCCGCCGAACCAGAGGGTGAACAGGTCGCGGGTTTTGCCGTGACGATCTTCGGGCGGCACGTAGCCGATGGTGTGTTTCTCGATGAGCGGGGCGGAGGTTGTTGCAGCGGTAACCATGACGAACTCCAAGGCAATGTGAGTACGTGGACGTACTTCGGTGAGCGCCGCACGAGGGCTGCGCTTTTCTTGTTGGAGTTGATGATGGGCGGTGGGCGGGGAGAGATAAATTAGTAAGATTGTGGGTATAGACGTTAAAAAATGTATGTCGGTTGGTCGCTGGAAAACTGTGGGCATGAGGTTGCTTGCGAGGTGGGATTGGCAGGCAATAGAGGTGTTGAATGTGAGTCCGCAATCGCGAGCAGGCTCACTCCTACAGGAGCTCACCACACAATCGTGCGTGGACGCGGTTTTGTGGGAGCGAGCCTGCTCGCGAAAGCGGTGGGTCAGCTGCATTGATGTTGGCTGACACGGCCTCTTCGCGAGCAGGCTCGCTCCCACAGGGGAGATGTGTGTGTGGGGAACTAGCTGATCGACAACAGCATCCGTTGCAGCATCGCATCGCATTCGGTGAGTTGTTGGAGGCTGACGAATTCGTCGGGTTTGTGGCCTTGGTCCATGCTGCCGGGGCCGCAGACGACGGTGGGGATTCCTGCGGCGTCGAACAGGCCGCCCTCGGTGCCGAACGCCACGGTGCCGAAGGCTCGGGAATCGGAGAAAGCGGCAATCAACTCAGCGGCTTCACAGTGCGCATCCGTCGCCAGACCGGGGTACGCCGACAGCTCACTGAAGCGGATCTCACTCTGTTCACTCACGGCACGCATGCGCGGCAACACCTGTTGCTCGGCGTAGGCCTTCAGTTCCTGCGCCACATCATTGGGATCAAACGAGGGCAGGGCGCGGATTTCGAAGTCGAAACGGCAATCGGCAGGGACGATGTTCAATGCCTTGCCCCCCGAAATCACCCCGGTTTGCACGGTGCTGAACGGCGGATCGAACCGTGCATCGTGAAGCTCCGGCGCCTGCAGTCGATGACCAATGCGCCCCAACTCACCGATCAGTTCAGCCGCGTATTCAATCGCGTTGACCCCCAGCGGCGCGTACGCCGAATGGCACGCTTCCCCGTGAACATCGCAACGCATCGCCAGTTTGCCTTTATGCCCGAGCACCGGTTTCAGTTCGGTTGGCTCGCCAATGATGCACAGCATCGGTTTGACCGGACGCTGTTCCAGTTCCGCCAGCAACGAACGCACGCCCAGGCAGCCGACTTCTTCATCATAAGACAGCGCGATGTGCACCGGCACGCGCAGCGTGGCCTGTACCAGCGACGGCACCAAGGCCAGCACGCAGGCGATGTAGCCTTTCATGTCCGCCGTGCCGCGCCCGTAGAGTTTGCCGTCGCGCTCGGTGAGTTCGAACGGCGCAACGGTCCACGGCTGACCGTCGACGGGGACCACATCGGTGTGCCCCGACAGCACGATGCCCGGCACGTCCGCCGGGCCAATCGTGGCGAACAGATTGGCCTTGCTGCGTTGTTCGTTGTAGACCAGCTCGCACGGCACATCGAAGCCCGCGAGGTAATCGCGGACGAACTCGATCAGGTGCAGGTTGGACTCTCGGCTGGTGGTGTCGAACGCCACCAGCGCCTGCAACAACTCGCGGCTGTGGCTCATCGGTCGTCTCCGGCGACGCCGTAGCCAGGGGATTTGTCCGGGGCGAGGGCGCGGTCGATGTAGTCCTGAACTTGTGGGCGGTAGGCGTCCCACAATTTCTCGAGCTCACCGATAGGGTTTTCGTCGGCCCAGTCGACCCGCAGGTTGATGATCGGCCAGGTCAATTCACCCACGACGATCATCGCCGCCGAATGCACCGGCCCGGCTTCACCGCCGGCAGCAATCGCGGCTTTCATCGCGGCGAGCAAGCGGTCGGCCAGTTGGCCTTCGCCATGTTCGAAGGCTTCGACCATCGCCTCAATCACCGAGCGGTCCGCGAGCATGTTGCCGGCCGCCACGCATTGCTCGCCTGACACGGCGTTGTGGTTGCCCAGGGTTTGCGCGCCGCTGAAATGCGCGGTGCGGCCGAGGTGGTCGATGGCGGTGATTTGCCGGTATTGGCTGTAGCCGTTGCGGGTCAGGACTTTGTCCAGCGCCTCGGCCGGTGCGAGGCCTTGTTCCATCAGGGCGAGGGTTTCGGGGCCGAGTGAGGGCAGGGTGATGTTTTGCGTCGAGACCGCGCCGACACCTGGCAGCAGCCACGGGCAACGTGCGCCGACGGCGATGCTGGAGGAACTGATCGCGATGCCGAACTGACCGGTTTCGGGGCAACGGGCGGCGATGGAGAAGGTCATGGTTTTGCTCCTTGGTTAACCCTTGGCTGTTGGGGTGTCTGGGCGGGACTCTTCGCGAGCAGGCTCGCTCCCACATTTGATCTGCGTGGAATACAAATCCCCTGTGGGAGCGAGCCTGCTCGCGAAGGCCGCAATACGGTCTTACTCAGGAATCACCGCAATCACATCAATCTCCATCAACCACTGCGGCTGCCCCAGCGCCGACACCACCAACCCGGTCGAAATCGGAAACACGCCCTTCAGCCACTTGCCCACTTCCTGATAAACCGGCTCGCGATACCGCGGATCAATCAGGTAAGTGGTGGTTTTAACGATGTGGCTCAGGTCACTGCCAGCCTCTTCCAGCAATTGTTTAACGTTACGCATCGCCTGCTCGGCCTGCGCTCGTGGGTCGCCCAGACCGACCAGTTTGCCTTCGAAATCAGTGCCGACCTGGCCCCGAACATAAACGGTATTCCCGGCCCGCACGGCTTGGCACAAATCGTTGTCCAGGCTTTGGTTCGGGTAGGTTTCCTTGGTGTTGAACATGCGAATACGGGTATGGGTTGGCGTGGCCATGTGAAGCTCCTGAAAAAAGTCTTATGCGCTGACAGTGGTTTTGTGGACGACCGGCACGGCTTCAGCCTGACGCTGCGCCGCATCGTGGTAGTCGAGGTACGAACGCTGGATGGCGATGTGATCGGCCACGTATTTCGCGTCGTGCCAAACCCCCCAGATGAACGAAGACCCACGACGCGACTGCCACGGCAGACCAAGGAAATAAACCCCAGGCTCACTCGACACTCCGCGCTGATGCTGCGGCTTGCCGTTGTCGTCGAAGGCACTCACCTTGAGCCAGCTGTAATCGGTGGCAAAACCGGTGGCCCAGATGATCGAAGTCACGCCGGCCTTGACCAGGTCGAGTTCAAGAATCGGATGGGTTACGCACGCCGGATCAGGGAAGGTAATGCGTGCTTCAGGTTCCTCAGGCAGATCGAGGCCATTGCGCTCGATGTAAGCGTCGGCGGCATTGAGCAGCGCCAGGTAGTTCTCGTCACCGCGCGCCAGGTTCTCGGCCAGGTTCGGCTGGAAGGTCGCCACGGCGCCATTGAACGATTGGGTCAGGCCGACCAGGGTCATGCCGCGATGGGCGAGGCCACGGAAGTCGACGGTCTTGCCGCCATGGGCACCGCTGACCGCGATGGTCACGTGTTCCCGACCGGGTTTCATCGCCGCCTGATCCCACTCGCCGAGCACGCCCAGCCACCAGCAGAAATCGCGGTTGCGATAAGCGCGAGGCGGGCGGTCGTGGGCGCCGACCGACAGGTACACCTGCTTGCCCGAACGCTGCAATTCATCGGCGATCTGCACGCCCGACGAACCAGCGCCGACCACCAGCACAGCGCCTTCCGGCAGTTGCTCGGGGTTGCGGTAATCCGCCGAGTGGATCTGAATGAACGGCTGATCTTTGGGCGCGATAGGCGGGATAACCGGTTTCTGGAACGGCCCGGTGGCTGCTACCACACGGTTGGCCTCGATCACGCCGTCGGAGGTTTCAATGGTGAAGCCTGGGCGGCCGACATTGCGCTTGACGCTCAGCACGTCCACGCCGGTGCGCACCGGGGCGTTGAATTTCTTGGCGTAGGCTTCGAAGTAATCGGCGACACGTTCTTTCGGGGCAAAGCCGTCGGGGCTCAGGTCATCGAATTCCATGCCCGGAAAGCGGTCGTGCCACGCCGGACCATTGGCCACCAGCGAATCCCAACGGCCGGTGCGCCAGCGCTCGGCAATCCGGTTGCGCTCCAACACCAGGTGCGGCACACCGAGTTTGCTCAGGTGTTCACTCATGGCCACGCCAGCCTGACCGGCGCCAACGATCAGCGTGTCTGTTTTTGTTTTTTCTGTGGTCATCTCTTTACCCTTCGAAGTGGGATTCAGGTCGCTAATGGCCTGCCATCTCTTGGGGTCAAGACTAGGGATCACCCTGGTATCGGTAAAATATTATTAAGCTGGCATTTGAGTATAAATAACTGAGGCAGAGCGTCCGAACCCGCCTGGGCAGCGGGTTTGGAGGGGGGTTGTCGGACGCCTGTTTTGAAACGGTTACAGCATTAAGGCCAACGCCTTAATGCATCTTGCTGTGATCCATCGTGCCGAGTGCTCGTGCTTCGGCCTCCACTTCGATGGTTTCCTGCTCGCCCTTGGCGTTTTTCACCGTCAGGGTCAGCGGGACTTTATCGCCTTCCTTCACCTGAGCAGTCAGGTCAATCAGCATCACGTGGTAGCCGTGGGGATCGAAAGTCACAGGCTTGCCGGCCGGCAGCGCGACGGACTCGACCATGCCCATTTTCATCACATCGTCTTTCATGCTCATTTGGTGAATCTGTACCGTTTTAGCCACCGGGGACTGGACGCTCAGCAGGGTGCTGTCGCTGTCGGCTTGCACGGTCATGAAGGCGCCGGTGGACGGTTGGCCGGCAACGCTCGCGCGGACCCAGGCGTCGTGGACTTCGGTCTGCGCCGCGGCCTGGAACGCCAGGCCAATCAGCGACAGGCCCAGGACCAGTTGTTTGATGCGTTTGAACGATGTTGCAGTCATTAGCAGACCTCCATGACGGTGAGCAGGTCTTCTGCGCACTCTTGGGCGGTAAGGGACGCGGACAGGCCCAGGCGCAAGTTGCCCCGGGAGTCAAAGACGTAACTGGTCGCGGTGTGGGAGAGGGTGTAGCTGTCACCGTTCGGGACTTTTTCGAAGAACACGCCAAATTCCTTGGCGGTGGCGGCGGTTTCTTCCAGCGTGCCGTGCAGCGCTTCGAACGTCGGGTCGAAGGATTTGACGTATTTGTCGAGCATCTGCGGCGTGTCGCGTTCAGGGTCGAGGGTGATGAAGATCACCTGGAGCTTTTCGCCATCGCGGCCCATCAGTTTTTTCGCCTGGGCGGCGCGGGCCAGGGTGGTCGGGCACACGGCCGGGCATTGAGTGAAGCCGAAGAAAATCATCGGCATCATCCCGCGATAGCTGGTCAGCATCCGGGTTTCGCCGTCGACGTCCTTGAGCTTGAAGGTACGGCCCATGATCTTGTCGCTGAGGTCCTTGCCGTACTTGAACGACAGCTTGCTGCTGTCATCACAACCGGCCAGCAGGCCGAGGCTCAACAGGCTCATGCCGCGCAGGACAGTGCGACGGGTATACAACGTACTCATGGGGGAAAATCCTGTGTAGCGACGTGAAATCTTGGGCGGCTGATGAATCAGACGAAAAAAGCGCGTGGATATTAACAAACTGTAGCGGTCTGCTGGTCATTGTCGGACCGGCGCGGGTGGCAGTACAGAGACAGAACCGGCAAAAAACTACGGATCAGACGAACAGGACCCCCTGCCAGCGGCAATTATCCAACCCATTTCCTGCCGGCTGCTAAGCTTCGACCTTGCAGCGTCCGAGCCTTCCCCGGCGGGGGCGTTGTAGAGGGTCAAGGAGTACGACTTCAGTATCAATTCCACCTCCAAAGAGGTGGCGAGCGATTGTCGATAACCTGCACGGAGGCAGGCAATGGTGATCAAGCACGTTGGCAATTCAAGTGCCGAGGGTGTTCCCGAGCCACTTGATCGTGAAGAAATGGAGCGGGTGCTGGCGCAACTGTTGGCCAGCCCGGTGTTTGCCAAGTCCAGGCGGATGGGCGACCTGTTGCGCTTCCTGGTCGATCATGACCTTCAAAGTCCGAACATTGCACTGACCGAGCACGCCATCGGCCTGGCGGTGTTTCGCCGTGATCCGGCGATTTACTGCACCGGCGACGATCCGGTGGTGCGCGTGCAGGTGGGGCGATTGCGCCGCAAACTCGCGGCGCATTACGCCACCAGCGGTCAGCAAGATCCGGTACACCTGAGTATTCCGGCCGGGTGTTATCGCCTCGCCTATCAACGGCTTCGGCCCAAGGCAATCGCGACACGCCACCCGGTGTTGCAGATTCAGCCGTTCACCTGCATCACCCGCGACGGCGACGACTTTGCCCGGGGCTTGTGTGAAGAGCTGAGCTGCAGGCTGTTCGAATCGTTCGAGCAGACGCAAAACCGTGGCAACCATGTATTGATGAAGGTGCCGCGCAGCAGCGTCAAAGCCTCGGACCTGGTGCGGGCCGGGCGCGGCAATTATTCGCTGGAGGGCAGTGTGCGGGTTGAGTCGACCCGGGTTCGGGCTTCGGTGCGCCTGATTGATGTCGCACAGGGGCGGATTCGCTGGTCAGAACAGTTTGATCGCAATCGCCCTTACGGCATCGCCACTCAGGAGGATCTCGCGGAGTCGATCTGCCAGTCATTGACCGGGTATTTCGCCCGTGGTGGCAGTGACGCTTGAGTAGACGGGGCAACCGCAAGGTTGCCCCGGTTGCAGGTGTTACACGACGGTCCAGCTGCCTCCGGAGTAGAGGCGGGTGGCATCGTTGGCGTTAGTCAGGTCGATTTCGACGGATTGAGAGCGTGAGGTGCTGAACATGGTGCTGGTCTGCACGTTCTGTTCGAACCACACCAATATGGTTTCGACCGGGGTCAACGCCGTGGAGCCGAGGACCACTGGATTGGAGGCCACGTAGATCGGGGTGCTGACCTGCTTGCCATCGATGCCGGTGGACAATTGGCTGACGCCAGGGTGGATGTTGCCGTAATTGTTGACCAGGGTGATCGCCGTGTCAGGGCCGCCGGTCGTCGCCGGGCCCATCAACCCCGAATTGTCGAGTACTGACTGTTGACCCAGTCCAATCGTGACGATGTTGGTCGAGACTTCCACTTGCACGTTGGCCTGGAACGAGTTGGAGCCGAACAGCTGATACTGCGGGGTCCAGCTGAAGGTGTTGTTGCTGAGGTATTGAACATAGGACTGCCAGACCACGTTGAAGGCTTCGTTACCGACCTTCTTGGCGAAACACAACTTGTAGCCTGATTGTTTAAGCGTGGTCAGGTCGCCCGCGGCGATCTGGATTTTGACCGATTTTTGAGTCGCCTCCAGGGTCGACGTCAGGACCTTGCTGTAGTCAGTGGTTTTCAAGGCCGTTGGCGCGGCCAGCAGCGATTTGACGGCGGCCTGCACGTTGTCATGAAGTTTTTGTTGATGCTCGCTTACTGCAATGGATTTGCTCATGGTTTCCCTATTCCTTGGTGTGGTGTGTCGGGCAATCAATGGCTCATTGAGCACATCGACGGCTTCACTGTAGGCGGGCGGAGCGGGGCGGCGAAGTGTCTTGGCGTTACAGTCAGAGGGCGCATCAACACGGTTCCAGCCCGGCAGGTAACAGCGTGTGTAACGGCGGAGTATCAAGCGATGAGACAGCGGGGCGGCCCTTCGACCGCCCCGCCGTGGCCTCAGTGCGCCGCCGCACTCACCGGTGCATCAGCAAAGGTGAAGTTCCAGCTGGTGCGTTTGCCCTTGGCGACCTCGATCAGCTTGTTCTCGAACACCGTCTGACTGACCTCGCCGATATAGGTCATTTTTCGGCGGGCATTGTCGCCGGTCACTTCACCCGGCTTGCCGCCAGATTCGACCATGGCCTTTTTCAGATCGGCTTCCGACGGGACGCTGCTCTGGTTCTTTTCAACAATGACGAAATACATGGTGTCACCTCTTCCGTGATGGGGGGATCGATGGGCAGCCGGGCCGAACGTCCGTGCCTGCACACCGAAGGCACTACTTTATTGGCCGGCCAGGCCGCGCAGAAGTGACAACACGGTCGCTGAGGTAACAGCGTGGAGTTCGTCGGAATCAGCCACGTAACAAGGGCGTATCAAGCGACGCCGTCACGGTGCAATGAAGGCGCGTATCGCCTGAATGGTCGCCGTCGGCGCTTCCTCCATCAGCCAGTGCCCGGCGCCCGGGATCACCACTTCGGTGACGTTGTCCGCCGCGTTGCGCATCACGATGGCTTCATTGGCCCCAAAGGATTTTTCACCGCCGATGGCCAGCACCGGCATGGTCAGCCGTGTCTTCATCGAGGCTTCGTTGTCCACGGCGTCCTGGCGAATGCTGCGGAACTGGGCGAAGGCCGCGTGCATCACACCGGGGCGGGCATAGAGCTTGGCGTAATGCTGGCGGGTGGCTTCATCGACTTTGCTGCGGTCGCCCGCAAACTCGTTCCAGAAGCGGTCCAGGTAAATGCGTTCACGACCCGCCACCAGGCGCTCGGCGTCCGGCCCGCCGAAGTCGAAATGCCAGAGCATCGGCGAGCGGACGATGTCGTTCCAGGGCGGAATGCCGGGCACCGGCGCATCCATCACCACCAGGCGATCGGTCAGTTGCGGATAACGCGAGGCGTAGGCGAAGGCGACCATGGTGCCGATGTCGTGCCCGATG
The DNA here is from genome assembly GCF_059415465.1 of Pseudomonas sp. GW821-FHT10C09. NCBI lineage: Bacteria > Pseudomonadati > Pseudomonadota > Gammaproteobacteria > Pseudomonadales > Pseudomonadaceae > Pseudomonas > Pseudomonas sp. GW821-FHT10C09. The sequence continues at coordinate 82,107 of NZ_JBWKNG010000017.1, forward strand.
ACCACTGAATGCTCGATCCCCAGCGCGGCCAACACTCCTCGGACGTCACCGGCCTGGGTCTTCTTGTCATAGCCGCTCTCCGGGATCGCCGACAGCCCGAGCCCGCGCAAGTCCGGCACCACCACGGTGTGGTCCTTGGCCAGGTCCGCCGCCAGTGGCGCCCACATGTCACCGGTGTCGCCGAAACCATGCAGCATCACCACGGCCGGTCCCTTGCCGCCGACGCGCACATGGATCTTGACGCCTTCGACGCTGATGTCCTGCGTATGAAAAGAGGCGGGGAACGGCGTAACCCCGGCCAGCGCCGGGAGACTGAGTGCAAGCAGCAATGAAGCGGTCAGCAAGGTGCGCAGCATGGCGGTCTCTCCCAAGGTACGCGTGGGAAGTGGCGTACCTGAAGCAGCGTAGACCGCTTTACGGCACGCGCTTTTCCATGGTCGCTTTCAGCGCTTCCGTCACCAGCGCCAGCACAATCGGCTCTGATGTCGAACGCATATCCCCAGCGACGGTGGCTTGCTGAGCTTTGACCTTTTCCACGTATTGCGACGCGGGTCCATCGGCGACCAGCGATGACAGCTCTTCCTCGGAGAACGACTTCTCATAGGCCCGCGCCAGGTTCTCGTCCCATTCCGGCTGGTACTTGGGCAGCAACGCGGCGATTTCTTCGGAGACGATGCGGTTGGTGTCATCAGCCCCCAGCTTCTCGGCAATCACCGACCAGGACACCGTGCCCTGCGCCGCCGACAGGGCGATGACCGGGAGATTGCTGCCCATGTGCGCTTTGGCGACTAATGTGCGCGCTTCATTCAGGGCCGGTGCATCGGCAGAGGCTGGATTTGACAGGGCAAATAACACGGTCAGCAAGAGGGCGGCGGAAGGCATCCGGTTCACAGTTGGGCTCCATGGGCGACGGGGAAAAGGGGCATCAGGAGAGCGTAGACCGAGGTTCATTGCCCAACCATTGGTTTAATCAATAATCACCATCAAGCAATGCAAGTTCTGTTTTTTCGTCATGGGAGGAGGATAGCCACATACCGAATTCGCCTTTGAAGGAACCTGTGCGATGAGAATGTCTACCTTGCTGGCTTTTATCGCCGTATTCACCGGCAGCGTCGCCGCCACCGTGCCGGCCTACGCGGCTGATCCTGCTTGCCATTTCCCCCCTGTCGCCGACAGCACAGCCAGCCTGCAACACGCCCAATCGGTGGGTGTGCTTTACAGCGAAAACACCGCCAACACCCTTCAATACCTCGAGCAATACCATGCGGTGGCAGTGAACGGCGCGAAAAACCCGCAGCTGGATTCGCGCATCAGCAGCGCGTTCGTCAACAGCTCCGATCCGAAACTTGCGATCAACTGGCTGATGGGCTCGCTGCAAAAACAGTTCGGCTCGGTGACGGTCTACGACAACCTCGACGCACTGGTGCAAGCCCACCCCGACGTGGTGGTGATGCTGGACACCTACAGTCGCCTGGTGTCCAAGCGCAATAACCAGGTCGAAGCGCGTTTCATGGCCAAGTTCTACGATGCGAGCCTGCAGTACATCGGCCAGGCCGAAGGCTCACGCGCACAGCAAATGCCTTCGGTTTGGGTGCATGGCAAAGCGGCGCCGGAAATTGCCGCGCAAATCGACCGGCAAACCGAATTGCAGGTGACTGCGCTGAAGCAGTTTGATGCTTCGCTGAAGGCGCTGGTGACCTCGGGCAATGTGGCGCAGGTGGCGAGTAACTGATGTCGGCGTTCGCCGTGCAAAGTGGAAACGGGGATTATTGAATCACCGCGTTCATCAAGCGCCTCACCGCTTCTGCCTCGACAGCCCCTTCGGCGCCACCCTCAGCAAACACCGCGCAACTCGCGGTGTTTGCACCTTCGCCGCAACGATAGACCGCGATCACGCTGCCCGGTCCGCCGCCGGTGTGTCCGCTCAAAACCAGTCCACCCTCGACCGCGCCTTGCATCAGGCCAAGCGCATAACCCGGCGCCACCCACGGTCGCCCGGTGATCGGCCCGCCAAGCGTACGAACCGATTGCATCTCGCGCAGTAACGCCGGCGGCAGGGTCTGACCGGCCAGTAGACGATCCAGACAAACAGCGGCTTGATCCAGCGAGCCAACCAGCAAGCCGTGATAAACCCAGCGTGGGTCGTACGATTGCGCGGTGCCCATGTTCACGCCCTGCAGATCGGCGGGCGTTTTGGCGAGACGGACGCCTGACAAACCGAGAGGTGAAAAAACCAGTTCAGTCAGTGCTTCTTCCAGTGCAAGACCGGTCAGGCGCTCGATGAGTTTCGCTACATACAGGTAGCCAACGTTGGAATATCGCCAGCCGTCACCGGGTGTGTAGCGCAACCGGGTAGCGTCCAGCCGTAGCAGCATTTCATCGACGGGCCACGGTGTTTCGTTGCTCGCCACGGCAGCGTGGTATTGCGCCAACTCTGCGTAATCCGCCAGTCCGGCTTCATGCCGCAGCACTTGGCGCAAGGTGAACGGTCCTTCCAGCATTGTTTCGCCCAGGTCGAACAGGCCATCACGCACCAGTGATAACGCGGTGGCGCTGAGCACGGTCTTGGTGAAACTCCACCAGGGAACGGTCACCTGAGGGTGTGCAGGCGTCAGTGTTGAACCGTTGGAGACAAGGGCAAAAAGCATGGGTGATGGCTGCTCTGGACGAAGGCACCGGGGGAGTTTGCCAGAAACCTGATCAATCACCGCCTCGATTGTGTTTTTCCGGTGGCTTGGCTAATCTCGCACAAACACGCAAAAACAGGCATAAACATGCAAGATCAGCACGCTGCATCCGAGCTACCTTCCGTGCGCCGGCAAAAAATCCTCCTGATCCTTGAGCGCGACGGCAAGGTCATGGCTTCTGAGTTGAGCCAGCATTTTGCGGTGTCTGAAGACACCATCCGCCGTGATTTGTCAGAGCTCGCCAGCGCAGGACTGGTGCAACGGGTGCATGGCGGGGCGTTGCCGCGACCTAAAGACACGGGCAAGGATTTCTTCACCCGGGTCGGTGAAACCGATGAAGTGAAAACGCGCCTGGCGCAACTCGCCGCGCGACGGGTGCAGGATGGCCAGATTGTGCTGTTCGATTCCGGCAGCACCACGCTGCAGATTGCGCGGTCGCTGCCGGCGGACATTGCCATCACGGCGATTACTGCGTCGCCGATGATCGCCATTGCCTTGGCCGACTACAAAGGCATCAAAGTGATCCTCGCTGGCGGGCAACTCAATCCCGCGACGATGTCGGCCAGCGGACAGGATACGTTGCGACTGATTGAGGGGATCAAGGCCGATTTGCTGTTCACCGGGGTCTGCGCGATTCACCCCGATGTCGGCATCAGCTCGTTGCATTTCGATGAGGTGCCGGTGAAGCAGGCGATGCTCAACAGCGCGTCACACGTGGTGGCGGTGACCATGGCGGACAAACTGGGGGCGGTGGAGCCGTTTGTGGTCGCGCCGTGCAATCGCATCAACACGCTGATCACCGAGCAGCAGGTGGCATCGGGCAACGTTGAGGATTATCAGCGGTTGGGCATTGAAGTGGTTCAGGTCGACGCTTGAGCTCAAGCGTGACCCAGCGCAATCGCGAACGACACGACGATGAAGCAGGCAAAGGCAAAATTCAGGTTCATGAGGGCGTCGTCCGACTTATCCGAGATGGCGCCATCTTGAATAAGCCGGGGACAAATAAAAAATTCGGCTTCGTGATGTAAAAGATCGAAGGTATTGATACCTAAGCCAGGTACTTGTGAAACCACGCCAGCGTACGGTCCCACGCCAGCTTCGCGGCAGCCTCGTCGTATCGGGGCGTCGAGTCGTTATGAAAGCCGTGATTACAGCCCGGATAAATGTAGGCTTCATAGGTTTTGCCTGAGGCTTTCAACGCCGCTTCATACGCCGGCCATCCTTCGTTGATGCCCTTGTCCAGCTCGCCGTAATGCAGCAGCAAGGGCGCCTTGATCCTGGGCACATCCTCAGCCTTTGGCTGACGACCATAAAAAGGCACGGCCGCCGCCAGTTCCGGATACGCCACGGCCGCGGCGTTGGCGACACCGCCGCCATAGCAGAAGCCGGTAATGCCGACTTTGCCAGTGGTGGTGTCGTTCTTCATCAGCCATTCGATGGCAGCGAAAAAATCATTCATGAGCTTTTCCGGATCGACCTTGGCCTGGAGCTCGCGGCCCTTGTCATCGTTGCCGGGATAGCCGCCCACAGAACTCAAACCGTCAGGGGCGAGGGCGATGAAACCGGCCTTGGCAACGCGGCGGGCGACGTCTTCGATGTAAGGATTGAGCCCACGGTTTTCATGCACGACCACCACCGCCGGGACTTTGCCGCTGGCCTTGGCCGGGCGCACCAGATAGGCCCGCACATTGCCGTGGCCCTTGGGCGAGGGGTAGGTGATGTACTCGGGCAGGATGTCCGGGTCGGTGAATTCCACCTGTTCGGCGAGCGCGTAGTTGGGGCTCAAGGACGCGAGCAGTGCGCTGGCGGTCAAACCGCCCAAGGCAAACAACGCCGCACGATCGAGAAACTCTCGGCGGTTGATCTTGCCATGGACGTAGTAGTCGTAGAGTTCGAGCAGTTCGGGGGCGAAATCTTTGGCGGTAAGGCGTTCCATCGAGGCGCTTTCGGTGTATTCAGGATTTGAACCAGTAAAGCAGCGTTTGGCCCACAACCCGGGCCATTCGTCCGGGTTGTGGCAAATGGTGTGCCGTGGGGACTAATGCCCACCCACCACCATGTGACTGAACGGCGCCACATACGCCTGCAACGTCACCAGCCCGCCGACCAGAATCGCCAGCACAATCGAGTGGAAGAACACATACCGCAGAATCTCCCCCTCGTGGCCGTACCAGCGCGTGGCCGTGGACGCGACCACAATCGACTGTGCGTCGACCATCTTGCCCATGACCCCGCCAGAACTGTTCGCCGCCGCCATCAGCACCGGGCTGATCCCGAGCTGTTCGGACGTCACCCGTTGCAAGCCGCCGAACAGCACGTTGGAAGCGGTGTCCGAGCCGGTCAACGCCACGCCGAGCCAGCCGAGGAGGGTGCCGAACATCGGGTAGAAAATACCGGTCGCGGCGAAGGCCAAGCCCATGGTCGCGTCCAGTCCCGAGTAGCGCGTGAGGTAACCCAGGGCCAACATCGCCGCGATGGTGATAAGCGAGTAGCGCACCACCCACAGCGTTCGCAGGTATTGGCGAGCCAGTTGCGGGATCGAGTAGCCCATCAGCAGACCGCCGAGGATGGCGGACAGCAAGATGCCGCTGCCGGTGGCGGTGAACCAGGTGAACTTGTAGATCGCCTCTTCGGTTTTCGGTGCCGGCACCACCGGCGGCACCTTCTCGATTTGCTGGTGCAAGGTGGTGAAGGTCAGGGCTGGCGCGAAAACCGGGTTGGCTTCGCGCAGTGGTTTACCCTGCGGGTCGAGTTTGACCGACTGGGTTTGCGGATCAATTGCCGGGCGGGTATCGAACATGTTTTTGAAACCCTGGGTGCCCCAGGCGAACACGAAGATCGTCAGGATGATCCACGGCATCCAGGCGCGCATCACCGCCGGTTTTGCATCAGCGGAAAAGGTCGCACTGGCCGCCGGTGCCTGCTCATGTTCAGCATCGATTTTCGAGTTGTCGACGCGCCCGGTCAGGGCGGCCGAGGTGTGCACCGTGGCCGGCTTCCAGACCTTGAGGAAACCGGTCAGGCAGGCCATGGAAATCAGCGCGGCGATCACGTCCACCAGCATCGGGCCGTGGTAGTTGGATACGAGGAATTGCGGGACTGCGAAGCTGACGCCGGCCACGAGGATCGCCGGCCAGATCTCGAGCATTTTGCGCCAACCGGCGAACGCCCAGATCAACCAGAACGGTACCAGTACCGAGAAAAACGGTAGCTGTCGACCGACCATCATCGACAGTTCCATTTCATCCAGCCCGGTCACCTTGGCCAGGGTAATGATCGGTGTGCCCAGCGCGCCGAACGCCACCGGCGCCGTGTTCGCGATCAGGGCCAGGCCGGACGCGGCCAGCGGCGAGAAGCCCAACCCGATCAGAATCGCACCGGTCACCGCCACAGGCGTGCCGAACCCGGCCGCACCTTCAAAAAACGCGCCGAAGCAGAAGGCGATCAGCAGCAGTTGCAGGCGTCGATCGTCGGTGATGCGCGCCAGGGAATCCTGCAGCACCTTGAACGAGCCGTTCTCGGTGGTCAGTCGGTGCAGGAAGATGATGTTGAGCACGATCCAGCCAATCGGCAGCAAGCCGTTGGCCGCGCCGAATAACGCCGCCGAGCCCGCCATGTTGGCCGGCATGCCGAAGGCAAAGATCGCGATGAGCAACGCGGACGCCAATGCGAGCAGCGCCGCCATGTGCGCCTTGATGTGGAAAAACGCCAGTGAGGCCAGCATCACCACCACCGGCACGGCGGCCATGAGGGTTGAAATGACCGGGTTACCGAAGGGATCGTAGATTTGCTGCCAGACCATGTTCCACCTCTGCTTGTTATTGTGGGTAGCGCAGGCCCCGGGCGGGGTTGGTGAAATGCAGTATAGGTGGCATTACGCCGCTGTCTCGGCAGGTTCGTCGCCATTGAAACGTGCCGTGGCCGGCCATGATCCCGGGCGAACTTCTACTACGCTCAGAAGGATGCCTGACTCGATCCATCCACCACGCGGGGGAGACAGCGATGACTGAACGCCATGAGGAACACAAGGAGACGCTTTCCAACGGATGCTCGATCAAAGTCACAGCCGAGATACAGCAAGACGGTTCCCTGAAAATGCTCATCAAGGTGTACCGGCCGGACGGCTCGGAGATTGCTGAGGACCATCCGTCCCCGCATTTGCTGGACTTCGAGGCAGCGATGGACTGGGCCATCGAAAAAGCCAAGACCATCGGCAACAGTCAGCAAACGTTGTAAGAGCGGCTCTTCACCGCTCGGGTCATCGTCCTTATTGCGTACCGAACATGGCCGTCCAGTAGATGCCGGCATCGCTTTTCGGATCGTTCGCGTAAGCCGCGCCGAGCTCACGGAACTGTGGATTCATCAAGTTGGCGCAATGACCGGGGCTGGCCAGCCAGCCGTCGACCACCTTGCGCACGGTGTCTTGCCCGGCGGCAATGTTCTCGCCGATCTGCTGAAAGTTGTAACCCGCCAGTTCCGCGCGATCCCCCGGTGTGCGGCCGTCGCGGTCCTTGTGATCAAAATAGTTGCCGTTGGCCATGGCCCGCGAGTTGGTTTCGGCGGCGGACGCAAGAGTGGCGTTCCAGGCCAGCGGGGTGGTTGCGGCAAATGCCTGGGCGCCGCACTGACGGGGTTTACTGCGCGCGACGTTGAGCTCGACCAACAGCTTCTGGCCTTCGGCGGCGGCATCACCCAGACGCGCGGTCAACAGCGGGCGGGCCAGCACGATGCGCCAGTCGTTGCCTTGGCGGCTGACGCCGATGTCGACGAATTTCAGGTTCAGCACCACCTGGCAGAAGCTTTCCTGTACCGCCATCATCGCCGCTTGCGCATCACGCGGGCCGGTCAGGGATATCGCTTGCACATGCAGCATCGGATACGACGCGCGCACCATGGCCTGCTGCAAGTCAACCTGTCCGCTGGCCGGCAAAATCAGGCGCGGATCGCTGTTCAACGGTGGCAACTCCGGCGAGATCTGGCCGGCGCAATTCTGCGGCAGGCTGCGAAAGGCGTTGATCGAATCGGCCAGTTGCGTTTCCTCGGACGCCATCGCCGTTGTGGCCAGCACCAGACCCAACGACAACCCCGACAAGCGCATAGCGGATGAAAAGACGTGCATGGAAACCCCCTTGGACGGACTGCGCCCATGATGCGCGAACTCCCCCCGTACAAGGCAATGGGTTTTTGCAGTTTGTTGCTTAGTAGTTGACATGATTTGGCTACTACACTGAACCGACACCTTCCTGAGTGCTTGCACCATGTCCTTGAATTGGATTGCCGCGTTTCTCGCCCTTTCTCTACTGGCCGGTCAGTCCATGGCGGACGATCAACAACAAAAAAAGGAAGTAGCGGAAGACAAGGCGCAGGTACTTGAGCAGAAGGCCGCCGAGAAGAGCAGCAATGTGCCGGTGCCCAAGTCCGAGGCCATCACCCAGTCCGAAGTCCAGGCCGTCGACCCGGCAGGCAAGTCGCCGCTGGACGACGCCATTACCTGCATGGCGCGCTCCATCTACTGGGAAGCCAAAGGCAAGGACACGGACGACATGGAAGCGGTGGCCAACGTGGTGATGAACCGCCTCGGCCACGAAGGCTTTCCCGACACGGTGTGCAAAGTGGTCAAGCAAGGTTCCGAAACCAAGAGCTGCCAGTTTTCCTGGTGGTGCGACGGGAAGTCGGACTCGGTCCAGGAAGAAACCCAATATGCGCTGGCCAAGGAAATCGCGCGCAAGGCGCTGAACAAGCAGCTGCCGGATCGCACCGGCGGCGCGATGTATTTCCATGACAAGACGGTGAAACCGGTCTGGGCCAAGAAGTACATCAAAACGGCGAGCATCGGTTTGTTCGTGTTCTACAAACCCCATGACGGGTCGGCGAAGTAGCTCGGCCGACCCTGAGGCTCACAACACCTAAACCTCACGACCATGCGCAGCGGCGGCCAGTTGCCCGGTATCGACCCGGACAAACACTGAGTCGCCCACCGCCGTGAGCACCCCGTCGGCATAGACCTCGCAGATGACACGGGTCTTGCGCCCGACCTCGCCCTCAACCTTGGCGCGCAAGGTCAACGCAACGCCCATCGGCGTCGGTTTGATGAACTTGATACCCAGGTTCCCGGTGACGCAGTCGATGCGCGGCAGGGAGCCAGGCTCGCGGTTTTCGGCCCGGTAGTGATACGCCATGGCCGTCCAGTTCGAATGGCAATCCACCAACATCGCAATCAAGCCGCCGTACACCAGATCCGGCCAGCCACAGTATTTGGCCTCGGGCAGGTGCTCGGCGACGACGTGGACGCCGTCCTCGTGCCAGTGGCTCTTGACGTGCAACCCGTGGGGATTGCGGCTGCCGCAGCCGTAACACACGCCATCCGGTGCGGCGCGGTCCTGCATGGAGATATCGAGCATGGTGATCCCTTGTTGTGCCTTGAAGTCCGCCTGCGATTAAAACGCCAGAATGAGGGGAAGTCCATTGCGCCATCCTGGTGCTTTTTTAACATCGCACGCCGAGCGCCATCAGCTCATCCGCATGGGAACCGGTGCTTGCAAATCAACGAGATAGCGCTGTGATGCAAGCCGGGAGCAAACGTGGCATGCACATTGCTCCTGTCCTGGCGCACCTTTTTCGGTGCGATTGATCCGGGACGACCCGGAGGCCTCACGGCTCTGCGATATCTGGACGACCAGGTGACATTTTGACTAATCATCAGGAGGTTACTTATGGCGCCCATGCCTCGAACTACCCCTCATTCAGCTTTCGAAACCTTGCCCCTCGTGGACATCGGCGGGTTGTTTTCGAGCCTCGAATCCGAACGCATAAACGCCGCGACTGCCTTGGGCGACGCCGCCTCGCAGGCCGGGTTTCTCTATGTGACCGGGCACGGCATCGACCCGCAGATCATCCATCGGCTCAAGCAACGGGCCGCGGAATATTTCGCCCAGTCGACCGAGCAAAAAATGCAGGACTACATCGGCCTTTCGAGCAACCACAGCGGCTATGTGCCCGAAGGCGAGGAACAATTTGTCGAAGGGTCTATCGACCACAAGGAAGCCTTCGACGTCGGCTTCGATTATGCGCCAGCGCTGGGGCGGCGACCGATGCTTGGGCCGAATCGCTGGCCGGTCTTGCCGGGTTTCAAGGACGACATCAAGGCCTACTACGACGCGGTGTTCAACCTCAGCCTCACGTTGTTTCGCGGCTTCGCCCTGGCGCTGGGGTTGCCGGAAAACGCCATCAGCCAACGGGTGAATATTCCGCCGAGTCAATTGCGCCTGATCCACTATCCCTTCTCGCCGAATGCCCCGGTGGATCGCCCCGGCATCGGTGCGCACACCGATTACGAATGCTTCACCATCCTGCTGCCGACCGCACCGGGCCTTGAAGTATTGAACGGGGCAGGGCAGTGGATCGACGTGCCATTGGTGGACGGTGCGTTTGTGATCAACATCGGCGACATGATGGAAGTGCTGAGCAATGGCCGCTACGTCGCCACTGCCCACCGGGTGCGCAAAGTCGCCCAGGAACGCTACGCCTTCCCGATGTTTTGCGCCTGTGACTACGACACGCTGATCGAGCCCATCGCGCAGTTACTCGACGCGCAGACCCCCAGCCGTTATGGACCGCTTGTCTGTGGCGATCACCTCTACGCGCAAACCCTGCAAACCTTCCGCTACCTCAAGCAGCGACTGGCCGCCGGCGAGTTGAGCTTGCCCGACGGCGCAAAGGGCTTGTCTTCGTTTGGTCGCGCCGCCATGGCGGGGGAGGTTTGAGATGAATCTGCAAGATCTCGTTATTCAACATCCGCAACCCGCCGCTGATGGCGTACCGGACTGGATGCTCGGCTTCTACAAACGCCGCTCGATCAGCTTCGCTGACGGCCTGACCGACGTGCACACCCACGTCTGCTGGTTCCAGAGCCGCAATTTCACTATTGATCTGCGCCTGCCGCTGGAAGGCCAACAACTGTCGGCCAAACCGCTGCTGGAATACAGCGCCGAAGAACTGCAGGTCCTGGCCAATTACGAAGGCTGGGAAGCGTTGTGTTCATGGGAAAGCGACGTGTTGAGTTGGCACACCGACACCTCGTTTCAGTTGCATAACCGGTGGCCAGAGCCGGGTGTGCTCAAGCGCATCGGTAACTGCATGATCGAGTTTTCCCCCAGCGGTGCCTATGTCGAAGACTGGCGACTTCAGTTATCAAAGCCGGGTGCGTTGATCGGCTTGCGCTTGCTTGAGGAACGAGAAGTGCAGAGCGGATTTGTGCATCACCGTGGCGGTGGCTTGATCGTCTGCGGTGGGCATGCGGCGTTGGTGCTGGGACGTGCCGAACCGCTGGAGTCCAGCGCGGGTGGCGAGCCACTGCGCGATCTGGTCGCCCGTCACGCCAAGGACCCGGACTGGCTCAAGTGCGCGTTCAACTTCGAGACATCGGTGGCCGAAGGTTCACTCGAAACAGGCTACAGCGTGACGCTTTCCACCTGCGCCAGGCGTGTCGGTCAGCCACTGATTTCACTGGAGGGTTTCGAGCGGCTGGCCGACGGCAAGCACGTCTCGCAATTACTCACCGTCGATGGCGTTGCCCGGGAACGGCTGTTCGTCATCGACACCCTGGAACCCGACATCAGCTACGCACAAACCACCGGATTCACCGCCAGTGCCGCGCAATGGTACGAGCGTGAATCCCCGACCTTGAGCCGCTACACCCAGCCGCTCGTTTGACATTAACGCGTCACCCATTTCATAACCCGTGAGGTTTCCATGAAGGCATTCTCGTGCGTGTTTTACCGTTTCGCAGCGGTGTTGCTGGCCGTCTCCTGTCTCGCCTTCGGCGCTTCGGCAGCGGAGAAAAAGCAGGAGTTCAAGGTGGCGTGGTCGATCTATTCCGGCTGGATGCCCTGGGGTTACGCCAGTGAACACGGGATCATCGACAAGTGGGCGAAGAAGTACGGAATCAAGATCGAACTCGTGCAGCTCAACGACTACATCGAGTCGATCAATCAATACGCGGCCGGCGCGTTCGACGCCTGCGGCATGACCAACATGGACGCACTGACCATTCCGAGTGCCAACGGCGTGGACACCACCGGCCTGATCCTCGGCGACTATTCCAACGGCAACGATGCCATCGTGCTCAAACACGGCAAGACCTTTGCCGACATCAAGGGCCAGCAGGTCAATCTGGTGGAGTTGTCGGTCTCGGACTACCTGATGTCCCGCGCCCTGGACATCCATGGCCTGTCGCAACGGGACATCAAGATCATGAACACCTCGGACGCCGATGCCGTGGCATCGTTCACCACCCCCGGCGTGACCGCAGCGGCGCTGTGGAACCCGCAACTGAGCATGGTGATGAAACAGTCACCGACGGCGGTCGAAGTGTTCACCTCCAAGGAAATCCCGGGCGAGATCATCGACATGATGGCGGTCAACACCGAGACCCTGAAGGCCAACCCGGAACTGGGCAAGGCGCTGGTCGGTGCCTGGTTCGAAACGCTGCAACTGATGTCCGGCGACAACGGTCAGGCCATTGCCGCACGTACTTCGATGGCTGAACGTTCGGGCACCGACCTCAAAGGCTACGAGGATCAATTGACGCAAACCATGCTGTTCTACACGCCGGGCACGGCGTTCGAATTCGCCAGTTCCGACGCGATCCGCCACACCATGGACAAGGTCCGCACGTTTTCCTTTGCCAAGGGCTTGCTGGGTCAGGCGGCGACCAGCGCTGATGCGGTCGGCATGCAATTCGCCGATGGCTCGACGTTAGGCGACAAGAACAACATCAAGCTGCGGTTTGATACGCAGTTTGTGAACATGGCGGTGGCCAATCAACTGTGACCAGGCGGGGGCGTTCGAGGAACGCCCCCTTATTGGCGGTCAGAACTTGGCGTAGTTCAAGGCATCGACAATGGCTGAGCCGCCGATGCCGGTCAGCGACAGCAATAGCGCCCGGATCAGTGGGTCTTCGGAATAGCGGGAGAATGAACCCGTATTGAGCGTGGCGATGCGGTCGCGGATCATTTGAAACTTGTCGTAGTACGGCGCCGTTTCCGGCGTTTCCAGCAGATAGGCATCAACCCGCCACAAAGCTACAGTGCGTGCTTTTTCGGCCGCACGACGTAGCGACAATGCGGACGCCAGCAGGATCAGTGCAGTCAGCAGAAAAGTAATCACAATACTGGGTGGTGTCGGCCAGTTATCGAATGCGGTGCTGCGCGACGCCAACAGAATCAACATAACCACCGTCGGCGCGTAAATCAGTCGGTTGACAGCCGAAGTGCGTTTGGCGATGAGTTGCAAGTCCATCCACTCGTCAATACAAGGGTGCTTGAGTACACCGAAGATCTGCTTGTGTTCGAGCTGTAACGTTCCGGGCCAGACGGCATGATGGTCGCTGAGGTGGCGAATGAATCGTGTCAGCAGCAAGTTGGCATCCACTACCCAGAACACCAGTAACTGGAACAGCACGGTTGGAACCAGCCAAGTCAGCATCCACATGATCGAATCGCCTCGAACGGGGATCCGTTCCATTGGCCACACCACAAACAGCACGCTGGTAACCACGAGGAAGATCCAGGTCACCAGTACGGCTCGCAGCATTCGGGCGCCGAATGAACCGCACACACAGTGCTCACCCCAGAAGCGGGCAATGGAAATCATTTTGCGTCCGTCTGCGCAGGTGGCCTGGGTGCTGGAAGCGTTTTTTGACCACTCGTCATTGGCGCTCAACAATGGGAAAAAAATCTGTAGCAGGCAGTGCCCCAGTTCGTTGCTCCAGCGACGCAGGCTCATGTTTTTGCTTCTGCGAAAGAAGCGTAAAACCTGTCCCCACAGAGTCATCTGATACTTACGCATATGAAGGCGTAGATGGTACGCGGCTTCGATCTCCGTTCTGCTGACCCGCAAATTGCGCCAACCCCACGCCAATGCAGAGAGTGATATCAGCGCTGCCAGCAGGCGGAGTGCTACGGTTGGCCAGGCACTGATGCCTTCAAACAGGAACATCGGTTCTCCCAGACCGTTCTCTGTCAGCGTGCTTCGCATCTGATAAGCCAACATTAGAGCGAGGATAAATACGACGAGGGGGACCACGATGTACCAGGCCGAGGCGGTCGGCAGGCCTTTGACATCGGTGCCAATCGGGTTTTTAACCGACGCTAATTGCCGGTCGGAGCGGCGGGTAAGGTTCGACGAGATAATCCCCAGCAGGATCAAAACGAACGTGATCCAAAGGAACTCCACATGCCAGGAACGGGTGGCGATAAAGGCACTAAGCGCCGCCACCATATACAGCGTCATGGGGATGCCTCGCACCCAGTCCAGCGCCGTTTCGCGCTTGTTGTCTTGCGGGTTTTCCAAAATTTGCGGGTTCTCGGGTGCGGGCTGCGGTACTTCTATCCACCACCAGACGATGAGTGCCGTGATTAAAAGCAGGGTGAACGTCAAGGGGCCGGCCCAGAAGAATGATTGAGAATTCTTGAATTGATCCCGGGCTGACTGGGAGGCTTCAGGGTAGGGTGGTGGCGACGGGTCCTGAAGGCACCGCAACGCCATAAGATCGTGCGGGCGGACACCTCGATCCGACCGGGAGAGTAACGTCGGCGCCTCACAACTGGCAGGGCGCAAAGCGGTGAGCTGGCTGGCCAAGGGGATGAAGCCGCCGATACCCACTTCGTAGATGCCGGGCGAGAGCATTTCCGATTTTGAGTAGTCGAACTTTGCTCGTTTGGCGTCGAAAGATTGCGGCGCCAATGCGGCTAAAACAGAGACAAACACGGAGCTTTGCAAGCTATCGCGAAACGGCGGTACATCTTGTTGTAAGGCGCGTGTGAGGGTCAGCCCATAGGGCGCCGCCAGTATCAGGTTACGGGTCGTTTCAGCCTGACCTCGTTGCAACATGCGCGCGTCGAGGTCGGTGGAAAAATACAGCTTGTAAGGCATTCGACTTTTGAGCGCCTGCAAAACCAACAGTTTGTCGTAAGCATCGACGCCCAATATACCGATGGCGCCAATACCACTTTCCCCGTTACGTCGGTAGGTCGCGTCCTCGTCGGCAATGTGATCGGCCAGGCGCCGCAAGTAATCGAGTTGAGAATTGCCGTCGGCTTTTTCCAAAGGGCTGAGGTCAATTTTGTTCGCGTCCTTGCTGTTTTTGTTGCTGTCGTTATTTGCCGTTTTATCATTGCTGGCGGCTTCCTCCGGGAGACGTCCGTCCAGTCCGCGCAAATAGCTGAAACGCAATATCCACTGATTGACTACTGCCTTTTCTTTGTCGTCGCGCAGGTTGGCATCATCGGCCACCTGAGCTTTGAAACTCTCAATGAGTGCTCGGCTATAGAAACTGTCCCACTCAGAGATCAGGGCAACTCGGTCGGCACGCGGCCAGTTGGTCTCAGCGCAAGTCGACCCGACTCGCTGCAAGCTGCCTTTGTTGCAACGCAAGGCGGTGGCTGGATCGACATGACGCAGTTTTAGTTCTTCCAGCATCAATTGCGTCATGGTGCCGTCGTCGCTGACGGTACGCAGCAACTTCATTTGATGTTTGTTCGGGATGGGGGGCGAGACTTTATCGTACCCACGCTCCAGCGTTTCATTATCAGCAGTGGCCAAAGGGGAGTAAATTTCGACATCAACAGTCGCCTTGCCACGATCCTGGTCCTTGAACATATCGCGTAAAACGGTCGAAGTGGCCGGTCCGATGACTTTGAGGACACTGTCGTCTTCACGGTTTTTACACTCCGTCGAAGTACACGCCAGATCGATTTTTGATTTCAGTGTTTGATGTAATGTCTTGATGTTTTGTAACGGAATTTCGCCAAGCGCATCCTGCTTCAACCAAAATACGATTGTTCGTCTGTAAGGAAGTGCTTTGCCTTCAGCGTCTGTCGGCTGATCGAAAGGATTTGGAACAAACATTTCATAGGGGATATCAATAAAATTCGTCTTTGTTGGTTCGCTATCCGAAAGATCAGCTGAGAGTTTAAGGCATTGGATGTATTGCTCCTGATCGGGAACACGACGGGAGTTTTTGAAGCCCGCCAACAGGGCATAGCGGATACGTCGACGCCGTTCTACCTCGTCCGCATAGGGACCACCTTCGACCAATGCCACCATGATGTCCGGAGCTGTTTCGTTCGCTGCGAACTTTGTAATCGGGGTGTTGCAGAAGTTTTCCAGCTGATCACTCTTACTGTCTGTCAGCTTCTTGCGATACCGTTCAAGCGCATCAAACGGGTCCTGCCACAGCCGCGCGTCAATTGGCAGTTGCGCTTGAAAATGTGCACCAATTGGCCGCGGTTCAAGAAACGGATCGCGAGTCAGTGCGAATGTCGATATCACCAGACTCAGGATAACCGCACTGCCAGGCACCCAGAATGCCAGGTTAGTACCTGAATTATTATTGTTGTCCATGGCCCTGCGCCTCTTGATGTAGGCCGAATGTGCAATGTTATGTATAGCCCTAAAAAATATCGGGTTTGCCACCACCTGAGTTGCATCGCTGCTAAGGTTTTATTAGTCATGCCGGCCACCTAGGCACCTAATTGTTAAGCGCAGCTGTACCGGTTGATAGGCCGATGCGCCTGGTACGTGGGGTTGGGCGCGATGAAAGTTTGAATTGTACGAAATAAAGACCTACGATCGAGTCGATTAAGGAGAGTGGTGTGTTTCTGTTTAATGCCAAACAGCGCTATGGATCCAACATTAAATTTCGAAATAATCCATCTGTCAGTTGAGCATTTCATATTGAGTTGTCCGTAACTAAGACGATGGGTTTATATTCGTCGATTAAGTTGTAATGCTGGTAATACACTAAGCCCGAAGTTGGACAATGATTTTCGAGTTGACCCGAAGCGGCCTCGACAGGAGTACATTGCCCATGAACCGACCTAAACTTACTCATGCCACCATTAAGGTCAAAAGGGATCAGCCGCCCATGCACCACATCGGACTCATCGTCTACCCCGGCTTCCAGGTCCTCGGCCTCGCCATGTGCGCCACCTTCGAACTGGCCAACAACACCGCCGACGAGCCGGTGTACAGCCTTTCCCTGCTGTCCGAGCACGGCGGCACGGTGCAGACCTCCGCCGGATTCGGCGTCGAAACCCAGGCATTCGATCAGCGCGCGTTCGATACGCTGCTGGTGATGGGCGACAACCTGATCCGGCCCACTTCGCCAGGCATGGTGGCGTTTTTGCGTCGTGCCAGCGCGACCACCCGGCGGCTGGGGTCGATCTGCACCGGTGCCATTGCGCTGGCCGAGGCGGGGTTGCTCGATGGTCGACGGGCGACCACTCACTGGTGTCATGCACCGGCCTTGCAACGGGCGTATCCGAAGGTGCTGGTCGAAGAGGACCGCATCTTCATCAACGATGGCAACCTCTGGACCGCCGCCGGCATGAGTGCCTGTGTCGACCTGGCGTTGGCGCTGGTGGAAAAGGACCTCGGTGCCCAGGTGGCGCGCACGGTGGCCCGGCAATTGGTGGTGTATCACCGTCGCGCGGGTGGCCAGTCGCAGTTTTCGGTGATGCTGGAACTTGAGCCAAAGACCGATCGCATTCAGGCGGCGTTGACCTACGCCAAACAGCACCTGAAGTCCGCGTTGTCGGTGGAAGAGTTGGCCGGCGCGGCCCATTTGAGCCCTCGGCAATTCAGTCGGGTGTTCCATGCGGAAACCGGTCAATCGCCAGCCAAAGCCATTGAAAACCTGCGCGTGGAAGCCGCACGGTTGATGATGGAAACTGGCCGTCATGCCATCGATGTGGTCGCCACCGAAACCGGATTTGGCGACCGGGAGCGTATGCGCCGGGCCTTTATCCGCGCTTTCGGTCAACCGCCGCAGGTGATCCAGCGGGCGAATCGCGCCGCGTCCTAAAAAGTGGTGTATTCGACGTTTAAGACAAAATATGATTGCCGTAATCTGGATCTCGTTGAAGCCCATTCCTCAGTGAGATCACCGCCATGACCATCGTCAAAGCCGCTGCCGTCCAAATCGCACCCGTGCTCTACAGCCGTGAAGGCACTGTAGAGAAGGTCGTTAACAAAATTCGCGAACTCGGCGAGAAGGGTGTGCAGTTCGCCGTCTTCCCGGAAACCATCGTGCCGTACTACCCGTACTTTTCCTTTGTGCAGTCGCCTTTCGAAATGGGCGCCGAGCACTACAAGTTGCTGGATCAGGCGGTTGTCGTGCCGTCGGCAACCACCGATGCGATCGGCAAGGCCGCCAAAGACGCCAACATGGTGGTGTCCATCGGCGTCAACGAACGCGATGGCAGCACGCTGTACAACACGCAGTTGCTGTTTGATGCCGACGGCACGCTGATTCAGGCGCGTCGCAAGATTTCGCCGACCTATCACGAACGCATGATCTGGGGCATGGGCGATGGCTCCGGCCTGCGTGCCATCGACAGCGCCGTCGGCCGCATCGGTCAACTGGCCTGCTGGGAACATTACAACCCGCTGGCCCGGTATGCACTGATCGAAGACGGCGAACAGATCCACGCCTCGATGTACCCCGGCTCGTTCGCCGGTGAGCGGTTCACCCGGCAGATGGAAGTCAGCATCCGCATGCATGCCCTGGAATCGGCGTGCTTCGTGGTCAACTCGACCGCCTGGTTGTACCCGGAACAGCAAGCACAAATCATGGCCGACACCGGTTGCGATATCGGCCCGATCTCCGGCGGTTGCTACACCGCGATCATCGACCCGCAAGGTGAAGTCGTCGGCGCGCTGACCGAAGGAGAAGGCGAAGTGATTGCCGACATCGACCTGTTCCAGATCGAGATCCGCAAGCGCCAAATGGATGGCCGCGGTCACTACAGCCGTCCGGAAATCCTCAGCCTGAACATCGACCGCACACCGCATCGCCATGTGCATGAGCGTAATGTTCAGCCGGCACTGGCCGTCGCTGCGCTAGCGGAAGAGGTGTGATCGGGTAAACGCAGCAAATAAAAAAGGCCCCTTCATCCATCGATGAAGGGGCCTTTTTCGTGGAGGGCGGTTTTACAGTTCCTGACCGAGGAAGATCAACGTATTGCCATGCGCCTCAGCCGCAGCGCGCTGGTTGTAGCTGTCGCGGTGCGAGCAGTTGAAGCCGTGTTCAGCTTCCGGGTACACGACAATTTCCACGTTGTCGTTGGTGTCGAAACGTTCGGCGATTTTCTCCACGGCTTCCAGGGAAATGTGGCTGTCCTGTTCACCGAAATGCATCAGCAACGGCACCTGGATGTCATCGGCGCGGTCCAGGTGATTCTGGATGCCGCCGCCGTAGTAGGCGACTGCCACATCCACCAGCCCGTTGGTGGCGGTGAGGTACGACAGCAGGCCGCCAAAGCAGTAACCGATGGAAGCGATGCCGCCATCCAGCCCCGGCTGGGCATCGAGGGTGTCGATGGCCAGTTTGATGTCGGCCTGCGCCTTGGTGATGTCGGTGGCGTTCATCAATTCGACGGCGCGTTTCCAGCCGGCTTCGTCGTAGGTCAGTTCAATGCGGTGGCCGCTACGCCAGAACAGGTCCGGCACGATCACCAGATAACCATCAGCGGCGTATTGCTCGGCGACGGAGCGGATGTGCTCGTTGACGCCGAAGATCTCCTGGATCAAGACGATCCCCGGGCCGCGCTGGGTATGCGGAATGGCCAGGTAAGCGCCAAATTTACCGTCGTCGCTGTCGATCTCGATCCATTGGGTGGTCACGCTCATGGTGGCTCCTGTCTACGCAAGTGAGGTGGAAGGTGAAGCGTGTCACGGTAGCATTTCAGCGATTGTGACGGCGCCAGAAAATTCGCGCCAGCAGCGTATCGAGGCTCAGCTTGCCGGCACCCGAGAGCAGCAAGGGCAGCAGGGCGGCGAGGTAGATCACCGGCAGTTTGAAGTTGCCGTGGCCTTTATTGCTGATGGCGTAACCCTGGGCAAGCTCACTTAATGTAGACCAATCGGCCGGCCAGTGAACGGCGGCGGTGGCGACAACCGTGACCACGATCAGGATGATCGCCGATACCCGTGTGCCCAGACCCACCAGAATCGCGAGGGCGCAAATCAGCTCGGCCCACATCGACAGTTCCCAGTTCAGTGTGGCCGGCACGTGGTCGAACGGAAACGGAAAACGGTCCTGAATGTCGGCAAACCAGTTGTCACCGTTCCATTTTTCCAGGCCCGACTCAAAAAATTCCCAGGCGATGATCAACCGCAAGGTCAGGGGCGCGAGCCAGCTACCAGCACGGTCGAGGTTCAGGTGCAGGCCTTTCACGGCCGAAGAGATTGAAGTGTTCACGGGCTTGATCTCCGTCAGGTCAGGAATGCGGGGCATCGAGTGCCCCGCGCAAGGGAATTACTCGGCGGCGCCGCACTTGCCTTCGCCACATTTGCCTTCGGCGGGTTTTTGCGCGGTGTCGGCCTGGACCTGGCTGTAGCCGTGGGCCAGTTGTTTCATGCTGAACGCTTCGGATTCGGAGGCCGAAGCGACGTTCGACAAGGCCAGGCCACCCGCGATGAGCAGGCCGAGGGTCAGGGAAGAAGTCGAGAGCTTGAACATGGTGATACTCCGTACATTGAGTGAGTTGAGCGCTTTGATCGGCTTGGCCAATCGACAGGTGTAGTTGACCAGGCAGGTGTATCTGCGATGTGTCGTTTGGGCGGGGTTTTATGGGCGGGGTGTGTCAGGGGCGGGTTTGTACACATACAGATACAAGCCCAATGCAAAACCCTGTGGTGGGTTTTGGATTGGGGGGCTGTGATTCGTTGTCGTCCCGCAGCGTCTAGCCTCAGTGTCCCCGCAATCCCATGGGGCGTGACTTTGGAACCTCGCATGCAAGCGCTGTTGAACGAGATCCTCGATGCCGTCCGGCCGCTGATCGGGCAGGGCAAGGTGGCGGACTACATTCCTGCCCTCGGCACCGTGCCGGCCAATCAATTGGGCATTGCCGTGTACAGCAACGACGGTGAACTGTACTGCGCGGGCGATGCCGAGACGCCGTTCTCGGTGCAGAGTATTTCCAAGGTCTTCAGCCTGGTGCAGGCCATCGAACACTCCGGTGAAGCGATCTGGGAGCGTCTGGGCCACGAGCCTTCCGGCCAGCCGTTCAACTCGCTGGTGCAGCTGGAATTCGAACGCGGCCGTCCGCGTAATCCCTTCATCAATGCCGGCGCGCTGGTGATCTGCGATATCAACCAGTCGCGCTTTGCGGCACCAGCGTTGTCGATGCGTGATTTTGTCCGGCGGCTGTCCGGCAATCCGCAGGTCATGGTCGATGGCAAAGTCGCCGAGTCCGAATACCAGCACCGCGCGCGCAACGCCGCCATGGCCTACCTGATGCAGTCGTTCGGCAACTTTCACAACGACGTCGAATCGGTGTTGCGCAGCTACTTCAGCCACTGCGCGTTGCGCATGAATTGCGTGGACCTGGCCCGGGCGTTCTGCTTTTTGGCCAACGACGGATTCTGCAAGCACAGCGGCGAACAGATCCTCACCGCGCGCCAGACGCAACAGGTCAACTCGATCATGGCCACCAGCGGGCTGTACGACGAGGCGGGCAACTTTGCCTATCGCGTGGGTTTGCCGGGCAAGAGTGGCGTTGGCGGCGGGATTGTCGCGGTGGTGCCGGGGCAGTTCACGGTATGCGTGTGGTCGCCGGAACTGAACGCTGCCGGCAATTCCCTGGCCGGGATGGCCGCGCTGGAATTGCTGAGCCAGCGGATCGGTTGGTCGGTGTTTTAACGGGCGGGTTTAATGACGCTCCGGAAAATTTCCTATACATTTTCCGGCCTCCCCCTGCATGGTGAAACCGCTTCATGTCTCTTGCGCTCGAACGTCTAGTCGCTGGTACGCCGATTCCTTTTGCCGGTAATCGTGTCTCGCTCGTTAGTCCCGAACTGGCCGCGCGCTTCCAGCCCGGCGACCACCTGCTGGTGGAACAGGTCAGCGGCGAATTGTTGCTGATCCCGGTGGCGGACCAGCAAGCGGCCAGCGTTGCGATAGAACGCGCAGAAGCAGCCTTCACCGCGATGTCGGCGGTGTCGGATCAAGCGATCAGCAGCTTCTTCGACCTGTTTGCCCAGCGTCTGGAAACCGCGCAATGCTGGGACTTGATCGCCGCCGCCAACCTCGCCGACATCGAGCGCGCCAAGGCCCGTGGACGTTCCACAACACGCTTGCTGGCCGATGAACGCATGCGCCGCGACATGATCGCCGGCCTGCGGGCCTGGCGCGATGCGTCGGCCTCGCGTGGCAAAGTGATCAGCTGCGTCGAGCATGACGGCTGGAAAGTCGAGCAAGTGGTGTCGCCGCTGGGCATCGTCGCGTTTGTCTTCGAAGGTCGGCCGAACGTGTTCGCCGACGCCGCCGGTGTCTTGCGCACGGGCAACACCGCGGTGCTGCGTATTGGCAGCGATGCGTTGGGCACCGCCCAGGCAATCGTCACCCATGCGCTGAACCCGGCGCTGAGCGATGCCGGATTGCCGGTCGGCGCGGTGTCGCTGGTCGAAAGCGTCAATCACGCGGCCGGTTGGGCGATGTTCGCCGACCGGCGTCTGTCCCTGGCCGTGGCCCGGGGTTCGGGACGTGCGGTCAGCCAATTGGGCAGCATCGCCCAACAGGCGGGCACCGCCGTCAGCCTGCACGGCACCGGTGGCGCCTGGCTGATCGCCGACCAGCACGCTGACGCGACGCGTTTCGCCGCCGTGGTGCGCAATTCCCTGGACCGCAAAGTCTGCAACACCCTCAACGTCTGCCTGATCCAGCGTGACCGCGCCGCCGATCTGGTGCCGCTGTTTCTCGGTGCGTTGCAACAGGCCGGCATTGCACGGGGCCAGGGCTGTAAGCTGCACATCGTCGAAGGCAGCGAGGCTTGTTTGCCGAGTGAATGGTCGAGCGCGAGCGTCGAGGTGTATCGCGCCGAAGGTTATCGGACTGAAGCGTTGGCCGAACCACTGCCGGAGGAGCAATTAGGCCGCGAGTGGGAATGGGAAGAAACCCCGGAAGTCAGCCTGATGATCGTCGATGACCTCGACCGTGCGATTGCCTTGTTCAACCGCTACAGCCCGCAGTTCACCGTGTCGTTGATCAGCGAGGATGACGCGGCGCATGAGCGCTTCTACAACGCAGTTAACGCGCCGTTTGTCGGCAACGGCATCACGCGCTGGGTCGATGGACAGTACGCGCTGAACAAGCCGGAACTGGGTCTTTCGAACTGGGAGAGCGGTCGTCTGTTTGCGCGCAGCGCGATTCTTTCGGGAGACGGTGTGTTCACCATTCGCAGTCGCATGACGCAGACCGATCTGTCGGTCAAACGCTAAGGCATTCCGACCGCAGGCGAGGGGGCGCACTATAATTAAGGTGTTTGCTCCTTCGTTCTGAAAGAGGGATCCATCATGAAACTTCGTTCCTTCGAGCAATATTCCCATCACCTGGAATCGGTTGCTCACGATACCTGGCTGACGACCCGGGTGAAGTCAGCCCTGGCCATGGCCGAGCCCACCCTTGCCATGCACATTCACGTCAAAACCCATGCGGGCACCGTGGCATTGAGTGGCCGGGTCAACACCCACCGGGAGTGTGAGCAGGCGGTTGCGCTGACTCGCTCCGTTCAGGGTGTGGTCGACGTCGATGCCCGGGAATTGCTGACCCACGTGTTCAAGCCAGGCAGTTTTCCCGAAGCGCCCAACGCTGAGGAGAGCGCTGAGCAACGGCCACGTTCGACAGACGAAAAATGACCCTGTCAGCAGCGCTTCCGGGATCGGGAGCGCTGCGCAAGGGCTGTTCATCACGCGGCTTCGACGGCTTTGCCGTACACCGCGCAGGTAGTCGGGTGTTCGGCCAGCGAGACGAAGGTGCGGCTGCTGGCCTCCAGGGCGTCAATCGAACCGGTTTCGATGTCGTAGACCCAGCCATGCAAATTCAACAGACCTTTTTCCTGCGCCAGGCGCACGCTCGGGTGCGTCTGGATATTGGCCAGTTGCGCGATGACGTTTTCCCGGACCATTGAACTGACCTTCGCCGCATCATTGGCGTGAGGACGGGATTCGTTGATGACTTTTGCCGATTCGGCATGTTGCAACCAGCCGCTGACTGCCGGCAGGTGATCCATGCATTTGCACTTGGCGATGGCGGTCATGGCGCCGCAATCGGAGTGTCCGCAGATCACAATGTCGGTCACGCCGAGGACTGCGACCGCGTATTCCACAGTCGCCGACACACCGCCCGGATGAGGGCTGTAGGAAGGCACGATGTTGCCGGCGTTGCGGATCACGAACAATTCACCGGGTTCTTGTTGGGTCAGTAATTCGGGCACTACACGGCTGTCGGAACAGGTAATGAACAACGTGCCGGGATGCTGGGTGGTGGCCAGGTGTTTGAACAGGTCGGTGCGTTGTGGAAAAGCTTCGTTCTGGAACTTCAAAAAACCGTCGATGAGCGCTTTCATGCGGGTGTCCTCATGCGTGATGTGGGGTGGCCCGCGCGGTAGCGCGGGCCAGTCTCAACTTAAAACGGGCGCAGTGGCAGGAACTTGCCGTCGAGGGTGATTACCGCGCGGGAGCCGCCTTCCGGGTCTTCGACTTTCTTCATGTCGAGCTTGAAGTTGATCGCGCTGATAATGCCGTCGCCAAATTGCTCATGAACCAGGGCTTTGAGCGTGGTGCCGTAGATCTGGATCATTTCGTAGAAGCGGTAAATGGTCGGGTCGGTCGGGACACCGGAGAGGCTGCCGCGCAGGGGGATGATCTGCAGGCGGGCCACCGCGTCGGCGTCCAGCTCCAATTTGTCGCCAATCACTTCGGCAGCGGCTTTGGGCAGTGGATGCTGGCCGAGGAGGGCGGCAGTGACGTAGGCCAGACCCAGGCCGGTGCCGTCGGTCAGGTCCTGCCAGGACAGATTCTTGCGGGCCTTGGCATCGAGGATCGAGGTGGTCAGGGCCAGGCTTGGGTCGTTGTAGGCGTGAGACTGTTGCATGGTGATTCTCCTGTCGGCGTGGTGTTGCTTGGGTGTGAAGCAATCTTCTGCCGATTGATCCATAGCGTCCAAGATCGATATACAATGCTGCGCATAAGCCCTACCTATAGATGGAATTCCCATGCTGCTCCGACATCTGCGCTACTTGCTGGCGGTCGCCGACCACGGCGGCTTCACCCGGGCCGCCGAGGCGTTGCATGTGTCGCAGCCGACCTTGTCCCAGCAAATCCGCCAGCTGGAAGAAACCCTGGGCGTAAGCCTGTTCGACCGAACCTCACGCACGGTCAAGCCGACCGATGCCGGTGCGGCCTACATCGAGTGCGCCCGTCGCGTATTGGTGGAACTGGAGGCCGGCAAGCGTGCGTTGCATGACGTGAAGGACTTGTCCCGCGGCACCTTGCGCCTGGCGATGACGCCGACGTTCATGGCGTATCTGGTGGGGCCGTTGGTGCGCGATTACGTGGCGCGGTTTCCGAATATCCATCTGGAGATTTTCGAGCTGTCGATGGATGACATTGAAGCGGGGTTGGCGGATGACTCACTGGACATCGCCATTGCGTTCAATGAAGTCAGAAACGCCGACATCGAATCGATTCCGGCGTTTACCGAAACGCTGGGGGTGATGGTGGGGCGCGCTCACCCGTTGTATGACAGTCAGCTCGCATTGCCTGCTGAAGAACTCGCGCAACTGGAGTTCGCGCTGTTGACCCCCGATTTCATTACCCGTACCCGCATCAATGAGTATTTTGCCCAGGAGCAGATAACACCGAAGGTGGTGATCGAGGTCAATTCGGTCAGCACCTTGCTGGAAGTCATTCGGCACACGGCGATTGCCACCATCCTGCCGGAAGCCATCGCCAGCCAGGAACGCGCCCTGCGCAAGATTCCGTTGTTGGGGGAGGCGCCAACTCGCGGGGCGGCGTTGTTGCGTCGTAAAAACAACTATCACAGCGCGGCGTCGGTGGCGTTTATGAATCTGCTGTTGGCGCTGTAA
Source organism: Pseudomonas sp. GW821-FHT10C09 (assembly GCF_059415465.1). Taxonomy (NCBI): domain Bacteria; kingdom Pseudomonadati; phylum Pseudomonadota; class Gammaproteobacteria; order Pseudomonadales; family Pseudomonadaceae; genus Pseudomonas; species Pseudomonas sp. GW821-FHT10C09. Next base: position 107,725 of record NZ_JBWKNG010000017.1, read on the forward strand.
AACACTCAGGCACAAAAAAGGGCCTGCTCTTTAATGGGAGCAGGCCCTTTTTTATCAGTGAGTCAGTTTATTAGTAGAACCGATCAATCACCCGAACTTCGTTTTGGTTCTGTAGCGAAGCCCATGCCTGTTTCAGCGTTTGCAGAACATTACCGATGAAGTCCTTGTCGGCTGCGGCTTTCTTGCCGACATAGCCCTGGCCGCGACGGTACATCTTCAGTCGGGCAAGCAGGTTCTGGTTGTTCTGGTCGAACTCCGCTTCATGAGCGTGAGGCGACAGGCAGTCGATATGAACCTGGCCCGATTTGCTGATCCACAGAATGTGGCTGTCGAGGCTGTCTTTTTGCGCCGCGAACATACGAGCCAGTTCATCGATAGTTGGTTGATTGTTCAGATTCATAATATGCCCCTTGACCATTTGGTGATTTTTCAAAGTTGAGTCGCTAATACAAGTAGCCCATCGGTTAGTTGATCCCTGGCACCGAAACCAGGACGTCAGCGGTCGGCCGTCGAATTCGACGGGGTCCTGCGTCTGTTGCATGTAGTCGTGTTGAATAACTGCTACGCGTTAGCGTCACAACGAAGAGAAGCGGCGAATACCTGGAGGCCACTGCCGACTTTTCAGGGTCGGCCACAAGCTTCATGAGGATTGATCGCCAGCGCTTCTCGTCCTTGTACTGGACGTTCGGGCCAGGTCAGCTTCTTCAATCTGCCTTGTGGGCAGCGTGTATCCGGGAAAAACAGCTCGGCGGTCAGACGAGCTTGCTCAAACATGTTGCTGTACTCCCGATCGGGGAGATGTCTGCATCATGCAAGGGCAAAACGGAGGCGTCAACCGTTATGTAGTGATTTTTTTCAGTCACTACATATTGTCGGACAAAACGGATTGGAATGAAAAAGCGAGGCCGGAACACGCCCGTCAGGCCGATGGCTGCGGGCTTTGGAAGCGGTAGAAGGTGCAGGGATAACCGTCTGCTGGCTGCCGATGCAGGGTGAATTGATTGCCCGTAAGATCAGGCATCACTTTGGCCCAGAACCGCCGTGCAGGCGGGTTCGCATCGATGTGGAAAATTTGCCATTGACCGGGGATTTGGCTCAAGAGGGCGGAAACGACAAACTTCGCGACACCTTGGCCACGGAAGCGCCGGCTGACAAAAAAGTAGCCGATGTTGTACTCGGCGCCTTCGAGGTGGGTGTCGTCATCCACAGTCACAAAACCGGCCAGCTCACCGTCGACCCTGATCAAAAACGCTCGGGTCGCGGGGTTGCGCCAGTAATCGAGTTTGGGTTGGATATTGAAAAAACCATGCTCACCCAGTTCCAGCGGCAGCCATTCGCTGAAGTCGTAGACGTAGAACTGCATCAGGTTTTCGAGGGTGTCGAAGTCGTCACGCTGGGCGGCGTGCAGTTCTATCGAAGGCATTCGAGGCGCTCCAGGTTACGCAGGGCCATCCGTGGCCCTGTCAGGATCACTCAGTGCGGCGCGAAGTCGTACTTGCCGCCTTTCTTCAACGCGGCGAGGTAAGCCGGGCGCGCCTGGAAACGTTGGACCCAGGCCGCTACATGAGGATAGTTGGCCAACTTGCCCTGGGCCCGGGCGATCTCGCCGATGAAGCTCATCTGGATATCGGCGGCGCTGAACTCGTCACCGAGCAGGTAATCGGACTGGCTCAGTGCGGTGTCGAGGTAGCCCAGGTAATTGGCCACTTCCGAGTTGATGCGCGGATGCAGCGGCGCACCGGCTTCACCCAGGCGCCCGACATACAGGTTCAACATCAGCGGCAACATCGCCGAGCCTTCGGCGAAGTGCAGCCACTGGACGTATTCGTCGTAGGCGGGGGTGGAGGGATCGGGTTGCAGAGGACCCTGGCCATGACGGCGGATCAGGTAGTCGATGATCGCCGCGGACTCGATCAGCTTCTGCGTACCGTCTTCGATGACCGGGGATTTGCCCAGCGCATTGATCACTTTCAGTTCCGGCGGTGCGAGGTTGGTTTTTGGATCGCGCTGATACAGTTTCAGCTCGTAAGGAATCGTCAATTCTTCCAGCAGCCAGAGAATGCGCTGGGAGCGGGAGTTGTTCAGGTGGTGCACGATAATCATAAATATGATTCCTGTAGCAGCTGTCGAGTGGAACGAGGCTGCGATGCCTTTTCAGAACAGGCAGTCGCCGGACTTGAAGAACACTAGACCATCCCGGTCCGTTCGAAGTGCCATCAAGCCTTGCTGGTCGGTTTCGCGGTGCGTTTGCTGCCCGTCGAGGGTTTGCGAGTCGCCGGTTTGCGTTTTTTCTTCCACGGTGCGGCACCACGCCCGGCCGGGCTGGCTGGCCCGCTGATGGTCAGGCTCAAACCGGCGCAACGGGCGACTTGCTTGCTCATCCACGCCGCTTGTTTGGTGACGAATTCTTCCAGGCTCATTTCGCCGCTTTGCACCATGTCCAGCGCCTGTTCCCAGATCGCGGTGGTGCCGGGGTCGGCAATCGCGCGTGGCACTGCATCGATCAGGCTGAAGGCGGCCGGGGTGGCGGCCAGCGCTTTACCGTTCTTGATCAGGTAACCGCGGTCGAGCAGGCCCTGAATGATCGAGGCGCGTGTCGCTTCGGTGCCGATGCCGGTGGTGTCCTTGAGCTTTTGTTTGAGCAGCGGGTCTTCCACCAGTTTGGCCACGTTCTTCATGGCCTTGATCAGGTCGCCTTCGGTGAATGGCTTGGGTGGCTGCGTCCACAGGTCCTTGAGCTTCACATCGGCCACGGCGCAATCCAGCCCCTCGGCCAGTGCCGGCAAGGTTTGTGGCGCTGGCGCCTCGCGGCCCTTCGCGGGGGCGAGGGCTTCCGGCAGGGCACGTTTCCAGCCGGGTTCGACGATCTGCTTGCCGACGGCACGCAGGGCTTCACCGGCGCAGTTGAAGTCGGCCTGGGTGCGGTCGTATTCATGATTGGGCAGGAACTGCGCCAGATAACGGGCGCGGATCAGCGTGTAGACCGCACGCTGTTTGCCCACCAGACGATCCAGATTCTTCGCTGCCGCCGTGGGAATGATGCCGTGGTGCGCCGTGACTTTGGCATCGTTCCACGCTCGCGAGCGCCGTTGCGGTTCCAGGTAATCGTTCAACGCGTTCAGGGACGGATCGGCTTGGCGCAGTGCGGCGAGAATGCCGGGGGCTTCGCTGTGCTGACTCAACGGCAGAAAACCGCAATCACTGCGCGGGTAGGTGATGACTTTGTGGGTTTCGTAGAGCGCCTGGGCGATATCCAGGGTTTCCTGGGCGCCAAGCCCGAGCTTCTTCGAACAGACTTCCTGCAAGGTGCCCAGATCAAACGGTAACGGGGCGATTTCACGCATGCGCTCGGTACGCAGTTTGATCACCCTCGCAGTCGCTGCGTTAGCGAGCGCTTGAGCCGCATTTTGCGCGAGGCCCTGGTTCAGGCAGCGATCCTGATCATCACAAGCGTCGGAGGCCGCACGCCACTGAGCCGTGAACGCCGTACCCTCATGCAACAACTGCACGTCGATGGCCCAGTAAGCCACGGGGACGAAATCGGCAATGCTGCGATCGCGATCCACCACCAGCCGCAACGTCGGCGTCTGCACTCGACCCACCGGCAACACACCCTGATAACCGGACTGACGGCCGAGCAACGTAAACAACCGGCTCATGTTCATCCCGATCAGCCAGTCGGCCCGGGAGCGACCCAGCGCCGAATGATAAAGGCTGAACGTTTCGGCCCCCGGCTTGAGCGCGGCCAGTGCCTTGCGGATCGATGCGTCGTCCAGCGCCGACAGCCACAGCCTGCGGATCGGCCCACGATAACGGCAGTGCTCGACCAGTTCGCGGGCGATCATCTCGCCTTCGCGGTCGGCGTCGGTGGCGATCACCAGCTCGTCGGCCTCGCCGAGCAAGCGTTTGACGGCTTTGTACTGGCTGGCCGTTCGCGGTTTGACGGTCATCTTCCACTTTTCGGGAATGATCGGCAGGTCGGCCAGTACCCAGCGTTTGTAGCGCGCGTCATAGGCGTCCGGCGGTGCCGTTTCCAGCAAGTGGCCGATGCACCAGGTCACCGTGACGTCTGTTCCCAGCCAGCAGCCATCGCCCCGACGCTTGGCGCCGAGCACTGCTGCAATGTCTTTGGCCTGGGAAGGTTTTTCACAGAGGTACAGCCGCATAACCACCATCATTCATCAAGTGTGCAAGAGGCGCACAGAATGGCCGGTGATGAGCGCCGGATCAATCTTTATCTGTATGGATGTACAGCAAAGCTGTTGCGTTTGGTTGCGGCCGTCAAACGGTCCGTTCGGCTGCGGGGTCGTGGCGATGTCGAATTTTGGGTTATACCTGACAGTTGTGGTCTCAGGTTTCGGGGCAACTGCACGCGCGATCACGGGCATGTCGGATCGCCGCACCGCACGCTCCCAGGTTCATCACCGTCATGAGGAACGTATTCCATGAAAAGCTCTGGTCCCAGTCCTGTCATCACCATCGCCGAGCAGCCGGGCTGCCTGCTGGTGAAGTTTCATGGCATTCAGGTAGCCGCTTCCGCGCGCGCCCTGGTGCTGTTGGAGGCCAATTACCCGCCGGTGTACTACGTGCCGCGAGAGGATATCGACGAAAAGTATTACGCCCGCACCGACCACACCAGCTATTGCCCTTACAAGGGCGATGCTACTTATTTCAGCTTGCAAGTCCCGGGGCATGAAGGCGCCAATGCGGTCTGGAGTTACGAGGACCCTAAAGTATCCGTCGATCAGATTCGCAATTACGTGGCGTTCTACCCGGATCAGGTGAAGTTCGAATTGCTCGATTCCGAGGTCTGAGGATCGTTTTTCCCAAGGTGTGTGGCGAGGGAGGCCCTCGCCACAAGACCTCGTCAGTTCTTATCGAGATCGACGTTCTTGGTCTCGCGCAAACAGATCATCCCCACCACCAGGCTCACCGCGGTAATCACTACCGGGTACCAGAGCCCGTAGAAGATGTCGCCGGTGTAGACCACCAATGCAAACGACACGGTCGGCAGGAAACCGCCAAACCAGCCATTGCCGATGTGATAGGGCAGCGACATCGAGGTGTAGCGGATGCGCGTCGGGAACAGTTCGACCATCAACGCCGCCAGCGGGCCGTAGCACATGGCCGAGATGATGATCAGCGCGACGATCAGCGCCACAATCATCGGCTTGTTGATTTGCTGCATGTCAGCCTGTGACGGATAGCCGGCCAGCGTCACCGCGCCACGCAGGGCCGCTTCGTCGTAACCGTCGATTTTCACGTCACCGACACTGACCTGCACGCCACTGCCGGCGGGTGCGGCGGCGCTGGCGTATGGCAGGCCTTGCTTGACCAGGAAGGTTTTGACCTTGTCGCACGGGCTGTCAAATTTCGCCTTGCCCACCGGGTCGAACTGGAACGTGCACGTCGCCGGGTCGGCCAATACGGTAATCGGCGCCTGACGGCTGGCCTGGTCAATGGCCGGGTTGGCGTAATGCGCCAGGGATTTGAAGATCGGGAAATACAGCGCGGTGGCCAGCAGCAGGCCGATCATCAGCACCGGTTTGCGCCCGACCTTGTCCGACAGCCAGCCAAAGAAAATGAAGAACGGCGCGCCGATGATCACGCTGACAATCAGCAAGCCATTGGCCACGGCCGGGTCCATCTTCAGGAACTGGGTGAGGAAAAACAGCACGTAAAACTGTGCGGCGTAAAACGTCACCGCTTGCCCGGCGTTGATGCTGAACAGGGCAATCAGCACGACCTTGAGGTTTTCCCACTTGCCGAAGGAATCACGCAGCGGCGACTTGCAGAGTTTGCCTTCCTCTTTCATTTTCACGAAGGCCGGCGACTCGTGCAGGCTCAGGCGAATCCAGGTCGAGATGCCCAGCAAAATGATCGAAAACAGAAACGGAATGCGCCAGCCCCAGACTTCAAACTGATCGCCGGTGAAGTACCGGCAACCGAGCACCACCAATAGCGAGAGCAACAAACCGAGGGTCGCCGTGGACTGAATCCAGCTGGTGTGGAAACCGCGTTTGCCGATCGGCGCATGCTCTGCGACATAGGTGGCCGCGCCGCCGTATTCACCGCCCAGGGCCAGGCCCTGAAGCATGCGCAGCACCACGAGGATGATTGGCGCGGCGATGCCGATGCTCGCGTAGGTCGGCAGCAAACCGACGCAGAAGGTCGCCAGGCCCATGAGCACGATGGTCGCGAGGAAGGTGTATTTACGCCCGATCATGTCCCCCAACCGACCGAACACCAACGCGCCGAAAGGCCGCACGATGAAACCTGCGGCGAAGGCCATCAGCGCAAAGATGAACGCCGTGGTGTCGTTGACCCCGGCGAAAAACTGCTTGCTGATCACCGCCGCGAGGGCGCCATAGAGGAAAAAGTCGTACCACTCGAACACCGTCCCCAGTGACGAGGCGAAGATGACTTTGCGGGTGTCGTGGGTTATCGCCGCGACGGGCGCGGCTTCCAGGGGCTGAACATGTTCTGACATATCGGTATCCCTCACAGTGATTGTTTTTGTTGTTCCACTGGTGTTGCGTGTTCCATGTAGCGCAATACCCACTGTAGGAGTGAGCCTGCTCGCGATAGCGGTGTATCAGTCACCATCGATGTTGAATATCAGTCAGTCATCGCGAGCAGGCTCGCTCCCACAGGGGTTGTGTTGGCAGTGGGCTCGAGTATTAGCTGGGCGGCTTTTTCGGCAATCATCAGCGTAGGCGAACAAGTATTACCCGAGGTAATACGCGGCATGATCGACGCATCAGCCACACGCAACCCGGGAATACCATGAACCCGCAACTCGGCATCCACCACCGCATCCGCATCGTTCCCCATCCGGCAAGTGCCCACCGGATGGAAAATGGTCGTGCCGATCTGCGCAGCGGCCTCGTGCAATTCCTCTTCAGTCTGCAAGCGCGCGCCGGGCAAATATTCAACCGGTTTGAACGCACGCAGCGCCGGCGCAGCAACGATGCGCCGGGTCAGGCGAATAGCGTCGGCGGCGACACGCAAATCCTCGGGATGGCTTAAATAGTTGGGTTGAATCACCGGCGCGTCCTGCGGATTGGCAGAACTGATGTCCACCCGGCCACGGCTTTGCGGCCGTAGATCGCAGACCGAAGCGGTAAAAGCCGGGAAGGGGTGCAACGGCTCGCCGAAGCGCTCCAGCGACAGTGGCTGCACGTGGTATTCAAGATTCGCCGAGGCCTGTTCCGGTCCCGAGCGAGCAAAGGCCCCCAGTTGACTCGGCGCCATCGAGAGCGGGCCGCTGCGGTCATACAGGTAGCGCAAACCCATGCCCATCTTGCCCCACACGCTGCCGGCGATCTGGTTCAGCGTCCGCGCATTTTCCAGTTTGTAGATCAACCGCAATTGCAGGTGATCCTGCAGATTGCCGCCCACCCCCGGCAGTTCATGAGCGACGCCAATTCCGAGTTTTTGCAGCAGCGGACGCGGACCGATCCCCGAGCGTTGAAGGATGCCCGGTGAACCGACAGAGCCGGCGCACAAGACGATTTCCTTGCGCGCCTTGAAGCTTTTCGCCTGACCTTGCCAGCGTGTAATCACCGCTGAGGCGCGACCGTTTTCCAGCAGCACGCGGTCCACCTCGACATCGGTCAGCACAGTGAGATTGGCGCGGTGGCGGACCGGTTTGAGAAACGCCTTGGCCGCGTTCCAGCGGATCCCGGCCTTCTGATTGACCTGAAAGTAGCCGCAGCCTTCGTTATCGCCCTGGTTGAAATCATCGATGCTGGCAATGCCGCTTTGCTCGGCGGCGTTGCGAAAGGCATCAAGAATCGGCCAAGACAGCCGCTGCCGCTCGACCCGCCAGTCGCCGCTGGCGCCGTGAAACTCGGAGTCGCCGGCATAATGGTTTTCGCTCTTTTTGAACAACGGCAACACGTCGTTCCAGCTCCAGCCCGGATTGCCATCGGCAGCCCAGCGGTCGTAGTCGCCGGCCTGGCCACGCATGTAGATCATGCCGTTGATGGAAGAACAGCCGCCGAGCACTTTGCCGCGCGGATAACTCAGGGTGCGACCTTGCAGGCCGGGTTGCGCCTGGGTCTTGAAGCACCAATCGGTACGCGGGTTGCCGATGCAGAACAGGTAACCCACGGGAATGTGAATCCAAGCGTAGTTGTCGCGGCCGCCGGCTTCGAGCAGCAGCACCCGGTGTTGCGGGTTGGCCGACAGTCGATTGGCCAGCAAACACCCGGCGGGCCCGGCGCCGACCACGATGTAGTCGAATTCATCCAGGAGAGTCTTCATCCCTGACCTCGTCTTGTTGTTCTTGTTGTCCGTCATCCTAGTTGTTCGCTTTCGTCAAAAGAATGTTAGTTTTTGCGCAGCCGCTGTGCGTTTTTAAACAGCCTTGCCTCAAGGACGGATCATGTTCGACTGGAATGACCTGCGGTTTTTTCTCGAGTTGCAGCGCAGCGGGCGTTTGCTCACCGCTGCCCGGCGTTTAAACACCACCCACGCCACGGTTGCCCGGCACATCGAGGCCATCGAAAAGAGCCTCGGCACCGCGCTGTTCGTGCAGCATGCCCAGGGTTATGAAATGACCCCGGCCGGCGAAGCACTGCTCAAACACGCCGAAGCCATGGAAAACGTCGCGTTGCTGGCCCAGGAAGAAATCACCCAGTCCACCGCACCGCTGGGCAAGATTCGCGTCGGCGTCACGGAAGGGCTGGGCATCATGTTCCTCGCCAGCCGCATGAACGGCCTGTTCGAACGCTATCCGGGGCTGGAAGTGGAACTGGTGGCGGTGCCGCGCTTCGTCAGCATCCTCAACCGCGAAGCCGAAATCAGCATCCACCTCGAACGCCCGGCCGCCGACATGCTGGTCACCCGCAAACTTACCGACTATCGACTGGGGCTTTACGCCAGCCAGGCGTATCTCGACCGTTCCGCGCCATTGCGCAGTCGCGAAGACCTCGGCCGCCATGCCTGGATCGGCTATGTCGACGACTTGCTGTTCAGCCAGGAACTGATGTTCCTGAATAGCTTCTGCCGCAATCCACGGGTGGTGTTTCACAGTACTAGTGTTATTGCCCAGCAACAGGCTGCGCGTTCCGGATTGGGGATTGCCGTGTTGCCTTGTTACATGGCGAGTGCCGATGCGGATCTGGTGGCGTTGTTGCCGGATGAGAATATTGAACGCAGCTACTGGATCAGTACCCGGCGCGAGTTGCACAAGTCGGTGCGGCTGCGGGTGGTCTGGGATTATGTGGTGGGGTTGTGTGAGGCGGAGCAGGGGTTGTTGCTGGGATAGCCAATCGCGGCCACTCTATTGACTGACGACAAGGAGCGTTATCCGACACTCCGTCGTGATAAAGGGAGCTAGCAGCATGACCGAAGAGACAAAAGTAAAAGGACCGGCGTCGTACTTCCCGTCCATTGAGAAAAAGTATGGACAACCGATTAGCCACTGGCTGGAGTTGCTCGGAACAGTGAGCGACAAGAAGCACATGGAAATCGTGGCCTGGCTGAAAGATGCACACGGCATGGGCCATGGCCATGCCAATGCGTTGGTCGCGCACTATCTGGCCGCCAACAAAAAGTGATCGGGCAGGGGGGTATGTTCATGTCCCCCAGTACCCGCCTGACACAACACAATCCTCCTGTGGGAGCGAGCCTGCTCGCGAAGAGGCCAACACATTCAACATGGATATTGGCTGACACACCGCTTTCGTCGGAACGCCGCCCGGAGCCGGCTCGCTCCCACAGGGAATTCCAAATCGCATCCAATCAAACGCTGATCCCGTCAAGGAAGATAAAAACAATGAAAATATTATTCATCGCTTCGCTAGGGGTTTTATCGCTAGTTCAAACATCACTAGCCTTCGCTGAAAATGTTAATGGAAAAAATCTCTATTTACAGCGATGCACCATGTGCCACGGAATAGATCTCAAGGCAACAGGGCCATTGGCTAATAAAAGTAATCCTCCTGCACCTGATCTAACAACCTCCACTTTCAAAAAACGATTGAATGATTATCCGGGCGTGATTGTGTCATCGATAATACTTCGTCCAAATGGAGACTTGATTCCAAAAACGTTGCGAGAGAATGGTGTAAAGCTATCGCCGCACTCATGGAGTATTAAAGATCTGCGCGATTTGAATCAATACATGGGGGGTATTATTTCAAAAAATCGATGATCCGCAGCTTGCGATAGTCCGCTGACAGTTGTTTGTTGCACTTCGAGACAGCCTGCAATCGGCAAAAAATCAGTTACTCAGGAGCTCCTGCTCGCTCCCATATCGACTCCGATCAGCTAGCGCGGCGAGAAGTTTTACTCAACCGCCCGGCGGCAACTCCCGTGCAATGTCCGGTAAAGAAGTACGCGGCGGACTATCCGGAATAGCCAGCGTCGCACGCAGCCCGCCTTCCGGTCGGTTGACCAGCCTGATGTATCCGCCCAACCGGGTCGCGATGGTGTTGACAATGGTCAGCCCCAGTCCCGCGCCCTGGACATTGCCACGACTGTAAAACCGTTCGAACAACCGCTCGCGATCTGCTTCGTCGATGCCAGGGCCCTGATCCTCGACACTCAGTAAATAGAACCCATCCGCCTGACCTAACTGCACGGTGATCACGCCTTTATCAGGGGAAAAGTTTGCCGCGTTGCTGATCAGGTTATTCAGCGCGATGTCGATCACGGGAGCGTCGGCCACCACTTTAAAGGGGCGGTCCTGGACATCGAAGGCCAGCTCAAGGTTTTTACTCAGTATCCACGGCGTAAGCTGAGCCAGGCTGCCGCGCACAATTTCGGCCAGGTCGATGCTGTGCTGCACCGGCGCCATGGCTTTGGGTTCCAGGCGGGCCATGGTCAGCAATTGATTGACCAGGCGGCTGGTGCGGTCGACGCCAGAGATCAGAAACTCCAGCGAGTCACGGCGTTCTTCTTCGGTGCCAGCCTCCAGCAGATTTTGCGCATGCACGCGCAGCACTGCCAAAGGCGTGCGCATTTCGTGAGCGGCATCGGCGATGAAGCGGTGTTCGCGGGCCAGCACTTCCTGAATTTGCGCCAGCATGCGATTGAGCGCTGCTTGCATCGGCTCCAGTTCACTGGGTAGCGGGGTCAGTTGCAACGGTTCCAGCGAGCCGCTGTGCCGTGCCCGTAAGGTTGCCGCCATATTTTCCAGAGGCTTGAGGCCCCAGCCGATAGCGATCCAGATCAGCAACGCCAGAATCAAGCTGCCCAGCACATTGGGCCATAAGGTATGACGCATGATCCGATCCACCAGGTCCGCGCGCACGTCGTCCCGTTCGCCGACCCAGATTTTCAGCTCATTTTGTTTGTCTTCCAGCAGGAACGCGCGCCAGTGGCGGTTGGACAGGTCGACCACATCACTGAAACCGGGTGTGGCTGGCGGGGTGCTGAAAGAGGGCGCGCTGGCGGTGTGTACCAGCACTTCGCCGTGACGGTTCCAGACCTGAAACGCCATTTTGGTTTCATAAGGATGGCCATCGCCCCTGGTATCTGCTTCACCCAAGGCTTTATTGAAGGCCTGATACAGGTCGGCGTGTTCCTTGTTGGCGATGGGCATGCTCATCACGCCTTGCAACAGCCGGGCGTTTTGAGCCAGTTGGGCGTCATAGACTTCGGCGATTTCGTGATTGCTGTCGTGCAGATTGAACAGGCTGATCACTGCGACGCCGACCAGCATCAGGCCGATGATGAGCGTGAGGCTGCGGCGTCGGATCGACGTCATCGACGCTCCTCCACCAGATAGCCGACACCGCGAATGGTGCGGATCAGGTCGGTGGAGAATTTTTTGCGCAAGTGGTGGATATGCACTTCCAGGGTGTTGCTTTCGGCTTCTTCGCTCCAGCCATACAACAACTGCATCAGGTGATCGCGGGTCATGACCCGGCCAGGCGGCGAGAGCAATTCGTGTAGCAGCTGATATTCCTTGGGCGTCAGCGCTACCGGCTCGCCGTGATAACTGACTTGCTGGGTGCCAGGGTTCAGGCTGATGCCGGCGTGCTCGATCAGCATTTGCGCCCGCCCGACACTGCGCCGCAGCAAGGCCCGCAGGCGCGCCTTGAGTTCGGCCAGGTCAAAGGGCTTGATCAGGTAATCGTCGGCCCCGGCATCCAGCCCGGCAATGCGGTCTTCGGTAGCGTCCCGCGCGGTGAGGATCAGCACCGGTACGCTGGAGCCGCTGTCACGCAAACGCCGCAATACTTCAAGCCCGCCCATGCGCGGCAGGCCGAGGTCGAGCACCGCCAGGTCAAACGTTTCGCTCAGCAGCGAGTGCAAGGCACTGGCGCCGTCCTGTAACCAGTCGACGGTGTATCCCTCGCGGCCCAGGGCCTGATGGATGCCCTCGCCGAGGGCAACGTCGTCCTCGATCAGTAATAAGCGCACACGAACTCCTGTCAGTCGAGTTTCTTGTTCACGTCCACCAGCAACGCTTCGATCTCTTTGCGTCGCCCCGCGTCGGCGGTTTCCCGACCGGGCCTTGGCGCCGCTTTCAACGCTTTCTGCAACGCGCTTTTGGCTTCGCTGTAGCGCTTTTGACGGTAGAGGTGATCACCCCAGAAGTACAGACTATCGATGCCGTCCGGGTTGAGTTGCAAGGCCTGTTTGAGCAACTGTTCAGCCTTGTCCGAGTCACCAAAGGCGATGGGCCAGCCCGGCACGCGGTCATACAGCGCGCCCAGACTGGTGTAGGCCGAGCCTTGCAAGGCTTTGGGGTCCAGGGCCAGGGCTTTTTCGAGATCGGCTTTTGCCGCCTTGACCTTGCTCAGCGCGCCGAGACCACCCTGGGCGCCGGCCCAACTGCTGGTGACGATGCCGGACCAGATCCAGGCTTCTGCCACTGACTGGCGTTGCTGGGTGAACGCCGACGCCTGGGCCGCCAATTGTTCAAACGCTGCGGTGCGCTGCGCTTCGGGAACTTCGTATTGAATGTGCGCCCATTCTTGTTGAATGCCCTTCAGGCGTTGCTGGTCGGATGGGTCCAGCGCCCAGGCGCTTTGGCTCAAGGCGCCCACCAGCAGGCAAGCGATGATTTTTTTCATGGTTTGAGATTCTCGTTATCGGGCTTTTCACTCAAGCGACGGATCAGCGGCAATTGCTTGCGCAAGCCTTTGTCCACCAGATGGGGCAACAGGCTGTTCAGGCGCACGAAAAAACGCTCCGGCCAGCCCAGGTACAAATCGCGGTGATCACCGGCGATGGCATGGATCACGGCAGCCGCGACCGTTTGCGGATCATCGACGTTGGCCTTGAGCGCATCGTTCAATGCCTGCGCCGCCGGGCTGTTCATGCGGGTGCGGGTGGCGCGCGGGGCGACGTACAGCACGCTCACGCGGGTGTCCGCCAGTTCCCGGCGCAAGGCTTCGGAAAACCCGCGCAGGGCAAACTTGGTGGCGCAATAGCTGGCGTAGCCGGGGTAGCCGATGGAACCGTAGGTTGAGCCGACGTTCACCACCATCGCGCTCTCGGCTTCCTTGAGCAGCGGCAACAGTAGTTTGGTCAGGCAGATCGGCGCGCTGATGTTGACCGCCATCATCGCGTGGATGTCGCTGTCCTCGAGTTGTTCGAGCATGGCGAAGTGATTGATTCCGGCGGCGTTGATCAGCAAGTTGATCCCGCCAATGGCTTGGGCGGCAGCCAGCACCTTGCGCCGATCGGTGAGGACGGTGAGGTCTGCGCCGATCCAGCACAGATGCTGCGGATAACTCGCGAGCAGCGGCGCCAACGGTGCCTCTTGCCGCGCCACCGCCAGCACCCGGGCACCACTGGCGCACAGCGCGGTTGCGATCGCCAGGCCGATGCCACCGCTGGCACCGGTGAGTACCACACGAGCTTCAGACAGGCGCATGTGATGTCTCCCCGTCGCGTGGCAAGCCACGGAACATGTCGGTGTAGAGCGTGTACACCACTTTGGAAGCGTGAATCACCGCGGCCTGGTCGGCCGGATCGTCGAGGGTGTTCATCAGTCGGCGATAGGTCTGCATGTGCTCGATATCCAGGGAGCCATGGGAGCTGAGGTAGCTGAAGGCAGTTTCCGGCAAGTCCAGGCGCTCGCGAATGCTGCCAGCGGCGTGGGTCGCGAGGGCGATGCTGGTGCCTTCCAGCACGTTGACCATCCCGAACAGGCCGACCGGGTTGTCCCGGACAATCAGGTCGTAGAGAAAACTGACCATCAGTTCGATCGGCAGGCTCGGACGACCGTCGCGTACCGCGACCTTGTCGCCACCGCAGGCTTCGATGTCATTGAGGACCCATTGTTCGTGGCCATATTCATCCTCGATGTATTCGCAAACGGCTTTACGCAGCCATTCCAGGCGCAATGGCAGCCGCGCGCCGCAGGCCATCATCAAGGGCACGGTATGGCGCACGTGGTAATAGGCTTGCGCCAGAAACGCGCGGTAACTTTCCAGGCTGACCTTGCCCTCCAGGGCGTCGACAATGATCGGCAGATTGAACAGCGCATGGCGTTCTTGTTGCGTGGCTTCTTGCAGCCGGTCGAAAAAACTCATGATGCGGATTCCTCGGAAAATGCAGGTTCAGACAGTTGCGCCCGGTAACGCTCGACGATGGCGTCGCGGCGCAGTCGGCCATTGGCAGTGAGCAAGCCATTGGCGGGAGTGAAGGGTTGATCCAGTCGGCTCCAGTGATGGACTTGGGCGTAGTCGGGCAAGGCTTCGTTAGCCTGGGCGACGGTGGCGGCGAGATCGTCGTCGGTGCAGTCCGGGCGCGAGGGCCAGAGCAGCGCATGGTTGTGCGGCAGGGCTTCGCCGTAGACGAAGGCCTGGGCGATGTGGCGACGCTGGGTCAATTCGGACTCGACCCACTCCGGGTTCACGTTGCGTCCGAAACTGGTGACGAATTGATGCTTCTTGCGCCCGTTGAGGTAGAGAAAACCTTCGGGGTCGAATACGCCGAGATCACCGGTCGGCCACCAATCATCGGTAGGCGGCGCTTCGCCCAGATAGCCCAGCAAGGTCGAACCCTTGACCAGCACCTCGCCGTCCTGGGCCAAGCGAATCTCTACATGGGACAGGGGCTGGCCCACGCTGCCGGGACGTCGTGCGCCGGGCCGATTGAGGCACACCACCGAGGCGCATTCCGACAGTCCGTAGCCTTCGTAAATCGGCAGGCCGACAAGTTGGGCGCGATGCAGCAATTCTTCGGCAACCCGGGCGCCACCCACCGCGGCAAAACGCAGCGTGCCGGGGTTGAAGGCTTTCTGCTCGGCGGCGCTGACCAGCATAAGTAACAGCTGCGGCACCAGGATCAGGCTTTCGGGGGCACGGACGGCCAGGCAGCCGAGCAACTGTGGCACGTCCACTCCGCTGGCCCCTTGGATGCCGAGGGTTTTCTGGCTGGGCAGGCTCAAGGTTGCACCGGCATACAACGCGGCATAGCAACCCAGGTTTTCCAACAGGATCGCCAAGGGTAACAGCGCCAGGTGATGCTGCGGGGCGGTGGGTTTGCTGGCCTGATCCAGTTCGCGAGCGACGGTCAAAATACTCTCAGCGCTCAGGCATACGCCTTTGGGCGTACCCGTGGTGCCGGAGGTGAACGTCAGTTTGGCGGTCCCTTCGGGCATACGGTTCGGCTCCATGAAGGTCCGGCACCAGACTCCGCCAGTTTTCTCGTAGCCGGCCTCCTGCAATTCTGCGTCCAGCTGCGGCTCGGCTATCACCCGTTCGGCGTGGCTCTGTTCCAGGCAGTGGCGGCGTTGGGCCGGACTGAAAAACGGAGGCAACGTCAGGCAAGTCAGGCCTTCGAACAGCGCGGCCAAGTCCCAGAGCATCGCTTCCACGCCATTGTCCAGCGCCAGCGCCAGCACCCTGATGTGTTCGTCGCGCAGACGCTGTTGGCGAGTCAGGACTTCTGCGTACAACGTGGCGTAGTCGACCTTCACCTGATCGCCCCACAACGCAATCGCGGTGGGCGTGCGTTCGGCATGGCTGTGCAGGGTCTGTTTGAAACGTTCGGTTTCAGGCGACATGGCTGGATTCCTCGTTGGACGTTGGCAACCCCAGGCGCCCGAACATCCCGCTGTTGTGCAAATGGATGAAGCCGGCGCGGATGTTGCCCACGTGCACCCAGGGTTTGTTTTCGTAATAGCTGCCCCAGTGGTGGCGTTCATCACCCAGCCGCTCGGGATCGGCGGCGCACAGCGTCACGGGTTTCAAGCCCAGGCGATGAAAGCTGTTGACCAGGCCGACATTGCCGGTGAACGCCACCCATTCCAGGCCACCCATGGCCAGAAGATAAGTGATGGCGATGATGCTTATTCGCGCGCTGCCGGTGTTGCTGGCGGCCAGGTTGCCAACTTCGACGATGCCGCTACGGTCCACGGGGTGATCGGCGGCCGCACTGATCAGCGGGTCGATCGATTCGTCCAGATAACGCTCCAGAAACAATTGCCCAAGACTCGCCAGGCGAATCCCGGCCACCGCACAGAGCTCACCCGACGCATTGCTCATGCCGAACAGTTCGGGCATGAAATGACGGATGTCGGCGCCGTGGGCCTTGCGGAAGCGTTGCTGGATAAAGTCTTCAAAGGGGGGCCGCCGGGGCTCGTCCGGCAGCGCTCTGTGCAAACACATCTGTTCGGTTGCGGATTGGCCGAAACGCAAGGGAAGCGCGATGTTCCACTCAAAATCGGGCATGGGAAGACGCCTCCACGGATCAATTGAGGAGGAGTATTGAAGGCAATACTTAAGAGAGTCTGAAGGTGGAAAAAAGGAGGAGGGCAGCGGTCTTCAGACTGCCTTAAGACTTGGCGGGCAGTGTGCGCTCAGTCGGTTCGGTGCCCCGCCGGACCCAGGCAGGCGAATGAATCGCCAGCCGGCAACGACTTTGATGAGGCCCCTTATGACCCGAGACTCAGCAACACCCCGCTATGGAAAACTGTCGATGACCTTGCACTGGCTGATGCTGGCGTTGTTTGTCGGCGTCTACACCAGCATCGAGCTCAGAAGCATGCTCCCCCGCGGGCATGCCTTGAAGGGTCTGTTTCTGGGGTTTCACGGGCTGTTCGGGTTGAGCATTTTCATATTGGTCTGGGTGCGATTGCTCGGGCGACTCACACCTCGTCCGCCCATCACCCCGGCATTGCCCCTGTGGCAGACCGGCGTTTCGCACCTGATGCATTTGGCGCTTTACGTATTGATGATCGCCGCGCCGATGCTGGCTTGGCTGATGCTCTCGGCAGGCGGTAAGCCAATGCCTTATTTCGGGTTCTTCCTGCCGTCACTGGTGGCGGTGGATCCCGACCTGGCCCGGCAGTTCAGGCATTGGCACGAACTGCTCGGCAGTGCCGGTTACTGGTTAATCGGTTTGCACGCGGCGGCGGGGCTGTTCCATCACTATTGGGTCCGCGACAACACCCTGACCCGCATGCTGCCGGGTCGATCCGGCAATGCGGTGAATCAGCGCCAGCGATGATCTTGAAATGGGTGCGGTAAGGCCAGAACGACGGTACACAAATTATTGAAGCCCCCTGAATACCCATCAGAAAAAACACAAATCCTGTGGGAGCGAGCTTGCTCGCGAAAGCGGTGTGTCAGTCAACATCGATGTTGAATGATCTGGCGCCTTCGCGAGCAGGCTCGCTCCCACATGGATTTCATTTGCCTGAGGCAATGCGTCAATTGCTTCTGTTCCGCTGGAGCTTAAACAACAGAAATCCAACCTGTTTAAACGAAGCCTCCTGTTACCACCCACAAGGCTAACAACGCATTGTATACAAAAGGGGGCGGATTTATTTCCAGTGCTCCCCACGATTAGGGTAGCTTCGCAACTCTTCAAAAATTCCCATCCCGCACCCAGCGCCTGACCTCACCCTGCACGGCATAAGCCGGTGCCTCCACCGCATTGAAATCCTGCGTATACCGTTGGGCAAACCCCTGAACCCCCCATTCCTGAAACTGCTGCACATGCTTCAATTCATGAGCCCAGAGTGCAACGTTCTGTTCTGCCGTTTGAGCATTCCGAAAAAGGATGATGTCGATCAACGTCACCGCACCGACATCAGGATTTTGCAGCATGGCAGTGGCGGCGCTGAATTGGCCGTTGTCGCTCACTTTGTAGCGCGCGGCATCAAGGACGCTGGGGTCGTACCAGCGCAGCAGTTGCTCTCGAATGCGCGGTGGAATGGGTTGGGTGTCGGCGGTGGCTGCTTCAGCGCGGGCCTGGGTCAACCACATCGCCAGGGCAGGTGCGGCTATCTGATAGATGCCTTCAGGTGGGAGGCCGAGTAATTGCCCCACGTCTGGCAGACAGATACAGCTGTCCAGGCACACTTGTTTCTCGCCAGCCGGGCAGGGGTTGGGCTGGGCTGATACTTCAAGGGGCAGGCAAAGAAAAAGCAGTGTCATCAAGCGCGTGGTGAAGGGTGGCATTGGGCGCTCCAAAGACGGACGCAACGTGAACAGTGGATCACACTAGATCGACGACCCGCATCGCTTCAGCGTAGACCCGAACCCAAAGCCCTCAAACCTGTTCGCAGGAAGCGACTGACCATTGACGTGGATGCGTTGGGGCCGCTTCGCAGCCCAGCGGGAGCAAGCTCCCTCGCCACATTGCGCGGAAGAAAGGGGTGGATTTAGACAGTTTTGAAGTCCTCGGCGTCCGGCAAACGCGGTATTCCTGACGGAACCTGTTGCCTGATCTTACGACTGCTTCGCAGCCGAACGCAGCCTCGCGCTGCTCGTCAGCTGCTACAGGTCAGGGAAGGATTTCGAATGAAGTGTTGGCCAGGCGCTCGCCGTTTACGAGGATGTGCACGGCATGCACGCCCACATAGTGTTTGCGGGTGGTGAGTTCCTTGATCTGCTGGCCACGGCTGACGAGTTCGGTGGCGTTGCCGGGGAGCGTCAAGGCCTTGAGCTTGAACACCTTCGCCGACGTGCTGCCATTGGCTTTGACGTAATCAATCGCATAGTCGATCACCAAGCGCTGACTCTCCGCCACCGTGGATTTCACACCAAACGACAGGGTGATTTTCTCCCCGAGCCGAATCACCGCCGGCTCAACCGTCAACCCGACAATCTCGACCTCAGCCTTGCCACTGGCGCCAATAATCGCCAGCGCCCGCTGATTGCCCTGTTTGATCAAGCTGCGCAACGCATGCTTGGCAATCCACGCCGTGTGCTTGTTATCCAGCGCCCAACCCTCGATCAGGTCCAGCACCCACTCAGGATGATCCTTGGTGATGTCATTGAGGTGGTTAGCCACGGACTTGCGCACATAAAGGCTTTCATCCGCCTTCAGGTTGTCGAGAATCGCCGCCGCCAGCGTTGGATCTGCCTGGACTTGCTCCAGCCGGAACGACCACGGCAACCGCGGTCGACTGCCTTCACTGGCCAGACGCCGGACATGCTCATTCTGATCCCGCGACCATTCCTGCATCAGCGCCAATGAGCGCTGCACATCACTGCGCAGGAAATACCGAACCGCAAACTCCGCCGAACCAAACGTGGTGAAGTACTTGAGCGCCTCCATCGACTGCTCGAAATCATGCCCGCCATACATCGCCACATAATGCGGCAGCGAAATACTGACAAAACCACTGTTCAGCCGAGGGGCGAGGGCGCGCAGCACTTCAAGCGATTCGTCATACCCCAGCGGCAACACTGCATGCAGGCATTCGCTGACCCGCGCCATGCGCTGCATGATCGACAGGTCGGCGAGGCCGTCGTTGGCCATCTTCAGGAAGGCCTTGGCGTTGAACCCGGGGTAAACCGCCGTCATTTCAGTTGCGATGTATTTGAGGCGCTCGGCGTTGAAGATTTCCTTCAGCGCCGGGGCGGATTGTTCGGCGGCGGTCATGGGTGAGTCCGGGCGGGTGGGCAGCTCAGGTTATCGGGGTTTTGATGAACGCCTCAAGCTTTTCTGCCTGCGCGGTGAAGGCGGCGATTCGCGGGAAGCGCTCGGCATCGACCTGGTCCGGAATCACCAGATTGGTGAAGCTCCAGGCGACCGCCACGGTAATCCCGTCTTGCGCAATCAAGGCCCCATTCGCTAACGGATGCTTTTCCAGTTCACGTTCCAGTGATGAATAAGCGGCGGCCAATTGGCCTTCAACGCGTTGCATCCATGGCTGGAATTGAATCTCGGCGGGACGCAGGTTGCGTTCGTAATATAGCTGCACTGATTTCTCGCACGCCGCCAACGCCAGGCCGATCACCCGCAAGGCGCGCAGCCGTTGCTTCAGGTCGCCGGGCATCAGGCTTTTGCCGGGGCCGGCGAGGGCTTCCAGGTAGTCGATGATCAGGCTCGAATCCATCAACACGTCGCCGTCGTCCAGCACCAGGGTGGGCGCCTTGACCACCGGGTTGATCTGTTGAAATTGCTCGAAGTGCCGAAACACTGAGACCGATTGATGCTCCAGGTCGATACCCAAGTGTTGGGCGCAAATGGCCACGCGCCGTACGTAGGGTGAATCCAGCATGCCGATCAGCTTCATTAATACACTCCTGCAGAGGGCCATTTCGGGACGGTCAACCTTAGCTGAGGATCCGCGTCCCGCAAGCAAAGGGAGGGCTTGTGCGGCCGTTTGTCTTCTATATACAGCCGCTCGATTGAATTTCTTGCTATAAACGCACTCCGATAACCGCCGCAACGGTCGCAGTAGAGCACTTTGCGTACCTTGTCGGACAAATTCGCTGACTTTTCAGTTGCTGGGGCCTCAAGTCGGCCTTAGACTGCCGCCCCTCGTAAATTGAGTGCCGGGTGGCGCTTGGAATAAACGGCGCCTTTCCGATGGCCTTCACCAGGTCCGCCGGAACGCTCCCTAATTCGCCTTAATGCACGTTTTTTTATAGAGATATCAATGACAAAGGACAAGTTGCTGGCCATGCCGGCGGATGACTACATGAATGCTGAGCAACATGCTTTTTTCAGCGAGCTGTTGCAGAACATGAAAGTCGAAACCCATGAGCGCATCGAGCAGAACCGCATCGCCATCGAAAGCCTGGACACCCCGGCCGATCCGGCAGACGCGGCTTCGGTCGAAGAAGAGCGCACCTGGCTGGTCAACGCGATCGATCGCGACCAGCGCATGCTGCCTCAGTTGGAGCAGGCTCTGGAACGCATCAAAGAAGACAGCTTCGGCTGGTGCGACGACAGCGGCGAGGCCATTGGCCTGAAACGCCTGCTGATCAGCCCGACCACCAAGTACTGCATCGAAGCGCAAGAGCGTCACGAACAGATCGACAAGCACCAGCGTCAGGCCTGATTTCGTAGCGCCCCGCATCGCGGGCGAGCCTCACTCCCAAAGGAGCAAGGCTGGCCCGCGATGCTTTTTTTCGTCTGCGAAAAAGCCCCTGCGTCGCTATTGATCTGCTGCAGTACACGCGACTAATGGACCATGGATAATGGCCTTGTAGTGGCGTTTAATGCGAAGACAACAATTAGAAGATCGTGGGGTGACGAAGATGACGAGAGACGGATCTCTGGCGACGGCCGCGCCTGCGCCAGTGCTTTTGCCGAAAAACCCCTGGGTGACGCCGACCCTGCAAAGCATCGCCCTGATGCTGTTGTTATGTGGCATGGCGTTGGGTGGATGGCCGCTTTACCTTGGCCTGCCGTTGGCGGTGCTGATTATCTGGTTGCCGCGTCTGCGCTCCCGCGCAACGCCTCAAGATTCGCCGGCGGACGACGCCAGCGCCATCACCGCGTTAACTCGCGATCTGTCCTACACCACTAGTCATAACGCACTGTCTGCGGCCGGCGTGGCCTTTTCGGTCAAGCAACTGGCGGACAAACTGCAATCGCAACTCAGCGCGGCGGCGCAAATTGTCCGCAATGCCGAGGCGATGATCGCGACCGAAGAAGTCACTTCCAAACTCAGCCGTGAAGCGCTCGACGCCGCCAGCGAGGCGCATCAAAGCGGCGCCGCCGGGCGCAAGGAGTTGATCGAGTCCATCGCCCGTATGCATCAACTCAGCGAGCGCGCCAGTAACAGTCGCGAGCTGATCGAGGCCCTGAGCCTGCGCAGTGACGATATCCAGCGGGTGACGCTGGTGATCCAGTCCATCGCCAGCCAGACCAATCTGCTGGCGTTGAACGCCGCTATTGAAGCGGCGCGGGCCGGGGAGCACGGGCGCGGTTTCGCGGTGGTGGCCGATGAAGTACGGGGCTTGGCCGCGCGAACCGCGACGGCGACCGGTGAAGTCGGCGAGATGGTTGCCGATATCCAGCAACGCACCGCTCAGGTCGTCGAGCAGATCCGCCAACTGTCCAGCGACCTCGATACCGGTGTCGGGCAAGTCGAGCACACCGGTCAGCACCTGGAGAACATTGCGCGCCTGGCCGCGGGTGTCGAGCATCAGGTCGGGGAAATCGCCCGGGGCGCCGACACCAATCGCGAACAACTCGACAGCCTGTTTCATGCGATCGAACAGATGCGCAGCGATCTGGCGATCAGCGACCAGCAGACCCAACGACTGGCCCAGGCCGCCGTGCAAATGGAAGGGCAGGCCGAATCCATCAGCGAGCGCCTGGCCGAAGTCGGGCTGGATGACTATCACCAACGGATCTATGACCTGGCTCGGGAGGGCGCGGGCCAGATTGCCGCACGTTTCGAAATGGATATCGATCAGGGGCGCGTCAGTCTCGATGACTTGTTTGATCGCAATTATCAGGCGATCCCCAATACCAGTCCGGCCAAGTTCCAGACCCGTTTCGACCGCTACACCGATCAGGTTCTGCCGACGATTCAGGAGCCGTTGTTGCCGCGTCATGAAGGGCTGGTGTTTGCCATCGCCTGCACACAGCAGGGGTATGTACCAACGCATAACACGATTTTCAGCCAGCCGCTGACGGGCGACGCGAAGGTCGATACCGTGCAAAACCGCACCAAGCGCAAATTTGCTGATCGCACCGGTATCCGCTGCGGCAGCCATCAGCAGCCGGTGTTGTTGCAGACTTACACCCGCGATACCGGCGAACTAATGCACGATCTCTCGGTGCCAATCCTCGTCAAGGGCCGACATTGGGGCGGTTTGCGCCTGGGATACAAGCCACAGGGGCCACGCTAGGCGCTGACCATTGTTACGATTCCGGCAACGAAGCTGTGCAGCCTCGTTGCTGTTTCCTCGCGGATGAACTCATTAACATGCCTACATAGTTAGGTTGCTAATGAAATTCGAGAGGCCAGCATGCAAAGCAAAGTGGATGTCGCGGTGATGATTGGCAGCGGGGTGCCCGCCTGTTTGCGCGCGATGGGGCAGAGCGTTTGTTGGGTGGTACTGCTAAACGGTGAGCGCCGGGGGACGGCGTTTTCTAGTCGTGATGAGGCTGAAGAGTGCAGGGCTGCCTGGCTGGCGCAGTTGAGCGCCGAATCTCCGGACAGCCTGCACTGAGTACGCGGGCTAGTGAACCTGGTGCAGACGCAGGTTCAGGTCGTCGACCACTCGCGCCCAATCGGCGTCTTCACGCAGTTGCTCCTTGAGGAAGCCGGCTTGTTGCGGGGTCCAGAACTCGGCGTCGATCATTTTCTTGTCGTCGGGCAATGAATGGCTGGCGATGAAATCGTCGATGGCCTTCTGACTGGAGTCCAGGCCAAGTTGGTCGAACAAACCTTTCAAGTCGTGTGTAGGTGAATCCATGTTCATCTCCTGGTGGGTCGCGTCGAATGCGAGAACTGAAGGGCGGCTTCATTGCATCTGAGGAGGCCGCGCTTCAGGAGTTCGATGGATGTTCCAAAGCAGGAGTGAGCATAGACGGCAAATTTGCTGATCAGGCTTTCAATGCCCCTGCATCGACGGCTGCCTTCAGTTCTTTGGCCGCTTCCTGAGCGGCGACGGCGGCGACATCTGCTGTTTTGAACCAGCGATCTTTCTCGACCTGGTGATAGGTCACCGTGGTCAATTTCGGTTTGGCGCGCAAAACTATCACTGCCTGGAATTCGCCGTCGATCTCTCTGGCTTCGCCCCGGATAATAAATTCGCCGATATCAAATTCCGTCACGTAGCAGTCTTCCCTTGGAAATGTTTTGTTGTTTTGAGCACCGTCCGACGTGGGAACGGGTTTCATGGGGCGGGCAGTATGGCAGTAGTTGCCCGCCGACGGCTGAGTTAACTCGACGGTATGACGAAACGTCTATTGGAATGAACTCAGGGGAGGCTTTATTCGCGGGACTCAAGTGAGCGGGCAAGCGCACAAGCCTGGTTGTGGTCACCGCGGAAACCTCTGACGCGTCCTGTGGAGGTTTCCTTGATATGGAAAAACGCGTTACCGGCCAGGACCACCTGAAACCTTGGCCGGGAAGGGCTGTCAGGGTGTAAGGGAGGTTGATCGAACAACGCCTGCGACAGCGCCAAGGTGTTGTGCGTGTAAGTCGGCTGGGTGGTTGCAAAGTGAGTCATTGTGCACATATGAAGTCCTTTTCATTGTTTTGCCGACGTATGTACGCCGTTTTGGCTGGTCTCTGTCAGCATCGCTGCTCTAGAATCGCCATCAAGGGTGTCCATCTAAAGCAATTTTTTGCGGGCGATATGTCGGAAAAGTGCTTTTCTTGTAGGGTTTTTTCCTTAAAGTTGGTAGTCCTGTTTCTTCTGGCAGCAAGAAGGGCATTTTCCTTCAACATCTGACGACGTTGAGGGAAGACGGCGCGAGTGTTATTCCAGTACGCTCACGGACCTCGCGATGCATGAGCCCTCTGCCCGGATCAGGATTTCAACCCGGTTTTTTTGCTAGACCTTCGGCATGGCCGCTTTTTTCTGCTGCGCGCTTTTCCTGCGTGCAGCATCCATTTCAGATGTGGGGATGTTTCCTTGGCAGTAAGTAATCTCGATATGCATGCTTTGTTCGTGCTGGGTGATTTGCGCGCAAAGTTGGTTAAACAGTTTCAATCTCGTTTTGTCTATGTCACCGAACAGAACGCCGAAGGCATTTACATTGCCGAGATCGACACCGAAGAAGCGCTGGTGGTTGATGACAAGCCAGGGCTCAAACTCAAGGTTGGTGATCATTTCAGCGCCTCGGTACTGCCCAGTCGCGAAGGCGGCAAGCTGGACATCAAGTTTCGCGAAATCAAACTGACGGTGTATGGATTGGGCGATTACGCGTTTGTCACCACCGCCGATGGTCAGGCGATTGTGTTCAAGGAAGGTCATAGCGTGGTGATGGTGTTTGCCGCTCATCAACAGCTGCAGGAAGGCCTGACCAAAACCCTGAAAGCCGTGACCGCCAAAGCCGCCAAGTGGCGCAAGGGCGAGTTGGTGACCTTCAAGGCCAGCGAGTAATGAGCCTGACCCGCGCCGATTTCCACGAACAGAACCAGGCCAGTGCCCACGCTGAAGCCCTTCGGTTGTTCGAGCAAAAGGCTGTTCTGCAGGGAGCCTGGCTGAATTGGGTGGCGTCACACATTTATGCGCTGCGCCCGGCGGCGTACGCCAGCATGGTCAGAAGAGAGCTATCCCTCTTGCAGGAATCTTCCGAAAATTAATTCCTGCCCCTCGAAATCAGGATCCTCTACTACAGTCAATTGACTGAATATTTTGAGGCTCGCGGTCTTTCATCAGGCCATCCTGCTATTGCTGTGAACAGCACGAGGTGCAAAAGCATGAAAGGATTTCGACGGTTACTGGCTGCGTCCGTGGCCAGTTTCGGGTTGTTGACGTCACCCGTTCCGGTATTCGCCGCCCAGGCACCCATCCACTTCGCCGACCTGAATTGGGAAAGCGGCAGCCTGATCACCGATATCTTGCGGATCATCGTCGAGAAGGGCTACGGGCTACCGACGGATACCTTGCCGGGCACTACCATTACCCTGGAGACCGCCCTGGCCAACAATGACATTCAGGTCATTGGTGAAGAGTGGGCAGGTCGCAGCCCGGTCTGGGTCAAGGCTGAGGCCGAAGGCAAGGTCGCCAGCCTGGGCGATACGGTCAAGGGCGCGACTGAAGGCTGGTGGGTTCCGGAGTACGTGATCAAGGGCGATCCGGCCAAAGGCATCAAGCCACTGGCGCCGGGGTTGCGCAGTGTCAGCGACCTGCTCAAGTACAAAGACGTGTTCAGTGACCCGGAAACCCCTGGCAAGGGCCGCTTCCTCAACAGCCCGATCGGCTGGACCTCGGAAGTGGTGAACAAGCAGAAGCTCACCGCCTATGGCTTGAACGACAGCTACGTGAATTTTCGCAGCGGTTCCGGAGCAGCGCTGGACGCGGAAATCACTTCGTCGATCCATCGCGGCAAGCCGGTGCTGTTCTATTACTGGTCACCGACGCCCTTGCTCGGCCGCTTCAAGCTGATCCAGCTGGAGGAACCACCCTTCGACGCCGAAGCCTGGAAAACCCTGACCGACGCTGACAATCCAAATCCCAAGCCGACCCGTTCACTGGCCTCGAAGCTGTCCATCGGCGTGTCTACGCCGTTTCAAAAGCAGTACCCTCAGATCACCGAGTTCTTCAGCAAGGTCGATTTGCCCATCGATCCATTGAACAAGGCCCTGGCCGAGATGAGCGAAAAACACACCCCGCCCCGCCAGGCCGCAGAAGCATTCATGAAGGCGCACCCGGACGTCTGGAAGGCATGGCTACCCAAGGAGGTGGCTGATAAGGTCTCCGCCGACCTGAAGTAAACAGGTGCTCCACACAAATGCATTCGCTATCGCCGCCCGGAGCACGTGTGCTCTCACTGGATGGATAACTGAATATGAACCTGTTGGTTGCACAATGGATGTCTTCAATCTTTCTGATGATCAGCCTGGTCCACGTGTATTGGGCGTCGGGCGGTAAAGTGGGCAGCGAGGCGGCGGTACCGCGATTGCCCGGGGAGGGCGGCGCGCAATCAAGGCCAGCCTTCAAGCCGTCGGGGATGGTGACGTTGCTGGTGGCGGTGGGGCCTCTGCTGATCGCCATGCTGGTGTGCCTACGGGTCGGGCTGTGTTTGCCGGCGGTGCAGGACGGCTGGCTGCAATGGGTGATCAGTGGCATTGCGATACTGATGTTCGCCCGGGCGATTGGCGATTCGAACCTGGTAGGGTTTTTCAAAGAGGTGAAGGATTCGAAGTTCGCCCGGCTCGATACCTGGGTGTATTCACCGTTGTGTGTGGTGTTGGGTGCGGGGTTGTTGGCAGTGGCCTGGATTTGAGCTGCTGCTGAAATTGCTTTCGTCGGAACGCCGCCCGGAGCAAGCTCGCTCCCACAGGATCTGGATGGTCCACAAATTTTGTGTCCTCTGAAGATCTACTGTGGGAGCGAGCCTGCTCGCGAAGAGGCCAGCCCAGTCAACAAAAGACTCCAGGCTTAACTCCCACTCTCACTCCGCCGACTACTCACCTCAGCCGGCACATCATCCCCAGCCATGCGCTTACGAAACAACGCCGCCCGAGCCAGCAGCAACGTTGTCACCGGCACCGTAATCGCCAACAGAATCGGGATCAGCCAGGCGTGCAGCACCGGCCCCGATTTAAGCGCGGAAAAGTAAATGATCGACGCCAATGCCACGCACCACGCGCCCAAGGTCGACGCCAGCGCCGGTGGGTGCATGCGCTGGAAGTAATCCTTCATCCGCACCAGGCCAATGGCGCCGATCAGCGCAAACAGACTGCTGAGCAGCAGCAGAATCGCTACCGGAATCTCAACCCACAGCGACAGTTCGCCAGTCATTCGATCACCTCGCCACGCAGCAGGAATTTCGCCAGGGCAAACGAGCCGACGAAGCCGAACAGGGCGATCAACAGCGCCGCCTCGAAATAGGTGTCACTGGCATAACGAATGCCGAGCGTCAGCATCATCAGCATCGCGATGATGTACAGGTAATCCAGCGCCAGTACCCGATCCTGCGCCGATGGGCCTTTGAACAGGCGCAGCAGCGTCAGGATCATCGCTACGGAAAACAGGAACAGGCTCGCCAGGATGGCGTTCGACAGCAATGCGCTCATTCGAAGATCTCCATCAAGGGGCGCTCATAGGTCGCCTTGAAGTGCTGGATAAACAGCGCTTCGTCATCCAGATCGAACACATGCAGCAACAGGATGCTGCGGTCCAGCGCCAGTTCCGACCAGACGGTGCCAGGCACCACGGTGCAGATCGCCGACAGTGCGGCGAGGCCATTGGCGTCGCGCAAGTCCAGCGGCACCTTGATGAAGCGTGAGCGGGGCGGACGGCGACCCGCGTTCAGCACGCTCCAGGCCACGGCGAGGTTGGACACCACCACGTCGCGACCGACCACCAGCAGCAAGCGCAGGATCACCCCCGGACGACGAATTCGAATGGGCAGCGGTCGCAACCGGCGCATCATCAACGGCGCGCAGAAGCCCAGCGTCACACCGAGTAACAGGTTGCCAGGGCTGATCGACTGGTTCAGTACCAGCCATAACAGCAAGAGGGCCAAGGACAGCCAGGGAGCAGGAAACAGTCGCTTCATGGTTGAACCTCCGCCATCGCCGCTTTGGCTTCCGGGCTGGGTACCGCACGGGTGCCGAGCACGGCCATTACGTATTGCTGCGGATTGTTCAAGGCGTCAGCGGCCGCTTGGGTGTAGCGCAACAGCGGTTCAGCCTTGAAGGTCAACGCAATGCTCAGCCCCAGCAGGACGATGATCGGCACACATTCAAAGCGGCGCAGCAGCGGTGATGGACGTTCTTGCGGGGTCCAGAAGCGCTGGATGCCCAGGCGCGAGAACGCGATCAACGAGGCGAGCCCCGACAGAATCAACAACGCCAGCAACCCCCACGCCGCATTCGACACCGGTTCGCCGACGCCATTGCCCAGGCCCAGCGGGTTGAGAAGGGCACTGAGCAGGCTGAGTTTGCCGATGAACCCGGAGAGCGGCGGCATGCCGATGATCAGCAGTGCGCAGGCAATGAAGCTCAGGCCAAGGAAGGCCATGGTCCAGGGAATTACCTGGCCGACCACGGCTTTCTGATCGTCATCGAGGTTGATGCCTTTGAGCGGTTGCGCGGCCGGCGCCGGTCGCGCAATCAGGTCGGCGTCGTCGAACAGCGGCAGTTCATTGACCGAACGCGAGCGCTCGATCAACTCGGCCAGCAGGAACAGCGCACTCAACGCCAGGGTCGAGCTGACCAGATAAAACAGCGCCGCTGCGATCAGGTTTGGCTGGGCGAAACCGATGGCTGACAGCAGGATCCCGGCCGACACCAGAATGCTCAGGCTGGCCATCCTTTCCAGGCGTTGCGCCGCGAGAATCGCCAGCGCCGCGCAGACGATCGTCGCCATGCCGCCGTAGATCAGCCAGTCGCCGCCGAAGTAGGCGGACGCCCCGGCCTGACCGGAGAACAGCAATGTCCACAAGCGCAGCAAGGTGTAGACGCCGACTTTGGTCATGATCGCGAACATCGCCGCCACCGGTGCGCTGGCCGAGGAGTAGGCCGGCACCAGCCAGAAGTTCAGCGGCCACATCCCGGCCTTGGCCAGAAACGCTACCGCGAGAATCCCCGCTCCGGCATGCAGTAAACCGCGATCAGCTTCCGGCACCAGCGGGATTTTCAGCGCCAGGTCGGCCATGTTCAGGGTGCCGGTGACGCCATAGATCAGCGCCGCGCCAATCAGGAACAGCGATGAGGCCAACAGGTTGATCGAAATGTAATGCAGGCCCGCCGACACCCGCGGCCGGCCCGAGCCGTGCAGCATCAAGCCGTAGGACGCCGCCAGCAGCACTTCGAAGAACACGAACAGGTTGAACAGGTCGGCGGTCAGGAACGCGCCGTACAACCCCATCAATTGAATCTGGAACAGCGCGTGGAAGCTTGAACCGGCGCCGTCCCAACGGGCCATGGCGAACAGCAAGGCGCTGACGCCGATGATCCCGGTCAGCACCAGCATCAAGGCCGACAGGCGGTCGACCACCAACACCAGGCCGAACGGCACTTGCCAGTTGCCCGGCAGGTACACGCCGATGGAACCCGGCACGCCAGTGGTTTGTGTCCATTGCAGCAGCAACACGGAAATCCCCAGGCCGAGCAGGCTGGAGAACAGGTTGATCTTGGCCTTCAGCGGACGGTGTTTCTCGCCGAGCATCAACATGATGGCGGCGGTCAGCAGCGGTAGCAGAATCGGTGCGGCGATCAGGTGCGTCATCGCATTCATTCTTTAGGCTCCCGGCCATCCACATGGTCGGTCCCGGTCAAGCCCCGGGAAGCCAGCAGCACGACCAGGAACAATGCGGTCATGGCGAAGCTGATCACGATGGCGGTCAGCACCAGCGCTTGCGGCAGGGGATCGGTGTAGTGCAACAAATCCTGCGGTACGCCGTCCTTGATGATCGGCTCGCGGCCGATGAACAGGCTGCCCATGCTGAAGATGAACAGGTTGACGCCATAGGACAGCAGGCACAGGCCCATCACCACCTGAAAGGTCCGTGGCCGCAGGATCAGCCAGACGCCGGAGGCCGCGAGCACGCCGATGGCGATTGCGATGACTTCTTCCATCAGACGGCTCCTTGCGTGGCGACGGGTTTGGGTTGGGCCGCAGTTTTGTGGCCGCGAACCGATTGGTGGGCGAGGGCGGTGAGGATCAACAGCGTCGAACCGACCACCACGGCGTACACGCCGATGTCGAAAAACAGCGCGCTGGCGATGTGAATGTCGCCCAGTACCGGCAGTGAAAAATGCCAGGTGTGGGTGGTCAGGAACGGATAACCGACAGCCATCGCGCCAAGTCCTGTGACCGTGGCGAACAGCAACCCGGTGCCCATCCAGCGCAGCGGTCGCAGGCTCATTTGTGCCTCGACCCACTGCGTGCCAGCGACCATGTATTGCAGGATGAACGCCACCGACATCACCAGCCCTGCGACAAAACCGCCGCCCGGTTGATTGTGTCCGCGCATGAACAGGTAGAACGACACCACCAGGGCAATCGGCAGCAGCAGGCGCACTAGCACCGCCGGGACCATCATGAAACCCAGTGCGGTGTCGCTGGCGTGGCGCGGGTTGACCAGGTCGGTGACCACGTCTGGAGCCAACAGGCGTTGCTGCGCCGGCAGCTGCAGGCTTTCTTTCGGCGGGCGGAAGCGTCGCAGCAGGGCGAACACGGTCAGGGCCACGGCCACCAGCACAGTGATTTCACCGAGGGTGTCGAAGCCACGGAAGTCCACCAGCATCACGTTGACCACGTTGCTCCCGCCGCCTTCGGGCAGGGCGCGACTGAGGTAGAACGAAGAAATGTCGTTGGGCGTCTGGCGCGTCAGCATCGCGTAGGCCAGCAAGGCCATGCCGCCACCGACCACGGTCGACAACAGCAAGTCGCGGATACGGCGGATGCGCGCCTTGCGCAGGCTGCTTGGCAGTGGCGAGACTTCTTCGATCCGCCGTGGCAGCCAGCGCAGGCCCAGCAGGATCAGCACCGTGGTCACCACTTCGACCGCCAGTTGCGTCAAGGCCAGGTCGGGTGCGGAGAACCAGACGAAGGTCACGCAGGTCATCAGGCCACAGACGCTGACCATGGTCAGGGCCGCGAGCCGGTGATACTTGGCCTGCCACGCCGCGCCGAGGGCGCAGACAATCGCCAGCAACCACAGGGTCACGAACACGATCGAGCCCGGAATTTTCGGCCGGTCACCCCAGCTCAAACTGCTGTGGAGCATCGGGATCAACCCGGCCAGCACGGCGGCGAGGACCACCAGGAACAATTGGGTTTGCAGACGGTTGGTGCTGATCCGGCGCACCAGACGACGGGCCGAGCGCATCATGATCACCAAGCCGCGCTCGAACAGGCGCTTGCCGTTGAATCGGCCAATCACCGGCGGGTATTTGAAGCGCCCGCGCTTGAGCTGATTGCGCAACAGCAGGTAGAGCACGATGCCGCCAGACATGGCGATCAGGCTCATGATCATCGGCGCGTTCAAGCCGTGCCAGATCGCCAGGCTGTATTCCGGCAGGGTTCCGCCCACCACCGGCAGGGCTGCGGCGGCCAGGATGGAACCGACCACTTGCGCCGGGAACATCCCCACGACCAGGCAGGTGAACACCAGCAATTCCACCGGTGCGCGCATCCAACGCGGCGGTTCGTGCGGGGTGTGCGGCAGGTCGGTGGCGGTCGGGCCGAAGAACACGTCGACGGTGAAGCGCAGCGAATAAGCGACGCTGAAGGTGCCGGCGATGGTCGCGACGATTGGCAGGCTCCACTCGACCCAGGCCGTGGCATTGATGAACACGGTTTCGGCGAAGAACATCTCTTTCGAGAGGAAGCCGTTGAGCAGCGGTACACCGGCCATCGATGCGCTGGCGACCATGGCCAGGGTGGCGGTGAACGGGATCAGCTTGATCAGGCCGCTGAGCTTGCGAATGTCGCGGGTGCCGCTTTCGTGGTCGATGATCCCGGCGGCCATGAACAGCGAGGCCTTGAACGTCGCGTGGTTGAGAATGTGGAACACCGCGGCCACGGCGGCCAGCGGACTGTTCAGGCCCAATAGAAGGGTGATCAGGCCGAGGTGGCTGATGGTCGAGTAGGCCAGCAACCCTTTGAGGTCGTTCTGGAACATCGCGCAATACGCGCCCAACAACAGGGTGCAGGCGCCGGCGCCGCTGACGATGTAGAACCATTCTTCGCTGCCGGACAGCGACGGCCACAGCCGTGCCAGTAGAAACACCCCGGCCTTGACCATGGTCGCCGAGTGCAGATAGGCCGAAACCGGTGTCGGGGCCGCCATCGCGTGGGGCAGCCAGAAGTGGAAGGGGAATTGTGCGCTTTTGCTCAAGGCGCCGATCAGGATCAGGGGGAGCAGAATAGGGTAGAGGGCATGTGCGCGAATCAGCTCGCCGGCGGCCAGGACCTTGTCCAGGTCATAGCTGCCGACCACATGGCCGAGGAGCATGACCCCCGCCAGCAGGCACAATCCGCCCGCGCCGGTAACCATCAGCGCCATGTAGGCGCCGCGTCGTGCATCGCTGCGGTGGTGCCAGTAACCGATCAGCAGGAATGAGAAGAGGCTGGTCAGCTCCCAGAAAAACACGATCTGGATCAGGTTGCCGGAAATCACCAGCCCGAGCATGGCGCCCATGAACGCCAGGAAAAACGCGAAAAACCGCGGCACCGGATCGTCCGGCGACATGTAGTAGCGCGCGTACAGCGAGACGAGGGTGCCGATGCCCAGCACCAGCATTGAGAACAACCAGGCGAAGCCGTCCAGGCGCAGGACGAAGTTCAGGCCAAGGCTCGGCAACCAGAAGAATTCTTCGCGGATCACGCCGCCATGGGCGATTTGCGGGTACAAGAGCGCGACCTGGACCGTGCCGATCAGTGCGATCAGGCCGGCCAGCAGGGGGGCGGTATTGCGTGCGTTGTGTGGCAGGACGGCTGCCAGACAGCTGCCGATAAAAGGCAGAAGCAGTAGAACTATCAGGGACATAGGCTTCTAATCTGCGGAAGTTTGTGAAGCATCATACGTGCCACTCCCAAGATCGCCAAACGCCAAGCTGTCGCAGAATCCTACACGGTAGACGGAAAAAGGCGGATTCACATTGTTTCCAGGACCCGTGTTCAGCAGGTCTGGCCCCTTCGCGAGCAGGCTCGCTCCCACATGAGAACTTTGGTGTACACATAATCCGAGTACACCGCGATCAACTGTGGGAGCGAGCCTGCTCGCGAAGGCGATCTATCCGGCAACCCAGCAATCAAGGTTCAACCGATGTTTCTGGCTCCGACTCTTCCTCCGCCGCCACACCCTTACCCTTGGTCTTCAACTCACTGACAATCACCGCCGCCACAATCAACCCCGCGCCCACCAGCGCAATCGCCGGCAACCGCTCGCCGGCGATCCGCCCGACAATCCCGGCCCACACCGGCTCGCCCGCATAAATCAAGGTCGCCCGGGTCGGCGAAACACTCTTCTGCGCCCAGTTCATCGCCACCTGAATAGCCGCACTCGCCGCGCCCAACCCCAACGCGCTGCACAGCAGCAGCCAGGAAAAGTCCGGAATGCGTTCCTGGGTCGGTACCACCATCAAAAACGCCAGCACCGAGGTGGTTGCCAATTGGACCACCGTCACCCGCCGTACATCGACCTGACCGGCATAGGTGCTGATCAGAATGATCTCTGCGGCAATCGCAATCGCGCTGATCAGCGTGGCGATTTCACCGGGGCTGAAATTGAACGAAGCGCCGGCGGGCCCCGACAGCAGCATCAACCCGGTAAACGCCAGCATGATCCCGATACTCGGCATCAACCCCGGGCGACGTCCCAGCACCAGCCATTGCAGCAACGGCACAAAGGGCACGTACAACGCCGTGATAAACGCCGACTGACTGCTGGGAATGCTCTGCAAACCCACGGTCTGCAAGCCGTAACCGAGCATGATCGCCACGCCGATAAACGCCCCGGCCTTGAGTTCGAACAGGGTCAACTCCCGCAGATGGCGCCAGGAGAACAGCGCAACAAGAATCGCGGCAGCAGCGAAGCGCAGGCCGACGAAAAACATCGGGCCGCTGACGGTCATGGCGTGCTGCACCAACAAAAAAGTACCGCCCCAGACCATGGTGATCAGCACCAGCACGCACTCGGCTTTGCTGAACCGCGAGAAACGGGGGGAAGAAGAGTTCACCGACGTCATGACCTTGCACGCTACCTGAGGGGGACGCACAATGCGCCGAATGTTGCGCAGTATACTGCCCAACCCCACCGAGTGAGCAATATAGTGCACAAAGATTCCACGCAACGGGCTTCGGTCCTCCAGCACGTCAGCCAAAACGTTCGACGCCTGCGCCACGCCGCCGACATGAGCCAGACCGCGCTGGCCGAAAAGTCCGGGGTCAGCCGCCGGATGCTGGTGGCCATCGAGGCGGGCGAGAAGAACGTCAGCCTGACCACCCTCGACCGCGTGGCCGAAGCGCTGGACGTCAGGTTCAGTGACCTGATTCAGGCCCCGGACGCTCGCGACCCGAGTCGCATCAACGAAGTGGCCTGGGCCGGTTTAATCCCTGGCAGCAAAGCCGTTCTACTGTCCAAGGCCACCGCGACTCGCGAAGTGGAACAATGGGAATGGTGCCTGCAACCCGGTGAGGTTTATCCGTCGCAACCGGACGCCGAAGGCTGGAGCGAACAGATCTACGTGTTCGAAGGCTGCCTGACCCTGATGTTGGGTGATACGCCACAGCGCATCGCTGCCGGCGAGTTTTTCATGTTCGCCAGTAACCAGCCCCATGCCTATCGCAACGATGGCCCGGTAGCGGCGCGGTTCGTGCGCAACGTGGTGATCTGACTGTTTGCCAGTCAACAGTGGATAGACACTTTGCTTTTCTACAGCTGCAGATTTTTCTCGAAAGATTCACCAACCTGTTGAAATAGCTGGAGATAGTATTCGGGCACGACTCCTGCAAAAGGTCCTGGAGCCTTTATCAGAATCCCGGAGTCGGCCCATGACAACCCCAGCCCAACCCCTACGTACTTCCCGCGAAATTCGCCTGAACGCCTTCGACATGAACTGCGTCGGCCACCAGTCGCCGGGCTTGTGGGCGCATCCACGCGATCGTTCGTGGCAATACAAGGACCTCGAATACTGGACCGACCTGGCGAAAATTCTCGAGCGCGGCAAGTTCGACGGCTTGTTCATTGCCGATGTGCTGGGCATTTATGACGTCTACAACGGCAACGGTGACGCGGCGATCCGTCAGGCTGCGCAGGTGCCGGTCAACGATCCGCTGCAACTGATTCCGCCCATGGCCCTGGTGACCGAGCATTTGGGCTTTGGCCTGACCGCCTCGTTGTCGTTTGAGCATCCGTATCCGTTCGCCCGACGCCTGTCGACCCTGGATCACCTGACCAAGGGCCGCGCCGGCTGGAACATCGTCACGTCGTATCTGGAAAGTGGCGCGAAGAACATCGGCCAGAAGAATCAGACCGAACACGACGCCCGTTACGACTTCGCCGAGGAGTACCTGGAGGTTTGCTACAAGCTCTGGGAAGGCAGTTGGGAAGAGGGCGCGATTTTGCGTGATCGCGAGCGGCGGATTTTCAGCGACCCGAGCAAGATTCACGAAGTCCGCCACGTCGGCAAACACTTCCAGGTGCCGGGCATTCACCTCTGCGAACCTTCGCCGCAGCGCACGCCAGTGCTGTATCAGGCCGGTGCTTCAAGTCGTGGCAAGCAGTTTGCGGCCGAACATGCCGAATGCGTGTTCGTCGCCGCACCGTCGAAAGTGTTGCTGAAGAAAACCGTGGCCGACATTCGTCGACGTGCAGCCGAGGCCGGGCGCGATCCGAGGAAAGTCCTGATCTTCAACCTGCAAACGGTGATCCTCGGTGAAACCGACGCGAAAGCCAAAGCCAAGTTCGAGGAATACAAAACCTGGGTCAGTTACGAAGGCGCCATGGCGTTGATTTCTGGCTGGACCGGTATCGACTTCAGTCAGTTCAAGCCCGATGAGCCGCTCAAGCATGTGCACACCAATGCGATTCAATCGGCGGTCGAAGCGTTTTCCACGGCGGACCCTAACAAGGTCTGGACCCCCAATGAACTGGCGGACTGGGTGGGGATTGGCGGGTTTGGGCCGTTGTTTGTCGGCAGCCCCGAGACGGTCGCCGATTTGTTGCAAGAGTGGGTGGAGGAGACCGACGTTGACGGGTTTAACCTGGCTTACGCGCTGACCCATGAAACCTTTATCGATGCTGTGGAGTTGCTGGTGCCGGAGTTGCAGAAACGCGGGGTCTACAAGACCGAGTATGCGCCGGGGACTTTGCGCGAGAAGTTGTTTGGGGGCGGGGCGCGGTTGCCGGAGAGTCATCCGGGGGCAGGGTATCGGGATTTGTCGGCGTTGCGGCAGCAGGAGAAGAAAGTGGTGTCTGCGTAGACGCTATCGCGAGCAGGCTCACTCCTACTAAGGACGGGTTTGTGCGCTGGAGAGCAACACATTAAGGTGGCACGCAGCAGCTTTCCATCTGACCAACGAGCATGGCATGAGCGAAATCCAAAGCGCACAAACGACCGACGACACCCGCCACGCCGACGTTCTGATCATCGGCGGCGGCCTCAGCGGCGCGATGCTGGCGGCGCAGTTGTTGCGCTTGCCGGGCCGCCGTTCGGTGCTGGTGATCGAGCCGCGTGCCGAGCTCGGTCGGGGCGAAGCCTACAGTGCCGTCGAATTGGGCCATACGCTGAACGGCAATGCGGCGCGCATGAGTGTCGACCCGGACAATGCCGATGACCTGACGCAGTGGCTGACCGAACACATCGCCGCCGGTGGCTGGCCGGAATCTGCCGAGCAACCGGTACCGATCAGCGAGTTGTTCCCGCCACGCGGGCTGTTCGGCGTGTACGTGCAGCAACGTCTGGCCGAAGCGCAAGCCGTCGGGGCGTTGAATGGCTCCACGGTCGAACATGTGCAGGCTGAAGTGATCGATCTGCAAACGGACGACGATTCGGTACGGCTGACCTTGAGTGACGGGCAACGCTTGCAGGGCTCTTATGCGGTGCTGGCAACAGGCATGTTCCCCGCCGCGCGCACGCCACAGACCGAGTCCAGTGGTTTGAACGCCGCAGCACTCGATCCGTGGGATGTCGCCGCAATGCGCCAACTCGATCCACAATCGACGGTGCTGATCATTGGTTCTGGCCTGACCATGGTCGATGCCGTGGTGTCGCTGGAACAGGCCGGGCATCGCGGCCCTATCGAAGTGTTTTCCCGCCACGGCTTTCTGCCGCATGTGCGTCGGCAACCGCCGGCCTGGGTAGATTTTCTGGCCGAGGATCACAGCCTTCGCACACCCCGGCAACTGGTGCGTGAACTGCGTCGGCATTGCCGTGAGGCGATCGCCCAAGGCGTTGACTGGCAAGCACCGCTCGATACCGTGCGGGCGCACATCGGACGGTTGTGGAATCAGGCGACGGACCTGCAACGTCGGCAGTTTGTGCGGCATGTGCGGCCATGGTGGGAAAGTCATCACCACCGCTCGCCGCCGTTGAGTGCGGCCCTGGTGGAACGGTTGCACGGGGAAAGGCGATTGCGCATTCAGGCCGCGTCGTTCAAGGGGCTTGAGCCTGTGTCGCAGGGCGGCGTCAGCATCCGCATTCGCCGCCGTGGCGAGGCCGACACCTGTGTGGTGCACGGCGCGGCGTTGATCAACTCCAGCGGTATCGAATATGACTGGCGCCGCGTCGCTCGGCCGTTGCCGCAACAATTGCTGGCGCGCGGGCTGATCCGGCCGGGACCGTTGGCATTAGGGATCGCGGCGGCGGTCGACGGTGCCGTACTGGACGACGATGGCCAGGTCGCTTATCGCCTGTTCGCCATGGGCCCGCCGTTGCGCGGCATGTGGTGGGAAAGCACCGCCGTCACCGACGTAGCGCTGCAGGCCAAAGCCCTTGCCGCACGACTTGTCGAAAACCTGTTGAGATAAACGTAACAGTGGGAGCCTTGTCTCCCTCAGGTTTCTGCTCTCAAAGAAAAACCCCGGGTAGATCGGATCTACCCGGGGTTTCTGGTTCAAGCGGCGCAAAGCTGTTGATCAATAACGCTGATACTTCGAACCGAATTCAGGACGGTTTTCAGCGACGTAGAGTGTGCTTGGCTGGCTGTCCTTGTGATCGAGACCGACGGTGTTTACGTTCAGTGTTGCTGGTTGGCTGACCTTGACGGCAGCGACAACCTGCGAGGTGGCATGCGGGGCGGCGATAGCGGACGTAGCGCCAAGGACCGACAGGGCGAAACCAAGACCGATGATGCTTTTCATGATGTTGCTCCAGAGTGTGGGAAGAAGATGTCGCCACTGTAGTGCTGGAGCCCTGTGATGAAAAAACACCCTTGGGCATAGTCGTTATCGAGAGCGTTGATCCTTGGTCGGTGAGGGGTCGAGGCTTTATAAACTGACACCACACAATCAAAACTGTGGGAGCGGGCTTGCTCGCGAAGGCGGTGTGTCATTCAACATCAATGCTGACTGATACACCGCCTTCGCGAGCAGGCTCGCTCCCACAGGGGATCTTCATTGTGGTGTCGATCGGCGCCGAGACAGGCCACCCCAGCCCTTGTCACCGGGTCGGGGAGGCCTATCCAAGGCCTCACAGGTTCAACAGGTGCCTCACTTCACATCAAACCGATCCAGGTTCATCACCTTGGTCCATGCCGCCACGAAGTCTTTGACAAACTTCTCCTTCGCGTCGCTGCTGGCATACACCTCAGCCAATGCCCTTAATTGCGCATTCGAACCAAAGACCAGATCCACCCGCGTCCCGGTCCACTTCACCTGACCGGTTTTGCGATCCCGGCCTTCAAACTCCTCAGCGGCTTCGGAGGTCGGTTTCCATTCCACGCCCATGTCGAGCAGGTTGGTGAAGAAGTCGTTGGTCAGCGCTTCCGGTTGCTGGGTGAACACGCCGTGGCGGGTTTGTCCGACGTTGGTGTTCAACACGCGCAGGCCGCCGATCAACGCGGTCATTTCTGGCGCGGTGAGCGTCAGCAATTGTGCCTTGTCGATCAACAATTGCTCGGCCGATACGCGGTAGCGGGTTTTCAGGTAGTTGCGGAAGCCATCGGCAATCGGTTCAAGGAAGCCGAAGGACTCCACATCGGTTTGCTCTTGTGAGGCGTCCATCCGTCCTGGCGTGAATGGCACGGTGACGGTGTGCCCGGCGTTTTTTGCCGCTTGCTCCACGCCGGCGTTACCGGCTAGCACAATCAGGTCCGCCAGCGAGACTTTCTTGCCGCCGCTGTTGAACTCGTTCTGGATGCTTTCGAGTTTCGTCAGCACGCTCGCCAGTTGTTCCGGCTGATTGGCTGCCCAGAATTTCTGCGGAGCCAGACGCAGGCGTCCGCCGTTGGCACCGCCGCGTTTGTCGGAGCCGCGGAAGGTCGAAGCCGCTGCCCAAGCGGTTGATACAAGCTGCGAAACCGACAGGCCGGCGGCGAGGATTTTGCTCTTGAGTGCGGCGACATCGCTGTCGTTGACCAAGGCATGATCGACCGCCGGGATCGGGTCTTGCCACAGCAGTTCTTCGTTCGGCATTTCCGGGCCGAGGTAGCGGGAGAGGGGGCCCATGTCGCGGTGGATCAGCTTGAACCAGGCGCGGGCGAAGGCATCGGCCAGTTGATCGGGATTGGCCAGGAAGCGCCGCGAAATCGGCTCGTAGATCGGGTCGAAGCGCAGGGCCAGGTCCGAGGTCAGCATGGTCGGATTGCGCCGTTTCGACGGGTCGTGTGCATCCGGAATAGTACCGGCACCGGCACCGTTTTTTGCCACCCACTGGTTCGCTCCGGCGGGGCTTTTGCTCAGTTCCCACTCGAAACCGAACAGGTTTTCCAGGTAGTTGTTGCTCCATTTTGTCGGTGTGGTGGTCCAGGTCACTTCCAGGCCGCTGGTGATGGTGTCCGCGCCTTTGCCGGTGCCAAAACTGTTTTTCCAGCCAAAGCCTTGCTGTTCGAGACCAGCGGCTTCGGGCTCGGCGCCGACATTGTCGGCGGGACCTGCGCCGTGGGTTTTACCGAAGGCGTGACCGCCCGCGATCAGCGCTACGGTTTCTTCATCGTTCATCGCCATGCGGCCAAAGGTTTCGCGAATGTCCAGTGCCGAAGCGACGGGATCGGGATTGCCCTCCGGACCTTCCGGGTTCACATAGATCAGACCCATCTGCACGGCGGCCAGTGGATTTTCCAGATTGCGCCCCTGATCGGTACGGCTGTCTTCATTTCTCCCAGGCTCGGCCACGAGTGGAACATCGCCGGGCGCTTGCACGGCTTTTTGCGCCTTGTCGTAGCGGGTGTCGCCCCCCAGCCATTTGTTTTCCGAACCCCAGTAAACGTCCTCATCCGGTTCCCAGACGTCGGCGCGACCACCGGAGAAGCCGAAAGTCTTGAAGCCCATGGACTCTAGCGCGACGTTGCCGGTGAGTACGATCAGGTCGGCCCAGGAAATGTTGCGGCCATATTTTTGCTTGATCGGCCAGAGAAGCCTGCGTGCCTTGTCGAGGCTGACGTTATCCGGCCAGCTGTTGAGTGGCGCAAAGCGTTGTTGGCCGGAGCCGGCCCCGCCACGGCCATCGCCGGTTCGATAGGTGCCCGCGGCGTGCCAGGCCATGCGAATGAACAGTGGCCCATAGTGACCGAAGTCGGCTGGCCACCAGTCTTGCGAATCGGTCATCAGTGCCGTGAGGTCTCGTTTGACCGCGGCAAAGTCCAGTTTTTTGTACGCTTCGGTGTAGTTGAAGCCCTCGTCCAGGGGATCGGACAGGGACGAGTGCTGGTGCAGGATTTTCAGATTCAGCTGGTTCGGCCACCAATCGCGGTTCGTCGTGCCACCGCCGGCGGCGTGGTTAAACGGGCATTTCGATTCATTTGCCATGTGCGAGCTACCTTTGGTCGTGTTCATCCGGGCTATCCGGCCCTTTGTGGGTTCTGGAATAGCGACGAGCGAAAGCAATGACACAGGCTGCTGGGCCAGCAGTTCGATTCACTGATTGTTTTGATCACACGGCTATCGGTACAGCAAAAAACGAGGTGCAATCACGGTGGCCCACGG
Source organism: Pseudomonas sp. GW821-FHT10C09 (assembly GCF_059415465.1). Lineage (NCBI taxonomy): Bacteria > Pseudomonadati > Pseudomonadota > Gammaproteobacteria > Pseudomonadales > Pseudomonadaceae > Pseudomonas > Pseudomonas sp. GW821-FHT10C09. The sequence continues at coordinate 149,119 of NZ_JBWKNG010000017.1, forward strand.
CAGGCTTAGTCATGTTTCTGACTCATTCCTGTCTCCTTATCAGCTCAAAACCGGCCGGCTGACGCCAGCGCTGGGATAAGGTTAGACGCCTATCTGCAAGTCAGCTAATAGGTGGAGTATTCGGGGCTGATAGGCAAAAGCTTTTATTGTCGGGGGTGAGATTGACCGCATTTGGGCGGCAGCCCGGGAAATACGCTGGCGCTGGCGAACGTATTTCCCATGGCTTTTGGCAGGGCCTCAGCGGCTGTTATTACCTTGGCGCGTTGAACTGGTCGGTGTAGCTACCGGACATCAGATTCGACGCGACGCGATCAGAGCCAACGCCCACACGTGAGGAGTACGCGAGACGAGGGGCACCCACGCGATCCGAACCGTCGGAAGCCAGCTGACCAGCCCCTACATGATCCGAACCATCGGAAGCGACCTGACCGGCGCCGACATGATCCGAACCATCGGAAGCGACCTGACCGGCACCGACATGATCCGAACCATCGGAAGCGACCTGACCGGCGCCGACATGATCCGAACCATCGGAAGCGACCTGACCGGCGCCCACATGATCCGAACCATCGGAAGCGACCTGTCCAGCGCCAACATGATCGGAACCATCGGAAGCAACCTGACCAGCGCCGACATGATCTGAACCGTCGGAAGCAACCTGACCAGCGCCGACATGATCCGAACCGTCGGAAGCGACCTGTCCAGCGCCAACATGATCGGAACCGTCGGAAGCGACCTGACCAGCGCCCACATGATCCGACCCATCGGAGGCGACCTGACCAGCCCCTACATGATCCGCTCCATCCGAAGCCAATGCCCGCTGTTCCGCAGCCCAGGCACTGGACAGACCAACCGGGATGGCCATTGTTGTCGCGACCGCAAATACAACGCCGGTAAAAAGCTTGTAGTTCATGCTCTTCTCCACACCCGTTGGCCATACAGCAATCGGGGGACTGCTTGCCATTCGTTCCTTGGCAAAATCGGCTCGGGATCAAGTTGTTGGCAAATGGCACGGGGCGCCTGACAGGTGCGCGGGTGTCGACGTTCTACATGACACATGAGAAATCTGATCAATCAGTATAGTTCGCCAAACTTTGCCGACTTGCACACGTAAAGTGTCTGGAAGGCCGGGTTCCGGACTAAACGCGGTTTTTGATTGCATTCGGTTCTATGCAGCGAGGTTGTTGGGTCTAATGCTTCTGTTGGGGATTGCTTGTGGGGCTGATGGCCTCGTCGCGGGCAAGCCACGCTCCCACAGGATTTCAATGGGCCGGAAGGTTGCGTGGCTGGCCGAAGGTCATTGCGCCCCGAACAGCATCGTCCAATACACCCCCTCATCACTTCGCGCATCCGCCGCATACGCAGCGCCTACCTGAGTAAACATCGGGTTCATCAAATTCGCACAATGTCCTGGGCTGGCCAGCCATCCGGCCATCGCCTTGTTGGGTGAACTCTGCCCGGCGGCGATGTTTTCGCCGATCTGCCGGCCGCGGTAACCGGCGGCCCTCGCTCGATCCGCGGGCATGTCGCCGTCGGGGTCGCGGTGGGCGAAGTAGTTGCCGTAGGCCATGGCCTTGCTGTGCCCTTGTGCGGCGGCGCCCAACGCAGGGTTCCAGCTCAGCGGCCGCGCGGCGGAGAATCGCTGACCGCCACACATCCGCGGTTTGGCCCGCGCGGCGTTGACCTGCGCGAGCAAGGCTTTGCTGACGGCTCGTGTATCGCCGACCTTGTGGTCGAGCACCGGTTGTGCCAGCACCACTTGCCATTCACTTCGGGCGCGGCTGACACCAATGTCGGCGTACTGGCCGTCCAGCAGCGCCCCGCAGTAATCGTCCTGAAGCATGTCAAACGCTTCATCGGCATCCTGCGCGCCGACCACCCGAATGCTGCGTACGGTCACCGCGGAATAGCCGGAAGCCTTCAGCCGATCACGCAAACCGCCGCCATAGCCGATGGGCAACGCCAGGTTGGAGTTCAGCGCCAGCGGTGCCAGGCGTTGTGCCGGGCGCCTGTCACAGCGCTGGGGATGGGCGCGGTAGTCGTTGATTGCCGCCACCAGTTGGCGTTCGCCATTGGCATGAACGGGGGAGGCAAATAGAGCAAACACAGGCAAAAGACACAGCGAGGCGCGGCGCAAGGCGAGGACAGTCGGGTGCATGAGGCGGACAGCTCTGATCAGAGACGACGGTAAGTGGGCATTCAAGGCGCCTGTATGACTGGGGTTTTGAAACTAGGTTCAGGACCCAAGGGCGCCAAAACAGCGGCTTTGCCTACCGCATGTCGCAAAAGGCGAAAAGAACCGGCCCAGCCTTAAATATGTGGCGTTCGCAGTCGATAGCTTTTGAATAATGCCGACGTGCCAACAGAGGGCTGCACCATGTCGATAAAACTCCGTTTACTCTTGTTGATCGGCACCAGTGTGCTCACCGCGCTGATCGTCAGCCTGGTCAGTTACGTGGGCAACACGCAGATGGCTGACGCGGTGAGCGAGAGCGAGATCAGCATGACCGCGCTGCGCAACCACCTCGAAGCCGACATGATGCATGACGCCCTGCGCGCCGATGTGCTGTCGGCGATGCTGGTCGGCTTGGGCAAAAGCACCAGCAGCAAGGCTGAAGTACACAGTTCCATCGAGGAACATACGGCTCATTTTCGTGAAGTGCTGGGCGATAACCTCAAGCTGCCGGTCAACGACACCCTCAAGACCGCACTGAACAAGGTCAAACCGAGCCTCGACACCTACATCAGCGCAGCCGAGCGTATCGTCGGCCTGGCGCTGGAAAATCCTGAAGCGGCGCAAAAGGAACTGGGCACTTTCAATACCGCGTTCAGTCAGCTGGAAGACCAGATGGGTGCGCTCAGCGAGTTGATCGAAACCAACACGCAACAGACCAGCCAAGGCACGGCGCAAGCCATCCACAGTGCCAACTTCACCCTCGGCATCGTGCTGATCGCCAGCCTGGTGTTGCTGCTGATTCAGGGGCGCTGGGTGATTATGAGCATCATGGGGCCGTTGCAGACCGCCAGCCGAATCGCCCAAAGCATCGCCCACGGCAACTTGAGCGAACCGATTGTCGAGCCGACACAAAAGGATGAAGCCAGCGCGTTGATCCGCAGCCTGGCGACCATGCAACGCGACCTGCGCGGCATGATCGAGGTGGTGCGCAGCAATGCCCATGGCGTCAGCGGCATGAGTGATCAACTCAGCAGCGGCTGCCATCAAGTCGCCGACAGCAGCCAGCAGCAAAGCGCCGCGGCCAGCACCATGGCCGCCGCCGCCAGCGAAATGACCGCGAGCATCGAGGAAATCACCCGCCACGCCGAACGCGCGCTGGACATGGCCAACCAGGCCGAGTCACTGGCCAAGGATGGCGGTCGGGTGATCCATCAGGTCGTCGAAGACATGGACGGCATTGCCCGCTCCGCGCAGCAGTCGGCTCAGGTGATTCGCACGCTGGACAAGGAGTCGGAAGGGATTTTCAACATCATTCAGGTGATCAAGGGCATCGCGGACCAGACCAACCTGCTGGCGTTGAACGCTGCCATCGAGGCGGCCCGTGCCGGTGAGCAGGGCCGTGGCTTTGCCGTGGTTGCCGACGAGGTGCGCAACCTCGCCGGCCGCACCAGCGCCTCCACCCAGGAAATCGCCAGCATGGTCGCGCGCATCCAGCAAAGCACCCGCGAAGCGGTGACCAGCATGGAAGCGGGCGTGGCGCAGGTCGACAAAGGCATGGCGGTGACCGCCGACGTCGAGCGCGCGATTCGTGAAATCCTCGACGCGACGCTGAGCACCACGCAACTGGTCAACGACATTACCCGCACCATCGGCGAGCAAAGCCTGGCCAGCAACGAAATTGCGCATCAGGTGGATATGATTGCGGGGATGTCGGAAGGCAACAGCAAGGTGATCGGGCAGACGGCTTCGACGACTGATGAGTTGTCGAGTCTGGCGGGGAAACTGTCGCAGTCGGTGGATCGGTTCAGGCTTTGAATTGATGGTGTCTGGCAGGACGCCTTCGTCGGAACGCCGCCCGGAGCAGGCTCGCTCCCACATTAGATTTTGGTTGTTCACAAATCCAATGTGGGAGCGAGCCTGCTCGCGAAAGCGGTGGATCAGGCAGCACAAGAACCCCTAAAGATACTTATCCGTCACAGCCCCTTCCGAAGCACTCGACACTGTTTTGGCATATTTCGCCAACACCCCACGCTTGTACTTGGACTCCGGCCGCACCCAACGGGTCTTGCGCTCGGCCAATACCGCGTCGGTCACGTCCACCGTAATCAGCCGGGTTTCCGCGTCAATAGTGATCCTGTCTCCATCCTCAACCAACGCAATCGGCCCCCCCTCAAACGCCTCCGGCGTGATATGCCCCACGACAAACCCGTGCGAGCCACCGGAGAAACGCCCATCAGTGATCAGCGCGACTTCCTTGCCCAACCCTTTACCCATCACCGCCGAAGTGGGCGACAGCATCTCGCGCATACCCGGCCCACCCTTGGGCCCTTCATAGCGGATCACGATCACATCGCCAGCCTTGACCTCGCCATTGAGAATCCCGGCCAGCGCGCCTTCCTCACCGTGATAAACCCGCGCCGTGCCTTCAAAGCGCAAACCTTCCTTGCCGGTGATCTTGGCCACGGCGCCGGTAGGCGAGAGGTTGCCGCGCAGCACCACCAGGTGCGAGTCCTTCTTGATTGGCGTGTCGAAGGGCAGGATCACGTCCTGGCCTTCAGGATAGTCGGGGACGTCTTTGAGGTTTTCCGCGAGGGTTTTGCCGGTCACCGTCAGCACATCACCATGCAGCATGCCGGCGGCGAGCATGCGTTTCATCAGCGGCTGGATACCGCCAATGGCCACCAGTTCACTCATCATGTACTTGCCGCTGGGGCGCAGGTCCGCCACCACCGGCGACACCTTGCCCAGTTCGACGAAGTCATCCAGCGTCAGGTCGACATCCACGGCATTCGCCATGGCCAGCAGGTGCAACACCGCATTGGTCGAGCCGGCGAGGGCGATGACCACGCGGATCGCATTTTCAAAGGCCTGGCGGGTCATGATGTCGCGGGGTTTGAGGTCCAGCTTGAGCAGCTCCATGACCTGCTGGCCGGCGCGGAAACTGTCTGAGGCTTTGTCGCTGCCGACCGCGTCCTGAGAACTGGACCCCGGCAGGCTCATGCCCAACGCTTCAATGGCCGAGGCCATGGTGTTGGCCGTGTACATCCCGCCGCAGGAGCCGGGACCGGGAATCGCCACTTCTTCAATCTGCTTGACCTGGATCTCGCTGATATCCCCCCGCGCATGCTGCCCTACAGCCTCGAACACGGAAATGATGTCGGTGTGTCCCGCGCCGGGTCGAATTGTGCCGCCATAGACAAAAATCGACGGGCGATTGAGCCGCGCCATGCCGATCAGGCAGCCCGGCATGTTCTTGTCACAACCGCCCACGGTCACCAGGCCGTCAAAGCCTTCGCAACCGACCACCACCTCGATCGAATCGGCGATCACCTCGCGCGACACCAGCGAATACTTCATGCCTTCAGTGCCGTTGGCGATGCCGTCGGAAATGGTGATGGTGTTGAAAATGACGCCTTTGGCGCCCGCTGCGTTGGCACCTTTTTCGACTTCAAGGGCGAGCTTGTCGATGTGCATGTTGCACGGCGTAACCATCGCCCAAGTGGACGCGATGCCGATCTGCGGCTTCTTGAAGTCGGCATCGGTAAAACCCACGGCGCGCAGCATTGCGCGGGCAGGTGCGGCTTCGACGCCGTCGATGACCTGGGAGGAGTATTTGCGCAGATCGTCTGTGTCGCTCATGACAGTTCCTCACCTCAAATGACCTGACCGGTGCGGCCCAAGCCCGGGGTTTTTAAGTCTAGCCCCGGTTCGCCGATTCGGCCCGATAAGAAAAACCGATACCCCCTTAAGGATTTCCCAGAGGCGGTGCAGGCGGCTGCGGCTTTAGAGTCACGCCCAACAGGTTGACCGTCGCGCATCGACGCCACGCCTGCTGCAATTTCAAAAAAATAAGAAGGTGAATGCATGAGTACTGAAACCGTCGACATCAAGGCATGGATCGACAACCGTCCGGTTGCGCCTTATCAGTGGCTGATCATGGCCCTGTGTTTTTTCATTGTGCTGTTCGACGGTTTCGACGTCGCGGTCATGGGCTTTATCGCGCCTTCGCTGATTCAGGAGTGGGGGTTGTCCAAAGCAGCGTTCGGCCCGGTGATGAGCGCCGGCATGGTCGGTCTGGCCATCGGTGCGTTGACGGCCGGCCCATACGCCGATCGCCTGGGGCGCAAGAAGGTGCTGCTGTGCGCTGTCACCGGTTTCAGTGTGTTGAGCCTGGCCTGTGCGTTCGCCCGTAACCCCTACGAACTGGCGGCATTGCGGCTGTTCATGGGCGTGGCACTGGGCGCGGCCATGCCCAACACCACGACATTGCTGTCCGAGTACCTGCCGGAGCGCAACCGCTCGCTGTTCATCACCATCATGTTCACCGGCTTCAACATGGGTTCGGGTTTGGGCGGTTTTGTCGCGGCATGGCTGATTCCGGGGCACGGCTGGCAGGCGGTGCTGCTCTTTGGCGGGATCCTGCCGCTGTTGCTGGTGCCGTTCCTGTGGCTGTTGTTGCCCGAGTCGGCGCGTTTTCTGGCCGCTCACAATGCCCCCGCCAGCCAGATTGCCAAGGTCTTGAACAAGTTGGGCGGGACGTTCACCGGCGCTACCCAATTCATCATGACCGAGCCCCAGGCGCAGCAAAAAGCCCCGGTGCGGATGCTGTTCACCGAGCGTTTCCGCCTCGGCACGTTTGCGCTGTGGCTCACCTATTTCATGGGCCTGCTGGTGATCTACCTGACCATGGGCTGGATGCCGACGCTGTTGCGCGAAGGCGGTTTGTCGATCGAACGCGCAGCGACGATTACCGGGCTGTTTCAGATTGGCGGCACCGTCGGTGCGATCCTGGTCGGTTGGGCCATGGATCGACGCAATCCGAACGCGGTGATCGCGACTTCTTATGCGTTGGGCGGTGTGTTCATTCTGCTGCTGGGGGCCTTCAGTCTTGAGTCGAGCCTGCTGGCCATCGGCGTGGTCGCGGCGGGGTTCTGCATGAGCGGTGCGCAGACCGGGCTCAACGCCTTCGCGCCGGGTTATTACCCGACCGCTTTCCGCGCCACCGGGGTGAGCTGGATGCTGGGCATCGGGCGTTTCGGGGCTATCTTTGGTTCTCTCATCGGCGGTGCGGTGCTCAGCCTCGGCTTGGGTCTGCCGTTGCTGTTCGCCCTGTTGAGCGTGCCGGCCTTTATCGCCGCGCTGGCGATCCTGGCCAACGGTCATGCACGGCGCCGGGTGAACCGGGCCTTGCTGGCGCAATAATCTCTTTCAAACACAGGAATTTGTCATGGCACGCATCATCGGTGGCCTCGCGGTCTCACACACTCCCACCATCGGCTTCGCTGTCGATCACGACAAACAGAACGAGGCGGCCTGGGCGCCGATTTTCGAAGGCTTCGAACCGATCAAGGTCTGGCTCAAAGAGCGGCAACCCGACGTGCTGTTCTACATCTTCAACGACCATGTGACCTCGTTTTTCTTCGACCACTACGGCGCGTTCTCCCTTGGGGTCGATGAGCGTTACGAGGTCGCCGACGAGGGCGGCAATCCACGCTCGCTGCCTGCGGTTGGCGGGCATGCGGCCCTGTCGCGACACATCGGTCAGAGTCTGATGGCCGATGAGTTCGACATGAGTTTCTTCCGCGACAAGCCACTGGATCATGGCTTCTTCTCGCCGATGTCGGCGCTGCTGCCGTGCGAGCCGGATTGGCCGGTGCAGATCGTGCCGCTGCAAGTGGGCGTGTTGCAGTTCCCGATTCCCAGTGCGTTGCGCTGCTACAAGCTGGGCCAGGCCCTGCGCCGGGCCATCGAAAGCTACCCTGAAGACTTGAAGGTCGCGATCGTCGCCACCGGCGGCGTATCGCATCAGGTGCATGGCGAGCGTTGCGGGTTCAATAACCCGGAGTGGGACGCGCAGTTCATCGATCTGCTGGTGAACGACCCGGTGCGCCTGACCGAAATGACCCACGCCGAGTACGCCACCCTCGGCGGGATGGAAGGCTCCGAGGTGATCACCTGGCTGATCATGCGCGGCGCGTTGTCGGCCACGGTGAAAAACCAGCACCAGGATTATTACCTGCCGTCGATGACCGGCATCGCCACCTTGCTCCTGGAAAACCAGGATCAACCAGTGCCTGCCGACGTCAACGCGCGTCACGTGCAGCACATGCAACACCAATTGGCCGGGATCGAGAAACTGCAAGGGACGTACCCGTTCACCCTGGAACGCAGCGCCAAGGGTTATCGCCTGAACAAGTTTCTGCACCGCATGATCGAGCCCGAGTGGCGTCAGCGTTTTCTCGATGCGCCCGAGGCGCTGTTCGATGAAAGCGCCTTGAGCGACGAAGAGCGCGATCTGCTGCGTCGCCGTGATTGGCGCGGGCTGATCCACTACGGGGCGATCTTCTTTGTGCTGGAAAAACTCGCAGCGGTGCTGGGCATTCCCAACCTGCAGGTCTACGCAGCCATGCGTGGGCAAAGCCTGGAAGACTTCATGAAAACCCGCAATCAGCAAGTGCTCTATTCGGTGGCGGGTAAAGCACCGCGCTGATCGCGCCGACATTCTCGCGGCGCTTCCCGGGCCGCCCCTTGCACTTTTTTGTTTGATCTCACTGTGCCCGGCTTCGGCGGGCGCAGGGCCTTTCTTTACCCAAAAATCGGAAAACAATAACAATGAAAATCACGGTTAACCCTCGTATCGCCTGCACCTTCGCCATGGCCTCGGCATTTCCGTTGGCGGGTTCGGCGGCCGGATTCCTCGAAGACGCCAGCGCCAACCTGAACCTGCGTAACTTCTACATCAACCGCAACTTCACCAACCCCGCGTACCCGCAGGGCAAGGCCGAGGAGTGGACGCAGAACTTCATCCTCGACGCGCGTTCGGGGTTCACTCAGGGGGCGGTGGGTTTTGGCGTCGATGCGCTCGGCCTCCTGTCGGTCAAGCTGGATGGCGGCAAAGGCACGGGCGGTACGCAGTTGTTGCCGATTGGCAGCGACGGACGTCCCGCCGATGACTTCGGTCGGCTGGCGGTGGCCGGGAAGATGAAAGTGAGCAAGACCGAAGTGAAGGTCGGCGAGTGGATGCCGGTGCTGCCGATCCTGCGTTCCGATGATGGCCGTTCGTTGCCACAAACCTTTCAGGGCGGGCAGGTCACCTCGCAGGAACTGGCTGGCCTGAGCCTGTACGGCGGTCAGTTCCGGCAGAACAGCCCACGCAACGATGCGAGCATGGAAGACATGTTCATGCAGGGCAAAACTGCGTTCACCTCTGATCGTTTCAACTTTGTCGGTGGCGAATACAGCTTCAACGACAAACGCACGATGATCGGTGCGTGGAACGCGCAGCTCAAGGACATCTACCAGCAGCAATACCTGCAAATCGTCCACAGTCAGCCACTGGGGGACTGGACCCTCGGCGCGAACCTGGGCTATTTCTGGGGCAGTGAAGACGGCAGCGCCCGCGCGGGTGATCTGGATAACCGTACGGTCTCGGCGCTGCTGTCGGCGCGTTATGGCGGCAGTACCTTCTACGTCGGGCTGCAAAAACTCACGGGCGATGATGCGTGGATGCGGGTCAACGGCACCAGCGGCGGCACCCTGGCCAACGATAGCTACAACAGCAGTTACGACAGTGCCCGGGAGAAATCCTGGCAGCTGCGTCATGACTACAACTTTGTCGCACTGGGCGTGCCTGGCCTGACGCTGATGAACCGTTACATCAGTGGCGACAACATCCACACTGGCACCGTCACTGACGGCAAGGAGTGGGGGCGTGAGTCGGAGCTGGGATACACCGTACAAAGCGGCCCGTTGAAGAGCTTCAACGTCAAATGGCGCAACTCCAGTATTCGTCGCGACTACAGCACCAATGAGTTTGATGAAAACCGCTTGATCATCAGCTATCCGCTGAGCTTGCTCTGACGACAGGCTGATGGCCCATCGTTTGATGGGCTACCGCCTTCGCGAGCAGGCTCGCTCCCACAGTAGATCTTCAGTGAACACAAAATCTGTGTAAGACGAAGATCAAATGTGGGAGCGAGCCTGCTCGCGATGGCGATTACTCAGTCACCGACAAACCCCTGCCGGACCTCGGTCGCTTCCTCGCAAATCACCCGGCGGATCATCTCCATCAGCGCCTGAGCCACCGGTGAATGCAGGCTGGCGTTGCGGTAGGTCAGGCCGATGGCGCGGGTGGTCTGTGGCAGCCGCAGCGGCAGGATGCACAGCTCGCCGGAGGCAATTTCCTGTTCGAGTTGATGGGCGGACACCGCCGCGAGCATGTCCGAGCGCAGCAACAGCCCGCGAATGATCGCCATGTCGGCACTCTCCACCACGGGCCGTGGGGCGGCGATGCCGAACCCGGTGAAGCAGTCATCGAGCATCTTTCTGGCGGGCGAGCCGGCACGCGGCAGCACCCATTGCGTGGCACCGAGCGCCTGGTGAAAATCCGTTTGCGTGGCGAGCGGATGATCACGTCGCGCCAACACCACCATGTCTTCGGTGAACAGCGACTCGCCGACCAGGTCGCTGGCGTACGCTGCTGAGCGCAAGGCGCCAAAAATGAAATCCACATCGCCGGCGCGCAGTTCCGTCGCCAGCAAATCGAACGGGCTCTCGTTGGTGATCACCTGAATGCCGGGGTGTTCGGCCACCAGGCGCACAATCGCTTCGGGCAGGATGCGCGTGCGGCCCAAGGGCAGGGCGCCGACGTGCACCACGCCTTGCAATGCCCCACGAATGGCGGTGATGTCGGTGTCCAGATGACGCAGTTCATTCAACGCCCGGCGGATCGGAAAGAGGATTTCATGACTGGCCCGGGTCGGCTGCAACCCGCGAGGCGTGCGCTCGAACAGGGTTTGGCCGCAACCGCTTTCCAGCACCTTGAGCGTCGAACTGACCGCCGGCTGGCTTAGGCCCAACAGGCTGGCCACGGTTTGCATGTGGTGGGTTTCACAGAGTTTGACGAACACTTGCAGGCGTCGGGCCTGGAACAGATACAACGGCTCCACGGCGAGTTTGTCGCCGGCGCCCAGCAACTTCGGCACGCTGTCCAGTTCCGCCAGCACCCGCCGTGCGCGGGGTAACAGGCGTTCGCCAAAATCGGTCAAGCGCATGCCGTTGGCGTGCCGTTCGAACAGCGGCACATCAAGCCGCGCCTCCAGCTCGGAAATCGAGCGGGTGACCACCGACTGGGCGCGAAACAGCGCCACCGACGCCTTGGAAACACTGCCGTGATCAGCCACCCGGACGAAGGCGCGCACGTGCATCAGGCTGGGAAGTTCAGGGGTTTCCATGGGTTCATGCTCGACGGGTCCACGTTTCGCCGGACTATGCCTCTGTGCTTGAGGGGAGGCAATAAAAAAAACGCATACCTCGAACACTCGAACGCATTACTCCACCGATGGGCCCCGGTGCGATGCTCTTTCGACACGCAGGAGGAGCACCCGCAATGATCGAGTCATCCAAAAACGCGCTGGTCGTCAGCGCACACTCTGCCGATTTCGTCTGGCGTGCGGGCGGTGCCATCGCACTGCATGCGCAGCAGGGCTACAACGTGCACATCGTCTGCCTGTCGTTCGGCGAGCGCGGTGAGTCGGCCAAGCTCTGGCGCAAGGGCGACATGAGCGAATCGAAGGTCAAGGACGCACGCCGCGAAGAAGCACAGGCCGCCGCCGACATTCTTGGCGCCAGCGTCGAGTTCTTCGACATCGGTGACTACCCGATGCGCGCCGACAAGGACACGCTGTTCCGCCTGGCCGATGTGTTTCGCCGGGTCCAGCCGGAATTCGTCCTCAGCCATTCGCTGAAAGACCCTTACAACTACGATCACCCACTGGCCATGAACCTGACGCAAGAGGCACGCATCATCGCCCAGGCCGAGGGCTACAAACCGGGCGAGAAAATCGTCGGCGCGCCACCGGTCTACAGCTTCGAACCGCACCAGCCAGAGCAGTGCGAATGGCGCCCGGACGTGTTGCTGGACATCACCGATGTCTGGGACAAAAAGTACGCGGCGATCCAGTGCATGGCCGGTCAGGAACATTTGTGGGAGTACTACACCCGTGTCGCGCTGCAACGTGGCGTGCAAGCCAAACGTAACGTCGGGATCACCTCGACCCGCAACATCATTTATGGCGAGGGCTACCAGAGCATCTTCCCCCGTGTGACGGAGAACCTCGGATGAGCGAGCACATCGGAAAAACCGGCATTGTGCTGCGCAACATCACTCGGGCCGAGGCATCGCTGGTCGATGAACTCGGACGTTTTGGCGTCGCGACCATTCATGAGGCGCAGGGGCGCAAGGGCTTGCTGGCCTCGTCGATCACACCGATCCAACAGGGCACTGTCATCAGCGGTTCGGCGGTCACGGTGCTCGTCGCACCGGGCGATAACTGGATGTTCCATGTGGCGGTGGAGCAATGCCGGCCCGGCGACATCCTGGTGGTTGCCCCCAGTTCACCGTGCACCGATGGCTACTTTGGCGACCTGTTGGCCACGTCGCTGAAGGCCCATGGCGTGCGTGCCCTGGTGATCGACGCCGGTGTGCGCGACACCCATACGCTGCGTGAAATGGGCTTCCCGGTGTGGTCCCGCGCCATCAGTGCCCAAGGCACGATCAAAGAGACCCTGGGCTCGGTCAACCTGCCGCTGGTGTGTGGCGGTCAGTTGGTCAATCCGGGGGATGTGGTGGTGGCCGATGATGACGGCGTAGTCATTGTGCGTCGCGCCGAAGTGCCGCAGGTGGTTGACGCCAGCCGCGCCCGTGCCGACCTGGAAGAACAGAAAGCCTTGCGCCTGGCCAAGGGCGAGCTGGGTCTGGATATCTACAACATGCGGGGCCGGTTGGCAGAGAAGGGTTTGCGCTATGTCGACAGCCTCGACGAACTCGGAGACTGACCATGGGACAAACCCGCATTCCGTGCCTGCTGATGCGTGGCGGTACGTCCAAGGGCGCGTATTTTCTGGCGGGCGATTTGCCCGATCAGCCGGCGCTGCGTGACCAAGTGCTGCTGGCGGTCATGGGCTCGCCGGACAAACGTCAGATCGACGGCCTCGGCGGCGGTGATTCGCTGACCAGCAAAGTCGCGATCATCAAACCTTCTTCGCGCGCCGAGGCGGACGTCGATTATCTGTTCGCCCAGGTACTGGTCGAAGAGGCCCGCGTCGATTACGGGCAGAACTGCGGCAACATCCTGGCCGCGGTGGGCCCGTTCGCCATCGAACGTGGATTGGTGGCCGTGACCGGCGACGAAACCCCGGTGCGAATCTTCATGGAAAACACCGGACAGATCGCCGTCGCGCATGTCCCCACACCGGACGGTAGCGTGCGCTACTCAGGTGATGCGCGGATTGATGGCGTGCCGGGGCATGCCGCGCCGCTGATCGTCGAGTTTGAGGATGTCGCCGGCTCCAGTTGTGGTGCGTTGCTGCCGACCGGCAATGCCCTGGATATGTTCGACGGGGTTTACGTCACGTGCATCGACAATGGCATGCCGGTGGTGCTGATCCGCGCCCAGGCGCTGGGTTGCAGCGGCTATGAAAGCCCCGAACAACTGGACGCTGACGTCGAACTCAAGGCCCGTCTCGAAGCCATCCGCCTGCAAGCCGGACCGCTCATGAATCTTGGCGATGTACGCCAGCGTAACGTGCCAAAAATGTGCCTGGTGGCGCCGGCGCAAGCGGGTGGGGCGCTGAGTACCCGCAGCTTCATTCCGCATCGTTGCCACACCAGCATCGGCGTATTCGGTGCGGTCAGTGTCGCCGCGGCGTGTTTGATCGAGGATACGGTGGCGACGGGGCTGGCCAGCGTTGGCGAGGGCGACGTGCGACGGTTGTCGATTGAGCATCCCACCGGCGAGTTCACCGTGGAATTGCGCCTGAAGGAAGGGCAATTGGCCGGGTGCGGGTTGATGCGCACCGCACGGTTGTTGTTCGAGGGGGTGGTGTGTGTTCCGCAAGCGGTCTGGTCGAAGTGAGGGCTATTGAGCCTGCGCACACACCTCACGAACGCAGTCGCGCAACCACCGATGCGCCGAGTCCGCATCCATACGCGGGTGCCAGAGCATGGAGATCGTGATCGGCGGCGTCGGGATCGGCAGTAGGAAACTGTGCAAACCGGCACGCAGGTTTTGCGTGTGCCGTTCGGGCACGGTCGCGATCAGGTCCGAGGCGCGGGCCAGTGCCAGTGCAGCGGAAAAGCCGCCAACGATGGTGGCGATGTCTCGCGCCAGCCCCAGTGATTGCAACGCATCATCCATCGGCCCGCTGTCGCGCCCGCGTCGCGAGACCAGGATGTGCCGACCCGAGGCGTAACGGGCGGGCGTGATCTCGCCCTCGCTCAACGCATGCCCGGGGCGCACCACGCCGATAAAACGATCCTGGAACAACGCACGGGTGCGCACTTCGGGGCTGGTGGTGTCGCCGACCACGCCGGTGTCCAGATCGACGCTTGCGTCACGCAGCAGCGCGCTGTCCTTGTTGAGTTTCTGCAGGAAGTGCAAACGCACGCCGGGCGCTTGCTCGCCGAGACGGGCGATGAGTGCCGGGCCGAAGTTTTCGACGAAGCCGTCGCTGGTGCGCAGGGTGAAGGTGCGGGTCAGGTGCTTGAGGTCGAGTTGCTCGGCCGGGCGCAGCACCGCTTCGGCGTGCTGCACCAGTTGGCTGACCTGTTCGCGCAGTTCCAGCGCTCGCGGTGTTGGCACCAGCCCACGGCCGGCGCGCACCAGCAGCGGATCGCCGATGGTTTCGCGCAAACGCGCCAGCGCACGGCTCATCGCCGATGGGCTCAGGCGCAAGCGTTGAGCGGCGCGCGCGACGCTGCCTTCAGCGAGCAGGGCATCGAGGGTAATCAGCAGGTTCAGATCGGGCATGGTCATGGCTGAACGTTAGCACGCCTTGGCGGTGACATGGCGTTGCGTGCAGGTATCAAGTGCAAACGCTGCGTCTTCCGCCATGTCAGCGGCGCGCATACGCTGAAAGCCAATCTTTCAGAAGTGGCCAGCCCATGAAACCCCTCACGTCCTCCGCCCCGGTCCGCTGGGCACTCGCCAGCCTTTCGCTGTCGATGTTGATGCCTTCCCTCGACACCAGCATCGCCAATGCCGGATTGCCGACGTTGGCTCAGACCTTTGATGCAGCGTTTCAGGGCGTGCAGTGGATAGTCCTGGCGTACCTGCTGGCGATCACGACGTTGATTGTCAGCGTTGGACGACTCGGTGACTTGATCGGTCGCAAACGCTTGTTGTTGAGCGGGATCGTGGTTTTCACCCTGGCTTCGCTGGCCTGTGGGCTCGCGCCTTCGCTGGGCTGGCTGGTGGCGGCCCGTGCGGTGCAAGGTTTGGGTGCGGCGATCATGTTGGCGCTGACCGTGGCGTTTGTCGCCGATACGGTGCCGAAAGCGCAGACCGGCAGCGCCATGGGGTTGCTGGGGACGATGTCGGCGATGGGCACCACGCTGGGACCTTCGTTGGGCGGTGTGCTGATTTCAGGGTTCGGCTGGCAGACGATTTTTCTGGTCAACGTGCCGTTGGGTGTCTTGAATTTTGTACTGGCTTACCGCTGTTTGCCGGCGGATCGGCCTGTGGCTCGGCGCAGTGGTTTCGACTTTCCGGGGACGCTGTTGTTGGCGCTGACGCTCGGCGCGTATGCGCTGGCCATGACGTTGGGTGATTGGGGGTTGCTGCTGGTTGCGGGTGTCGGTGGTGGAGTTTTCCTGTGGGTCGAGGCTAGATCCACGTCGCCCTTGATCAAGCTGGCGCTGTTCCGTGAACGAGGGCTGAGTGCGAGCCTGGCCATGAGTGCATTGGTGTCGACGGTGATGATGTCGACGCTGGTGGTCGGGCCGTTTTATCTCTCGGGCACGCTGGGGCTGAACGCCGCGCTGGTCGGGTTGACCTTGTCGGTCGGTCCCCTGGTGGCGGCGCTGGGCGGGGTGCCGGCGGGGCGTCTGGTGGATCGATTCGGGGCGCAGCGCATGACGCTGTTCGGGCTGGCGACCCTGGCGTTGGGCGCCGGGGTATTGGCGATCATGCCGGCGGGTTTTGGTGTGCCGGGCTATGTCGTTCCCATCGCGGTGATCACTGGCAGTTATGCGCTGTTTCAGGCGGCCAATAACACCTTGGTCATGAGCGATGTCAGCGCCGATCAGCGCGGGGTGATTGCCGGGTTGCTCAGTCTGTCGCGCAATCTGGGGTTGATCACGGGGGCATCGGCGATGGGCGCGGTGTTTGCCGGTAATGGCATGCGGGTGACGTTTGCGGTGGCGGCGGGGTTGATCGTTCTGGCACTGGCAATCGCATTGCCTTCTCGCAAACGTCAACTTCTGCTGCCTGAATAGTACAGCCACCGCAGTTCCCTTGTGGGAGCGAGCCTGCTCGCGAAAGCGGAGTATCAGTCGACATTCACATCAACTGACACACCGCTTTCGCGAGCAGGCTCGCTTGTATGGTAGGACTTGAAGGGAGGAGGAGGGACTAGGCTCGATTCTGACTGTTGACGCA